>JBEKLE010000012.1:0-44480 GCA_050010355.1 Rhodopila sp. | reverse complement strand
ACGGGTGCCGCTGCGGCTGTGCGCTCGGGGAAGCGCGACCGCCGGCATGAGCGCTTTGGCCGGGAACATCCGACATGGTAGCCTGACCAACTCACACTGAGTAGGGTCGATGTATAGCGTTCAATTCACCGACTTCCGCTGCTTCGGACAAGGGGAACCTGTTGAGATACGGCCGATAACGCTGCTCGTGGGCGAAAACAGCGCGGGGAAGACGTCCTTCCTGGCTGGCCTGCGGTTCGTGCTGGAGAGCCTCTCTCGCCAAACCGGTAATCCGTTCAATCGCGACCCGTACTTTCTCGGCGGCTTCGATCAGATCGCCCATTACAAGGGTGGCAAGGGCGGACGCGCCAAAAACTTCAGTATGTCAATACATATTCCATCGGGTCGCAATGGACGAAGCCGGTCTCAAAACGCGGCCAGTGATTTGAGCCACCGCTTTTCATTTGGCAAGGGATCCCCCCAGCCGGAACTCCGAACCTATGAGCTTTATGCCGACAAGACGGGATTGAAGCTTTCGCTGGAAGCCAATTCGCCTGAGCTAACTCTCATCCTAAGTGGAGATGGCAGTGTGACTGCGATCCCCATCCCGATTGAAGGCATGCCGCCGGCGTCGCTATTAAGGGAGAACGCGTCATATATACGGGACCTGATGAACGACACGTTCTTTAGCCTCAACCGTGGGCCACGGCGCGACCTCGACCCTGGGATTCGTCGGACCTTGGTTGATGCACTTGTGCAATCTTCGCAGATCCTCGCCCAGGATGTTTTCGCTTCGGCTCCAGTCCGAACGCAGCCGCTTCGAACCTATACGCCGTCCGAGTTGCTCGCATCGGCAGAGGGATCGCATGTCCCGTTGGAGCTTTCGCGCGCGAAATCGCGCGATCCGGAGCGATGGGCCGCGATTCGCCAGGGGCTAATCTCCTTTGGTCAGAGCGCCGGTCTGTTCAGCGACATTGACGTTCGCCAGCTCGGAAAAAATGACTTCGACCCATTCCAGATTATGGTTCGGATCAATGGCTCGGCAATGAACCTGACCGACGTGGGATACGGCATCAGCCAAATTTTGCCTGTTATATACCAAGTGCAGAATTCCTCCAGGCACGGGACTTACCTGTTGCAGCAGCCCGAAGTGCATCTTCATCCCCGCTCCCAGGCCGAACTGGGATCACTGCTCGCGACCATGGTTGCGACCAAGGATAGGCGGGCGACATTCGTGGTTGAAACCCACAGTGATTATCTGGTCGACCGGATTCGAATCGAAGTGGCAGCTGGGAAAATATCTGCCAAGGACGTCACGATAATATTCTTCCAAAAAGGTCAACACGGCTCAACGGCTGCGAATCTTTTCTTGAACGATCTGGGCGAGATCATGGATGCTCCGACCGAGTTCCGCAGCTTCTTCATGCAGGAGCACGGCAAACTCCTGGGCTTCTAAGTCATGTGCATGATCGTTGACGCCAACTGTGCCCATGACCTGTCGACCCGATCCGCTGACGGCACACCCGTGCTTCGCTGGCTGCTCAATCCGCGGCAGCGGGCTGGCCTGGTCCTGGGTGGAAAGCTAACGTCGGAACTCGACAAGGCGGGTCTGCGGACCACGCTGGCTGAACTGAGCCGCGCCGGCCGCCTGCATCGCATTCCGGATGATGTCCTCCGTCGGCGCGAAGATGAACTCGCCGCATTGGGAACGTGCCAATCAAACGACGCACATGTCGTCGCTCTGACCCTGGTGAGCCGATGCACATTGGTTTTCACCAGAGACAAGCCGCTTCACGCGGACTTGAAACGGCATTCCGAGCCGGGACGGCGTGTCACCATTTACCAAACGGCGGCGCATGCGCGTCTCCTGACGGATTGCGACTGTATGTGATAGATCGCCGTCCGGCTTTGCTCCAGCGCCGGACATTACGATCGCGATCGCGTAACCGACGCGGCGCGTGGGACGATCCGTCTGCCCTCGCAAAGACAGATGATCCACCCTCCCGTCGCCATGCTGCCGAACGACTAAGCCTTGCTAAGCCTCCAGCGCGGCATCCCAGTACAGGAAGTCCACCCAGGTCCGGTGCAGGTTCTCCCGCGAGACGTGCCACTTCGCCGCCTCGTCGATCTGGTGCGGCGTCGGCTCGACCGGGAAGCACCGCAGGCGCAGGCCGCTTTGCTTCAGTGACCGGCTGCCCTTGAACAGATTGTCCGCCTGGCAGCAGGTCACCACGTTGTTCCAACTGGTGATCCCGCCCTTCGACCGAGGCACGATGTGATCGAACGTCAGGTCCTTGGCCGGCAGCGTCTCCCCGCAGTACTGGCAACTGAACCGGTCCCGCAGGAACACGTGATAGCGGGTGAACGCCACCTTCCGCCGCTTATGGAAGCGCTTCAGCGCCACCACGGACGGGATCGGGAACGACCGCCGGGTCGAATGAACCTCGACCTCGTAGTTGATAACCGGGTGGACCCGTTCCTGCAGAACGGCGACCAACGCATCCTGCCACGACCAGACGGATAACGGACCCCAGCTCAACGGCTGCATATCAACTCCCTCGCAGCCGGAGCGCAACACCGTGGCGTTTAGCGATCGTCGAACCGCCGGATATTGTGCGCCGCCGAAAACCGGTACGGTTTATGACAGACCGCCAACCGCGCCGCAACCCGCCTTACGAACACGGCCCGGGACTTCATTATTTCGTCACGAAAACCCTCGCTGCAACGCCAGCGCCCCGAACGAGATTCCGGTTTCATCGATGCCATGGCCGAGTCGCGGAACGTAATGCGCATCGACCGGCACTCCCGCCGCCGCCAGCGCAACCTCAGCGTCGCGCGATCGCGACACCGGGACCACCTCGTCGGCCTCCCCGTGCACCAGCAGCACCGGCGCCCGGTTGGCCAGTTCGGCCGCCAGCGTCTCCGGCGCGATCAGCGCGCCCGAAAACGCCAGGATGGCGCGCGGCGCGACCGACCGGCGCAAGCCGGTGAACAGCGAGATCATCGCCCCCTGGCTGAACCCCATCATCGCATAGGCTTCCGCGGGAAGGCCAAGCCGGCTCAGTTCGGCGTCGATAAAGCCGTGCAAATAAGGCGCGGCGGTGCGAACGCCTGCCTCCGTCACCGCCGCCGAGCGGTCCGCCACGCTCCACCATTGGCGGCCGAAGCCCGAATCGTGCTGGAACGGCGCATGAACCGAGGCAAACAGTGCATCTGGGCAGGCGTGCTGCCAGGACGGGGCCAGGTCGATCAGGTCGAACGCGTCCGCTCCCAGACCGTGGCACAGGATCACCAGCTGCCTGGGTTTGGCCTTTGACGCGGGTCCCCAGTGGATCGCTTCGAGGCTCGGCATGATGCTATCTCCCGTTCCTGCGCCACTGCGCGCGGTTTCCACTCGCCTGCCCGTTGCCCGCCTTCAACCCTAGGTGCCAGGCCACCGGATGATTATCACACGCTTCGCGCCCAGCCCGACCGGCTTCCTGCATCTGGGACACGCTTTCGCCGGGTTCAACGCATGGCGGCGGGCGCGGGCGGCCGGCGGACGGTTTCTGCTCCGGCTGGAGGATATCGACGCCGCCCGTTGCCGTCCCGAATACGCCGATGCAATCCAGGAGGACCTCACCTGGCTGGGTCTCGACTGGGACGGGCCAGTACGGGTGCAATCCGAACACCTGGCCGAGTACCGCGCCGTGCTGGACAGCCTGACGGAACGCGGCCTGTTGTATCCGTGCTTCTGCACAAGGTCTGCCATTGCGCGCGAGATCGCAGCCTCCGCCGCGGCACCCCAAGGCCCCGATGGCGCTCCGCTGTATCCCGGCACCTGCCGGCGCCTGTCGGCGGCCGAACGCCAGGAGCGGATCGCGGCAGGTGAACGGTTCGCCCTTCGGCTGGACATGGACGCGGCCAACCGGCCGGGATTGTCCTACAATGAGGAAGGCCAAGGCCCGATAGCCTGTCACGCCGGACAATTCGGCGAAGTCGTGCTCGCGCGTAACGACGCCCCGGCCAGCTACCATCTCTGCCTGACGCACGACGATGCCGTGCAGGGCGTCACCCTGGTAACCAGAGGCGTCGATCTGAAGCCGGCAACCGATCTGCACCGGCTGCTCCAGACGCTGATGGGATGGCCCGCACCGGCCTACGCCCACCACCGCCTGCTCACCGACGCGACCGGCAGACGCCTGGCCAAGCGGGACAAGGCGGCGACGCTGAGATCACTTCGCGCCGAGGGGATCCCGGCGCGGGCGATCATCGAGCGGTTCGGCTAATCCCAGTAGTGCCAGTGGCCATGATCCCAGTGCCGGTGATGCCAGTGATGGTGGTGATAGTAGTAGTCGACATTCACGACCAAAGGCTGCGGCGGCGTCACATGCAGCCCGGCGGCCGATGGGGCAGCCGAGGCGCCGAAACCCGTCAGAGCGGTCAGCCCGCCAATCGCGGCGGCAGCAACAAGTATCCTGCGCATCGAGACTTTCCTCCTTGTAAAGGCATTGGCCATATGGCAACGGAATCCGACGGGTTGAAGACGACATCAAGGCTTCTTTGCGACAACGATCGACGCTTCGTCATCCGGTGGCAACGGCTGCCGGAACCGGAGCAGACTCAGCTCGTTCATGACTGCGGAGGGCGTGATGACGGGCCTGATCGTCCACTCGGACACACCGTTCAACGCTGAGACGCCGCTCGACCGGCTGCGTGCCTGTTTTACGACACCGCAACGTGATTTCTACGTGCGCAGCCATGGTGCCGTCCCGGTTATCGGTGCCGAAACGCACCGGCTACGGGTTCACGGCCGGATCGCCCTCCCCCTCGATCTCTCGATGCATGACCTCCGTTCGGACTTTGCGGCGCGGACGGTGATGGCGGTGATGCAATGTGCCGGCAACCGCCGCGCCGATCTGCACCGGGTGCGCCCCGTCCTGGGCGATCCGTGGGCGGGCGGCGCCATCGGCAACGCCACCTGGACCGGGGTTCCACTGGCGGATGTGCTGCGGGCAGCCGGCGCCGATAGCGGACCGGACCGGCACGTCGCCTTCGAGACGTGCGACAGGGTCCGGGGGCAGTTCCGCTACGGCGTCTCTATACCGATGGCCAAAGCGCTCCGCCCGGAGGTGCTGCTGGCCTACGCGATGAACGATGAGCCGCTCACCCCGGAGCACGGCTTTCCCCTGCGCGTGGTGGTGCCCGGGTTCGCCGGCGTCCGCAGCCCGAAATGGCTCGCCACGATCACCGTACAGGACGGGCCGTCCGACAATCCCATGCAGCAGACCGATTACAAGCTGCTTCCGCCGGACGTGACCGAAGCGACCGTTGACTGGGCGAACGGTATCACGATCAACGAAATGCCGCTGAACGCCGCCATCTGCGAACCGGCCGCCGGCGCCCGGGTCAAGGCGGGTCCGACAACGGTACGCGGATACGCGACAGCGACCGAACGGACCATCGAGCGCGTCGATCTGTCCGCCGACGCCGGCGCCCACTGGCAGCAGGCCACCCTGGAACGCCGGCCGGAGGCGCCGTGGAGCTGGGCCTTCTGGGAGGCCAGAATCGACCTCCCGCCCGGCGAGCACGAACTGGCGGTTCGCGCATGGGACTCCGCCGGCCAGACACAGCCGGCCTCACCCGCGGATGCGTGGAATTTCAAGGGATATCTGTCCGCCGCCTGGCATCGGGTCCGCATCCAGGCCGTGTAGGCGCCGCACCCGGCTTTCAGCCCGCGCGCTTCGCATTGTAGCATATCTCCAACCGAGGGAGAGGGGGCCAGCATGAGCCCGGCAGGGACGGACAAGACGGGGACGGCCAACATGAGTACGGACAAAACCGCTGCGGTCACCGGTGCCGCTTCAGGCATTGGCCACGCCGCATGCCGGCGGTTGCTGGAGGCGGGATGGACGGTGTTCGGGCTGGATGTGGCCGAACCCCGGCTGGACGCCGTGCGCGACGGGTTCGCCGTGTTCCAGAACCGGTTCCGGCCGATCGTCTGCGATGTCGCGGATGCCGGCAGCGTCACCGCCGCGTTCGCCGGTATTGGCGACACACTGAATGCACTGGTCTGCTGCGCCGGCGTCCTGCGCACCTCGCTGCTGGAAAACATGCCGATCGAGGACTTCGACCTCGTCCTCAACACCAATCTGCGCGGCACGTTCCTGTGCGCCCAATCCGCGCTGCGCCCGCTCCGGCGTTCGGCGACCGCGGAAAACCCGTCGCGGGTCGTGCTGCTGTCCTCGATCGCGGCGCTGCGGCCGAAGGTCGTCAGCGGGGCGTACGCGGCATCCAAGGCGGCGGTCAGTCAGCTCTGCCGGGTGATGGCAGCCGAATGGGCGCCGTACGGCGTGCTGGTGAATGCGCTTGCGCCGGGAACCGTCGACACGCCGATGGTGCGTGAGGTGTCCGATCCCCTGGCCTCCAAGGGATACCGCCCGTCCGGCGTATCACCGATCGGGCGCGTCGCGCAGCCGGATGATATTGCGGATGTGATGATGTTCCTGCTGTCCGATGCCGCGCGCTACGTCGCGGGAACAACGATCCCGGTCGACGGCGGCACGCAGGCGGCGTTCATCCCGCCGGGATCACCCTGATGGTCCGCTGGTTCCTGCTTTTCATCGTCCTCGCCTTCCCGGCCCGGGCGCAGGAGCGCGTGGTCAACATCTACAACTGGACCGACTACATCGACCCGTCGGTGCTGGACGACTTCACCAGGGAAACCGGGATCAAGACCCGCTACGACGTGTTCGACAGCCTGGAGACGCTGGAAGCCAAGATGTTCGCCGGCCACTCCGGCTATGACATCGTGCTGCCAAGTAACGAACCGACCTTCTCGCGGCTGATCCGAGCCGGCGCACTGGCAACGATCGACCGGGCCAAGGTGCCGAACTGGAAGAACCTCGATCCGGCGCTGATGCAGCGTGTCGAGTCCTCCGACAAGGGCAACCGGCACGGCGCGATCTATCTGTGGGGCTCGACCGGGCTGGGCATCAATCCGGACCGCATCAAGGCGCTGGCGCCGGACGCGCCACTGGATTCCTGGGCGCTGCTGCTCGATCCGGCGTGGGCGAAGAAGGTCGCGCCCTGCGGCATCATCATGCTGGACTCGGCGATCGACGTGATGCCGTCGGTGCTGCACTACCTCGGCCGCAGCCAGGACGGTTCGGCGCCGGCCGACCTCGATGCGGTGTCGAAAACCTTGATGGCGATCCGCCCCTATATCCGTGAATTCGCCAGCGGCGGCGCGCTGGAGGCTTTGGCGACCGGCCAGGCCTGCCTGGCACTGGACTACTCTGGCGACGTCGATCAGGCGGGCGAGCGCGCGAAGGAGGCCGCGAACGGCGTCACCGTCACCTACGTCGCGCCAAAGGAAGGGTCCCAGATCGGCTTCGATATGCTGGCGATCCCATCCGATGCGCCACACAAGGAGGAGGCTCTGGCCTTCATCAACTTCGTGCTGCAGCCCGCCATCATGGCGCGGATCACCGACGCGACGCGCTATCCGAACGCAGTGCCGGCAACGCGGGCGCTGGTGCGGCCGGACCTGCTGGACGACCCGAACGTGTTTCCGACGGATGCGGTCATGCAACGGTTCTTCACGATCGGACCCTCGACCCCGGCCGCGGATCGCGCCCGCACCCGGCTGTGGGCACGTTTCAAGGCAGGTGGCTGAGAGTTTGAAAAAGAATGCCCTCCCGCACCGAAATCGACGCAAAATCATCAATGACAACAGACGGCGTCCTTTGTCAGGTTCGATTGACTTTCGCGTTCTGAGGTTGCAAACGCGCGGCCTGTCCTCGTCCGGGCAACCGCTGTACGAACAATGACCGAACTGCTGACGATCGCAGGCCTGACGGTCCGCTACGGCGCAAACCTGGCGCTGGACCACCTCGACCTCTCCGTCGGACGCGACGAACTGTTTGTCCTCCTCGGCGGCTCCGGATCCGGCAAGACCACACTGCTACGCGCCGTCGCCGGGTTCGTCCGTCCGGACGCCGGACGGATCCTGCTGGATGGCGCCGATCTGTCCGGGCAACCGCCGCACCGGCGGCCCGTGAACACGATGTTCCAGTCCTATGCTCTGTTCCCGCACATGTCGGTCGCCGCGAACATCGGTTTCGGCTTGCGCCAGCAGGGTGCGTCTCGCGCGGAAACCAGCCGCCGGGTGGAGGCGATGCTGGCGCTGGTGCGGCTGGAAGGATTCGGCGGTCGCCGTCCGGAGCAATTGTCGGGCGGCCAGCAACAGCGTGTGGCGCTCGCCCGGAGCCTGGCACCCAGCCCGCGGCTGCTGCTGCTGGACGAACCCATGTCGGCGCTGGATCAGGCGCTGCGGCGGGACACCCGAGCCGAACTGGTGCGCCTGCGGCAGTCATTGGGAGTCAGTTTCGTTCTGGTGACGCATGACCAGGATGAGGCGCTGGAAATGGCCGACCGCATCGGTGTCATGCGCCACGGCCGCATGGCCCAGGTCGGCACGCCCGCTGCGTTGTATGAAGCCCCGGCGGATCGTTTCGTTGCCGAGTTCCTGGGCGCGGCGAATATTCTCCCCTGCCTCGTCGATGGTTGCTCGGTCGCCCTGCCGGCGCTCGGTGTCGTTGTACGGGCCGCTCGGCCCGGTGTGGCGGGACCCGGGCTGCTGGCGTTGCGGGGGGAGCGGCTGCGGATCGGCGCCCATGACCTGGTCAACCAGGTCGACGGGGTCGTGACCGAGACCGCCTACGCCGGCGACGCCCTCGTCGTATCGGTTCGGCTGGCTGACGGTTCGGTGCTGCGCGTCAAGCGATCTCTGGCGGATGGTCTGGGTGCCGCCGTCGTGGAACCGGGCGTTGCCGTGCGGGTGGGTTGGCAGCGCGAGGCCTGCATGCTGCTGCCGCAATGACAACGACAGCCGCGTCCGCCCGCCATTACCGTCTTTGGGTTCTCGCCGTTCCGGCTCTGTGGCTCATCCTGCTTCTGGCCGCGCCGCTGGGTATCGTCCTGCTCATCGCGTTTGCCCTGCCCGAGGACGGGGTACCCCCGTACAGCCTGGGCTTCAGTCTGGACAATCTCCGGCTGGTGGCGACCGATCCACTCTACCGCGACGCCCTGCTGCGAAGCCTGCGTGTCGCCAGCGTATCGACACTCATTTGTCTCGTGATGGGTTTTCCGACGGCCCTGGCGATCACACGAGCCACGCCAAGGTGGCAGAACCCGCTGTTGCTGGCCGTGATGCTGCCGTTCTGGACCGGGTTCCTGATGCGGATCAACGCCTGGATCGGCCTGCTGGCCGACGACGGGTTGATCGTGCGCGTGCTTGGGGTGTCGCGGCTGCTCTACACCGACACGGCGATGTATATCGGGATCGTCTATACATACCTCCCGTTCATGGTGTTGCCGCTTTACGCGCGCTTGTCCCGACTGGACCCGGCCCTGATGGAAGCCGCGGCGGATCTGGGCGCACCCCCGTCCCAGGTGTTCCTGAAGGTGATCCTGCCCCTGTCAATGCCGGGGGTCCTGGCGGGGGCAGCGTTGGTATTCGTCCCGGCCATCGGCGAATACGTGATCCCGGCGCTGCTCGGAGGCCCCCAGGCGCAGTTGATCGGCAAGGTGCTGTGGGAGGAGTTTTTCTCGAACCGGGACTGGCCAACCGCATCGGCCGTGGCGGTGTGGCTGCTGGTGGTTCTGGTGGCGGGTCCGCTGCTCGTCGTTCGAGCGGCGAGTGCAGTAACGACAAAACCGTTCCGGATTCAATCGAAGCCCATGAACCCCTCCGCCTGACTGATCGGCGGCGCCGCGCGTAGCGCCGCCAGATCCGGCACCGGACGGGCAGTCGCGGGGTCACCGGCCAGCAGAGCCTCCAACGCAGCGGCGACCCGCAGTACCAACGAATCCCCGCCACGAGGGCCGACGATCTGCAACCCGAACGGCATGTCGTTGCGATCCCGCCCGACCGGCAGCGACAACGCCGGATGCCCGACGACAGTGACCGCGTATGCCATCGCCAGCCAGTGAAAATACGTCCTGGTCGGTGTGCCGTCGATCTCCGCCGGATAAAGTTCCCACCACGGCCGCGGGCTTATCGTGATCGCCGGCGTCAGGATGATGTCATACCCCTCAAAGAACGACTGCCACCGGTGATACAGCACAGTCTGTACCGAGAAGGCACGGGCGATGTCCTCGGCCGTATAGCGCAGTCCTTCCTCGACATTCGCCCGCACGTTCGGCCCCACCAGATCAGGCGTCTGCCGCACCTTCTCGAGATGGGCGCCCAGATACGTCAACGCCCGCAGCACCTCGAACACTTCGTCCGTTCCGGAACAATCCGGCGTCGCATCGTCCGCCCGGGCGAAAACATGCCGGAACGAACCCGTCTTCTCCGCAAACACCGAGGCAATGTGTTTTTCCGTCGGCGCAAACCCAAAATCCGGCGTCAGCGCCACCCGCAAACCCGCCAGATCGATGCCGGCCGGCGGGTAGAAATCCCCCGGCTCCCGCACCCGCTTTCCCGGCACCGTGAACGCCAGCGGATCGCACGAATCGTCGCCGGCCATGGCGCTGAGCAACAACGCCGTATCGCCAACGGTGCGACCCATTGGCCCCATCACGTGCAACGGGCTCCGCCCATGCGGCTGCCGCTCGGTCGGCACCAGTCCAGGCGAGGGACGAAATCCGACAACGCCGCAAAACGCCGCCGGATTGCGCAACGACCCACCGGTGTCGGAGCCCTGGCACAGCGGCGCCATCCCCGTCGCCAGCGCCACCGCCGATCCGCCGGACGATCCGGCACAGGACTTCGTCGGATCGAACGGGTTGCCGGTCGCGCCATAAACCGCGTTCCGCGTATTCGCCCCGGCCCCGAACTCCGGCGTGTTGGTCTTGCCGATGACGATCGCCCCGGCCGCTCGGATCGCCGCGACGACACGCTTGTCGCTGTCCGGAACGTAATCGCGGAACAACAGGCTGCCGGACGTGCTGAGCAGGCCTTTGGTCGGCTCCAGATCCTTGATCCCAACAGGCAACCCATGCAGCGCCGGCAGCGCGTCCCCCCGAGCCACCGCCGCATCCGCCGCCTCCGCGGTCACGCGTGCCCGATCGAAATCGCGCGCGATCATTGCGTTTACCGCGGGGTCCACCGCCTCGATCCGGGCGATGCAGCTTTCCAGCAGTTCCGCCGATGAAAGCTGCTTCGTTCCAATCAGCCGCCGAGCTTCAACGGCTGTCAGGTCACAGGGTACCATGCTCAGTATCCCAGCGCCAGACCGTCTTTCCGAGGCTCCGACCCAGCCATCAGGACGCCACGCTCATGATCGATCCAGATCGCCTGGCCGCCGCCAAGCGGACGCTGCACCGGCTGCGGCGTATGGCCCATAGCCGTCAGTCGGGCGACCATATCGGCGGGAACGCCTCGTTCCACCTGTAACTTCCCCTGGTAGGGGAACAGCCGGAACAGATCGATCGACTGCTGGATATCCAGCCCGTATTCCAGGAAATTGGTCAGGAACCACGACTGCCCCATCGCCTGGTAATGCCCCCCCATCACCCCGAACGGCATCACCGCTCGGCCGTCTTTCATCAACATGCCCGGAATGATCGTATGCATCGGGCGCTTGCGGGGCGCGATGCAGTTCGGATGACCGCGCTCCAGCCGGAACCCGAAGCCGCGGTTCTGCAGCATCACGCCCGACTTGTGCGCCAGAATGCCGCTGCCGAAAGCCTGGAAAAGGGAATTGATGAAACTGCAGGCGTTGCCGTCCCTGTCGACGACGCAAAGGTAGACCGTGTCCTTGTGCGGCGGCAGACTGGAATCACCTGCGGCCGGCAGGTCGCGCATCGCGACGGTGTCGCTGATCAGCGCCCGCTGCGCCGCGAGGTACTCCGGGCTGAGCAGTTTCTTGACCGGAACATCCACCGCCCCCGGATCGGCCAGGAACGCATCGCGGTCGCGGTAAGCCAGACGCGCCGCCTCGATATGCCGCTGCGCGCGGATCACGCCGGAGGCACCGTCGGGCGCGGACGGCAAACCGCCAAGCATCCCCAGGATCATCAGGACCAGCAGCCCCTGACCGTTCGGCGGACACTGATAGACGTCGTAGCCCTTCCAGTTCAGCGTGATGGGCTCTACGAACTCCGCGTTGTGCAGCGCGTTGGCAAAGTCCTCTTCCGTGTGCAGACCGCCGCGCTCACGCAACGTCGCCACCATGTCGGCGGCCACGCATCCCTCATAAAAGGCCTTGGCGCCATGACGGGCGATGGCTCGCAGAGTCTCGGCCAGCGCAGGTTGCTCGAAGATGTCGCCGGGCTTGGGCGCGGTGCAGTCAGGCAGGAAATGTGTCGACCCGCCCTTGCGCAGCTTCTCGACGTTGCGTCCCCAGTCCCAGGCGACCTTCGGATGCACCGGCCAGCCCTCATGGGCATACCGGATCGCCGGTTGCAACAGCTCGTCAAGACCTTTCCTTCCATGCGCATTGAGCAAGGTTTCCCAGGCGTCGACCGCACCCGGCACCGTCACGGCGTGCGCCGAGGTGTTCTCCAGCGCATGCATCTGCCGGCTTTCATACCAGTCGATGTTGGCCGCGGCAGGCGCTCGGCCGGACCCGTTCAACGCGTACACCTGGCCCGTCCCGGCCGGCGCATACAGACAGAAACAGTCGCCGCCGATGCCGGTCGATTGCGGCTCGATCACGCATTGCACCGCCACCGCCGCCACCGCGGCATCAAGCGCATTGCCTCCCGCCCGCAACACATCCAGCGCGGTCAGCGTCGCGGCGGGCATAGACGTTGCCGCCATCCCATGAGTGGCATAGACCGGGCTGCGGCCGGGAAAGTGGTAATCGCGCATGGTGATCCTCGGGTCAGGAAACCGTCACATTATCCAAGGCGGCCGCCAAGGCAACGCGGAGGGAGCAAAGAAGTGGCCAACGAGATCACCTATGACGCCTTCGAAGCCGTCGACATCCGCGTCGGCACCATCACCGATGCCAGGCCGTTCCCCGAGGCGCGGAAGCCGGCGATCAAGCTGACGATCGATTTCGGGCCTGAGATCGGCATGAAAAAGTCCAGCGCCCAACTTACGGTCCACTACCGGCCCGACCAGTTGATCGGCCGCCAGGTGTGCGCCGTGGTGAATTTTCCGCCGCGCCAGATCGGGCCGTTCATCAGCGAGGTCCTGACGCTCGGGATGCCGGACGAGGATGGGGCAGTGGTGATGATACGCCCCGATCTGCGGGTGCCAAATGGGGGGAAGCTGTTCTGAGAACAGGCCCGCGCCTCACCCCACCTTATGAAAACCCGGCTCTTCCGGCGGGTCCGCCAGATCCTCGTCGATCGACGAAACCTCCGCCATCCGCGGTCCGCGGCGGCATAATCGGGACAACTCCTCAACCGAGGCGATGTCGCCGGCGATCAACGCCTCGACCGCGCCATCCGGACGGTTCCGCACCCAGCCGTCGAGACCGAGTTCCCTCGCCTTGTGCACCATCCAGGCTCGATAGCCTACGCCATGCACGCGCCCCGTGATCACCAGCCGCTTTGCGTTCACTACTCCCCCCGCGTCAGGTCGATATAACGCGCCGCCAGCACGACGTCGGCCAACATGCTCGTGCGCCGGTCAACAGCCTCGTAATCGTCTCCCCATTGCTCCGCCTGGAACAATTCGTCCAGAGCACCCAGGGCAAAGGCGGTCTCGGCATCCACCTCCCCCGCGGCGAGCGCCAGACCGAGCACCAGACTGCCCAGCGCCGGAACCGCGATGCCGAGACCGGCCAGCGCATCCAGATCCAGTGCGGCGACCGCCCGCCGCAGGGCCGCGATGCTGTCATGGTGCTGCTTCACGTAGCCGACGCCGGTCGCCACCCGCAGCGGAGCGTCATACGCCAACGCCGCCCAGTCCAGCCACGGCTGCCATCGCTGATGCTGGCGCTGCACCAGTTTCTGCGGTGTCTCGGCGCGGTAGCAAAGCAGGTCGGTCTCGCCGTACCGAGCGATGGCGTCGACAGTTGGGGCCGGGTCGGGCGCGATCCGCTCCAGCGCGGTGCCGGCGAGGCGGGTGAGCGGGGTGTCCTTGAATGTCATCCCGCCGCCTTTTCCGCCGCCGGCTGCCTGCCATTCCTCGGCGATCGCCCGCGCCAGACGCGCTGCACCCACCACCAGCGGCGCTCCGCTCGGCAGGCGCATCGGTTTGCCGTCCAGCAGGATCGAGTGGCCGTTTGCGGTCCATCGGACCGAAGCGGTATCCCAGAAACGCTTCACCGGCCAGGTCTCATTTGAACAGGTTCTTCAGGAAGGCTTCGGGATTGTCGCGTTTGGCTGGAGCGGCTTCCGCCACCGCCTGGCCCCGGGCGGCTGCCAAAGCCGGCGCGCAGATGTCCGTCTGCCCGCCGCCGAACAGTTTATCCGCACCCAGCAGGCCGCCGACAAAACCCAAAGGCGTGGCATTGCCCAGCACCACGCCGGCGACCGTGCCGGCATTAGCCTCGGCGGCGCCCAGGTCATTCACCTTGACCGACGGGTCGCGGATCGGGCCGGACACGGCAATCGGGATCACCAGGCCGGTGCCGGCGACCCGCGCCTGGGGCCGCAGTGCGATGGCGACGGTCTCGGCACCCAGGTTTATGGTTCCGAGGCCGGTCATCGTCAGCAACGAGGAACTCAGGGCCAGCGGCTTGATGGCGGCGATCCCGTGCCTGGCGTCGATGCGCAGACCGAAACATTTCACGTCGCTGTTGCCGCCCTTGCCGACCAGGTCCAGCGCGTTCAGCGAGTCCATAACCTTGCCGAGCAGACTGCCGAGCAGACGGTTGTCGATGGTGCCGCCGGCCATGGCGAGGCCAAGCGATCCGTCAAGCGAGGCCGCGATGGCGTGCGGGCTGTCGCCGGCTCCGCTCAGGTCGGCGTAAACCTCGAGATTGCCGGTCGCAAAGGAGGGCTGGTGAACGGCGGCAAGGATGGTCTTCAGCGCCAGCCCGGGGGCATGGAGAACGACGTGAACCGGCGGGGCGGATTGGGTGGCATCGGCGGTCAGGGTGCCCGAGAGGTGGCCGCCCGGCAGGTCGGCGGCGAACGGATTGACGGTCAGTTTGCCGTTCGACAGGACGGCATGGGTGTCGATCGCCTTGTAATCGGCGCCCTGGGTGTGCAGGTCGGCAATGTTCAGCTTCACGTCGGCATCAATGAGGCGCAGCAGGTCAAGCGGGATCGGCTGGTCGGAGAACAGGCGTTCATCGCGCCGCCTTGGCGGTGGTGGCGGGGGCGTGGCACCCGATGGCGGGGCGCGCGGGGCAGCGGCCGGCGCCTGGTCGATGGCCGCCTGCAGGACGTCCAGGTCGATGCGGTCCGATTTGAGCGCGGCGGTCAGCGACGTCCGCGCCCCAAGACCGATTGCGGCGTCGCCTGCGAGATCGCCCGCCGCGCTGGTCAGGCCGACGCCGTGCAGACCCGCGCCGTTCCGGAACCCGCCGTCAGCGTCGGTCAGTGTGGCATTGAATGCGACGGTCTTCAGGGCCGGCAAGGGCTGGCGGGCCAGCGGCGACAGAGCCGAAAGGTCCGGAATCTGGGCGGCCAGGGCGATGTTTGCGCCCGTCATGGCGCGGGCGTCCGCGATCGCGCCTTTTGCCGAGGCCGTCGCGCCGGCCGCCTGGACCGTCACGTCCACCGGAAACGGAGCCGGTTTCGCGCCCGGCATCAGCAGCGCGGGCGGTCCCAATGTGCCGGCTATCGTCAGGGGCGCATCGCCCAGACGGGCCGAGCCATCGATCTTTACCGCCTGATCCACTTTCGGCGCGTCGATGTCCAGCTTGTCCAGCATCAGGCCGGGCAGCTGCGCGCTCAGGTCGGAAGCGCCGACATGCAGCGTCAGCGTCGAGATATCGGGAAGCTTGCCGCCAGTATCGGCGACCTTGGCGGCGAAGGTCACGTCATGCAAAGGCGGCGGCACGAAACCCTGCAGCAGCGGCGTCAGCGCGGCGGCGTCGGGCACGGCGCCGCTGACAACGAGGTTGTAGCCCTTGCCTTGCAGCGGGCTGGTGATCGTCCCCTCGGCAGTCAGTTTCGCCTGCTCCACGCCGAGGACCAGCTTAACCGGCCAGGGCGAGGTCGCCGCCGGGTCCTGCAAGCGGGTCAGGCCCCCGGTATCGGCGGTCAGGTTGACGGGTGTGCCGTTGTAGCTGGCGTCGGCGTCCAGATGCAGCGGGGAGTCGGGAGAGTCGGATCTGGCCTCGAGTTTTGGCAGACCGAGCGTGGTGAGTTTGCCGGTGGCGTCGTCGCGGTAGGCCAGGATGCCGTCCTGGATGCGGATCGCGTCGATGCTGACGGCGGTTCTGGTCTTAGTCCCGGGTCCGGACGGGGTTTGCGGAGCGGTGGGGTTGGGTTCCGGCGTCAGTTGCCAGTTCGACTGGCCGGTGGCGGCGGTCTCCAGCAGGATGTCGGGGCGGATCAGAACCAGGCGGTCGATCTCGACCCGGCTGGACAGCAGGGGGAGCAGGCCGAGTTCCAGCTCCATCGATTGCAGCGTCGCCATCTGGGGACGCGAGAAGCCGGGCGGGTTGGCGAAGGTGACGTCAGTTACCTCGATCGTCGGGGCGAGGGAGAATTTGAGGCTGATCTTGCCGTTCAGCGCGAGGTCCCGGCCGGTGGCGCGTTTGACCGCTTCGACAATGCGCGGTTTGAGGCTGTTGGGGTCGAACTGGCTGAGGAAGATGGCTCCGGCCCCGACGGCAACGACAATAACGCCCGCGACGGCGATCAGGGCGATGCGCAGAGGTCGGATCATCGTGTTCTCCCGGGCGATTGGGCCGGCGGGGCGTGAAAGCCCAGCGTCTTGAACGTTTCCCTCATGTGGGGAGGCAGGTCGGCTTCCACCATGAGGGTTCCACCGGCCGGATGCGGGAGAACGAGCCGTCTGGCATGCAAGTGAAGATCGCTGGACAGGCCTTCGATTAGCGCGGCGAAAGCCATGTTCTGGTCGGGCTCCTCGTATTTCTCGTCGCCCAGGATGGGGGCCTTTATCGCGACGCAGTGAACGCGGAGCTGGTGGGTGCGGCCGGTCTGGGGCTTCAGTTCCAGCCAGGCCAGCTTACGGGCGGCGTGGTCGAGCGTCTGGTAGTCGGTGATTGCTCGGGCGCCCTCGGGGTCGTCGCGGTCGGCGGGTGCGGTGCGTTCGCCTCTTGCACCCCCGATGCGTTTCAGGGGGAGGTCGATGCGGCCCTCGACCGGAACCGGGCGGCCGGCGACAACGGCCCAGTAGGTTTTGTCGATGTCGCGGCCGCGGAACAGGGCGGCAAGTTTGCCGGCGGTGCCCGGGGTGCGGGCCAGGAGAAGTACGCCCGTGGTGTCCCGGTCGAGCCGGTGGACCAGGCGGGGGCGGTGGTCCGATCCAAAGCGCAGCGCGTCGAGCATGCCGTCGAGGTGGCGGGTGATGCCGGGGCCGCCCTGGACGGGCAGGCCGTAGGGCTTGTTCAGCACAAGGATCTGGTCGTCCCGGTAGATGACGGCCTGTTGCAGGTCCTTGGCCTCGTGGGGGTCCACTTTGCTGACCGGTTTAGCTTCGGCCGGTTTTTTTTGTTCGGGGACATGGATGGACTGACCTTCAGTCAGGCGCGTGCTGGTGTCGGCTTTCCCGCCGTCGACGCGGATCTGGCCGGTGCGGCACCATTTCTGGATGAGGCTCTGCTGGGTGCCCGGGAAGTGACGGCGGACCCAGCGGTCGAGGCGGATATCGGCCTCGTCTTCGGTGACGGTGCGGGTCTGGTGGTTCATGGGCGGGGTTTGATGCCGGGGTGCGGCCGGGGTCAAGGCCCGTCAGCCCTTGGCAGCGTCCGGATGACACGCCGGTCAAGCCACATATGCGTCCCCTGGCTGCCCCTCTGGGGCAACGTTCTATTCTTCGACCTCGCCGGGTTCATCGTGGTCATCATGATTGTGTGGAGGACCGTGATTTAAGCGCCCGGGTTCGAACTCTTGATACCCCCCGGTGCACTGGAAGTTGTGTGCCGGGACTTGATGAGGGTACAATCCACACTCGGCAAGCAGAAATTTAATGTTGCTTTTGCCGTCCGACATGATGACACCAATGGCAAGCTCAGAGAATAAGGCCTCGAAGCGCTCGGTCGCGGTCGCACATGATTCCGCGATTCGGACGCCGTTCGCGATGACAATCCTGCAAGCCAAATTGATGGCGTGGCAGATCGTGGCTCTTCTTGTCGCTATCGGTGCGATATACAAATGGTACGACCAAGCATTCGCGCCTTTCTACAGAGTTCATCCAGTCATCTCATTAACCATCGCTGCGAGCTTTGTAGCCTATATTCTACTTTTTGGATCAGGATGGCAGGCGTGGAGTCGATACCGTCAAGCTCAGCGGGCCTCCCTCGCTCTGAGCCTGCATCCGGAGGCCCCGGACACCAGGTATTTCCGCCTGGACCCCTACGTCACCGCCGCGCCTGCCGGATTTCGTCGGGAAGACGACGCCCACAACAGCGTGCTGCGCTGGATACGCGAAACCACGCGGCCCGTCCTTTTCCTGTCGGGTGTCTCCGGGTCCGGCAAGAGTTCAGTTCTGGATGCCTACGTCCTGCCAATCCTGCGGGGGGAGGGCTGGCGGATCGAGCAGGTACGCAGCTCCAGCGACCCGCTCCCCCAACTGGAGGCCGTGCTTAACGCGCGCCTGCCAAGGGGCCGGCATCTCTTGATCGTCTTTGACCAGTTCGAGGAGTTCGTTATCCTAGAGGATCGGACAAGCGCCGAGGCGCGGCGCCGGTTTCTGGCCTCCGTTCAAGAGTTCCGCCAGAACCCGGCCTCCAGGGCTTGTCTGCTGTTCTCCTTCCGGCGCGACTACATGAGTGACGTTATCGGCATGAAGATCGACGATCTGATTCCCGGTAAGACCTTCGTGGAAATCGACGCTTTCAGGCGCGATGCCGCCCGACGATTTCTGGAAAACTCGCCTGGGACCCCGGCGCCCGCCCTGGTGGACCGCCTGCTCGCAGGTGCCGAGGCATTGGAGGACGTCCCAGCGCGGTTCCGACCGGTGACCCTGAACATGCTCGGCCTCGCTCTGCAAGACTTCGACCGTCAGGTGACGGGACGACCTGAGAGGCTGGTGCAGGGCTACATGGAAGCCGCGATAACTCAGTCCGAGATCAGGGAAATCGCGCCCAGAGTCGTCGAGAGTATGATCACCAACGCGAATACTAAACAGGCGTGCACCGTGCCCGACATCATCGCGGTGACCGGGCTTCGTCACCCGGACGTCGCGGCCAGTCTTGTGATGTTGGAGCGCAGGGGCCTGGTGCGTAGATTGGATGCCGCTACGGAGCTTTGGGAGATCAGCCACGATTTTGTCGCACGTCAGTTCGCCGTGTTGCTGGGCCGCTTGCAGCCGAGCCCCTGGCCACGTCTGATAATGCTGGCTTCCCCGATCCTGTTCGCGCTCGTGCTCGCTGGAGCAGTGGTTGGAATTCCGATGTACAACCGTGTCAGCCTAGATCAGACTATTTCTGAGTTGGCCCGCATGGGCCTCATGGTCAACACCACCACGAGTGGTGAGCTGAGCGTGTTGGCGGACCAGAACTTTCACGGAACGAACCAAAGCCTCATCGACGCTGGCCCGCTCCTCGCCAAGCTGCCGGCGCTTCGGACTCTTGACCTGCGCGGCATGAATGTTACGAGCGTCCAACCGATCGCGGGCCTTACAGCGCTTCATTCGTTGAACCTGAATGGGACGACTGTCACGAGCCTAGAACCGATCCAGGATCTTACCGCGCTTCAATCCCTCGACTTCAGCGGGACAAATGTTGAAAGCCTCGAACCACTCAAGGGCCTCAAAGCGCTTCAGTCGTTGGACCTGAGCGGCACAACCGTCAAGAGCCTTGATCCACTGAAGGTACTGACGGCGCTTCGCATACTCGATCTGAGCGACACACAGGTTTCGGACCTGGAGTCGCTGAAGGGACTAACAGCGCTTCGAACGCTTTATCTCAACGGCACGAAGGTCACCGATCTGAAGCCATTAAAGCCACTGACGGCGCTTCAGACGATTTACCTCTATCGCACTCGGGTCACCGACCTGGACCCGGTGAAAGCTCTGGCTGCGCAAAACGGGCTGGGCCTGAGCAGCTTTGTCGATGCCGGCGTTGTTTCGTTTCAGGGCCTTATAAATTCGAATGTGACCTACGTGCTCCATATAACGGACGATCTATTGCGCGAGTTCGGTACGTTCATCAGCCCAGAAAACCGTCGCGAGCTTGTCGATGGACACGTCACCAGATTCAGAGCCCTGGATGACAACATAGTTTACGTGCTTAGGAGCGATGGGGAGTTGTGGCGCGAGTTCGGCACGTGGAACAACTCCGTCAACACTCGCATGCACATTGATGGCAATGTTATTGACTTTCAGCCGCAAGATGCCGAGGGCATCGTCTATGTTCTTAGCGGCAACAACGTCCTGTGGCGCGAGTTCGGCCGATGGGACAATCCTGAAAAACCACGCCAAATGGTCGACGGCAGAATGCTCGGAGGCGAGGTCGTCGGGTTCAAGGCACTGGATGCCGATGGCGTCTATGTGCTTCGATCAGACGGCTCTCTGTGGCGCGAGTTCGACCCTTGGACGAACCCGTCACACCCTGCCGTAAGGGTGGACGGCGATGTCACGTCCTTCCAGGTGCTGGATGCAAATACCATCTTCGTGCTCGACAAAGTTGGCAATCTCCTGCGCGAGTCCGACAGCGGCCACGTCCTGGTGGGCAGTCAAGTTCAGGCGTTCCAGGCAGTAGATGCAAGCTCGCTCTACGTGCTTGATACCAGAAGCGTTTTGCGGCAGGAGCTCAACCCAGCAACGGCCGGGGTGAAGGTGGACGGGCACGTCCGCGGGTTCCAGGCCCTGGATGCAAACGTCCTCTTGGTGCTCGACGCCGGAGGGACTCTTTGGCGCGAGGCCTTGCCTTCCGTGTCCGTCGCCGGGTCGAATTGAGCGCTCTTTTTGTAACGCTGCATGGTGTCAAACGAAGGGTGGCATCGGGAACTTGTCGACTCTGGCACGATAAAGGTGGAACACGGGGTTTGAGAAAACCTGGCGCCGACAGATCAAGTCAAGCCGCGCCTTCGCCACGCTTCCTCTCAACTCCGTCCAGTATTCCAGCCGCCGGGCGATCTCGCGTTCGAAGCCACGGTTCTTGGGCTCGTAGAATGCGACGCGGTCCATGCCGTCCGGGAAGTAGTTCTGATATAATAACCAATATTCGGCGCCTTGGTCGTATTCGTATCCGGCGCCGTAGCCGAGTTGTTTCAATCCGATCGCGGCGCGTGGATCTCGGCGATATAGCCGCCGGGAAATCGCACCATGGCGGCGTCGTGGGCGCCCGAGCCATAGGGACCGGCGAGGATCTCGACCCCAGCGGATGTTGCCTTTGAGAGCGTCGCGGCAAAATTCGCGGCCTCATAGCCCGTCACCTCTCGGCCATACGGCCAGGGCAGATGCCCGTCGGTCACGAGCACGGTCAGGTTTCCGAACGCCGAGACAATATGCACGCGGCCATAGGCGTCGCCTGGCCTGCCGATCTCGATGCCTGGCGCCCGGGGATCGTCGGTGATCACCTGGGCGCCGGAGAACGCCATGAAGTCACGGATGAATGCGTCGGCCTGATCGCCCGACAGGTAGACGCGGTTGTCGGGGATTGACGCGAGCGGCGGATACGATGGCGCCTTCGTATGCCAGTAAAGCTGCATCGTTACTCCACCGGGCCAACGAATATTGGCGTCGCGGCCGATGGCGTCCGGGTACGGTGACACGACGATTTCGGCGCCGGCGCGCCTCGCGGCTGCGACCGCGGCATCCACGTCTGTCACCAGATAGCCGGTGCGCTCCTCGCCGAACGGATATGGAATTGGTGTCTTGAAGCCAAACACGGACAACAGGCCGACTGGAGTGGACACGACGCGCGATATTGTCAGGCTTGGCACAGGGGTCACATTGACATTGGCGGGCGGGGACGCCTGACCGCCGAACGTGGCGATCAGGCTTGTGACGAGCCGATCCACCTGATCGGGTGCGATGTACGCATGGGTGGACCCGTACTGCGGACCGACGGCAATGTTTCCGGTTCCATCAGCCTTTGCGGAAGCCGGCGTCGCAATCGCAAGACAGAGCGAGAGTGTCAGGCGTGCGGTGGCCAGGCTGATCATCAGAGAACTCCGTCCTGACGCGCCAAGCCCCGAGACTCCCGCTCGCCGGGGGCGCGGGCTATGACGGCACCCGAGATCCCGTTCACAGCAGCGACTTCGCGTGCTGCAGCACAAGATCGCAGACTTTACGTGTGACCTGCTCTTTGGCGCCGCTGCCGCCGAGGCTGAAGCTTTGCCCGTTGCCGGTCTGCAGCAGGCCGTTGTTGCCCGACTGGAAGCCGCTGTCGCGAGTGCCCTGACCCGAGCCAGTCACTTTGCTGACAATCGAATCCTTGACCGACGAGGCAGAAGCGCCCCCGACGTAATTGTTCTTTATGCAGTACTGTAATACCCCTGCTGTATTACCCGGGCTGGCGTGCTCAACCGAGGGGACGCCCCCGCCCAGGCCCCCCAGAGCGCCGCCGCCCCCCTCCCCAGACCCCACGGCGCCTTTGAGTTGATCCATCAACTGCGCGCGCGCCGGCGCAACTTGCGTCAGCGACAAAGCGAAAACGCCAAGAGCCGCCACACCGACTACGGCGGTCTTCGATGCCGACGGTTTGATACCGAATTTTTGCGCATACATACATCAACCCTCCCGATGGTCTCGCTCGCCGAGGAAGTGGGGGGTCCGCCCCGGATTCCCAGGGCCTGCGCGCCGGCGACACGTATGTCTGACCGCAGACGGCGGCGGTTCGTCATGGTGTCGTTACCGACCGGAGTGCCACGCCGTCACACTTTGCACCTTCCTGCCCGGCCGGTGCTTCAGTCAGGGCGATCTTGCCCTATTGAACGCGGATGTCAGCAGAAACCACGCCGACGCGCCGCCGCGAACCGCGGTTCAGGTCCCCTTGCCGGCGTTTACCCGCGTGCATCCGCGGTTCCAAACCCTTCCCTTTCCAGCCGCCTCAGTGCGACATCAGCACCGGCAACGTCATGTGCCGCAACAGGTCACGCGTCACCCCGCCCATGATCATCTCGCGTGTCCGGGAATGGCCGTAACCGCCCACTACCAGCAGGTCCGCGCTGATGTCGGAGGCATAGTCCAGCAGCGCATCGGCCGGCGACAACCCGTCCGACACGACGGTTCGAGCCGCCGTGACATCCAGTCCGTGACGCGCCAGATGTTCCGCGATACCGGCCGTCGGCAGCGCTTTGACGTCGGGTGCCGGCCGGGCCGATTCGACGATCAGCACGGTCACTTTTGCCGGCGGGGTCAGCAATGGCAGCGCATCGTGCACGGCGCGCGCGGATTCCCGGGTGGGGGTCCACCCGATCAGTGTGTTGGCACCGACCGACGGGAACTGGCCAGCGTAGGGGACGATGAGCAATGGCCGTCCGGTGGTCATCAGCAGATCCGCAAGCAGCGTGCGCGCCGACTCGGGCGGCGGATAGTCCGGATCGGACTGGCCGATCACCAGCAGGTCTGCCGCTTGGGCGCGTTGGGTGATCGCGGCGATCAGCGGCCCGGTCTCGAACGCCCAGTCACCCGTCACGTCCTCGCGTCGCAGTGATTCGCGGAAGTTCGCCTCGATGATCGCGGCCTTCGTCCTGGCCTGGCTCTCAATCTGCTTGCTGAACTCCGGCAGCGCCCACAGATCGGGATATCCGCCGAGCGCGAACGACAGGTCCGCCGGCAGCAGGAGGTCGAGCGGGCATAATCCGGTCAGATGGGCGTCGTGCTGCCGCGCCAGACCCAGAGCCAGCACCAGCTTGGCCTCGTCGCGCGCCGATCCGTCGAGTAAGACCACGAGATCCTGAAGGCCCACTTGATCCCTCCTGTTGCAGCTTGCCGTTGTCAGAATGGACCGGGTAAGGGCCGGTCGCGCATTGATTCAAGTCAACGGGGCTGGTTCATTGGATACAAACGACCAAACGCGGTATGCTTGCGATCAACCGCCGGGATCAGAGCAAGACCCTGCCATGCTCACCAGCACCGATCAGCTCCGGGAGGCTTTCCCAGGCACCGCCGACGATGTCCATCGCGCGCTGGAAGCAGCCGATATCGGCCTGTGGCGATGGGACCTGACCACGGGCACCGTCAACCTCTCCCCCCGTGCGGGCGCGCTGCTTGGTTGTTCCGGCGTCCTGTCACTCGACTTTGCCGGGTTCATCGGCCTGATCCATCCGGACGATCGCACGGCCGCGGTCCAGACTCTGCAAGACAGCGTGGCGGCGGACGCAGCTTTCGATTTCGTCGTCCGAGCGGCAAACCTGGAACGCCGGGTTCGGGTGCGCGGCAAGGTATTCCGTGATGCGGGCGGGCGTGATGCAGGCGGGACGGCCGAGGCGGCCGGCATCCTGATCGAATCCATCCGCCGCACTGCCGCCGAGGAGAAGGACCGCCGGCTGGCCTCGATCGTTGCGTCGTCGGACGACGCGATCGTCGGCAAGACCCTCGACGGCATCGTCACGGACTGGAACAGCGGCGCCGAAACGATTTTCGGGTACACCGCCGCCGAGGCGATTGGCCAGCCGCTTTCGATGCTACTCCCGCCCGGCCAGGAAGACGATATGGTCCGCATTCTCGCTCGGATCCGGGCGGGTGAGCGGGTCGAGCACTTCGAGACCCGCCGCCGGCGCAAGGACGGCGGGATCATCGATGTCTCGTTGGCGATCTCACCGGTGTGGGACAGTAACGGACGGCTGACAGGAGCCTCGAAGGTGGCTCGCGACATCACGCTGGCGAAGCGGGCACAGACTGAGATACAGGAGCGTGAGGCGCATCTGCGGTCTGTTCTGGATACGATCCCGGATGCGATTATCGTCATCGACAACAAGGGCATCATGCGCTCCTTCAGCACCGCCGCCGAACGCCTGTTCGGCTATTCGGCGGAGGACGCCATCGGCCGCAACGTCAGCACATTGATGCCGTCGCCCTACCGGGAACAGCATGATGTCTACCTGGCGCGCTATTTCGCAACCGGCGAGAAGCGGATCATCGGCCGCGGCCGCGTCGTGACCGGGCTGCGCAAGGACGGTTCCACCTTCCCGATGGAGCTGGCTGTCGGCGAAATGGCGATCGGTGACCGCCGATCCTTCACCGGCTTCGTCCGCGACCTGACCGAACGCCAGGCAACCCAGCAGCGCCTGCATGATCTGCAGTCCGAGCTGATCCACATGTCGCGCTTCACCGCGATGGGCGAGATGGCGTCGACCCTGGCCCATGAACTGAACCAGCCGCTGACCGCCGTCGCCAGCTACCTGAACGGCTGCCGTCGCCTGCTCGATGGCACCGAGAGCGTGCAAAACCTGATGTTGCGCGACGCGATCGACCGGGCGGCCGATCAGGCGCTGCGGGCCGGCCAGATCATCCGCCGGATGCGGCTGTTCGTCGGTCGCGGCGAAAGCGAGCGGCAAGTCGAAAATCTGGCCAAGCTGATCGAGGAGGCCAGCGCCCTGGCTCTGGTGGGCATTCGGGAGGCCGGCATCAAGGTCGCCTTCGCGTTCGATCCGCCGGTCGGCTTCGTGCTGGCCGACAAGATACAGGTCCAGCAGGTCATCGTGAACCTGGTGCGCAATGCGATCGAGGCCATGCACGAAATGCCGCGCCGCGAACTGACGATCGCCACCGCCGAACAGCCGGACGGCATGGTGCGGATTTCCGTCAGCGATACCGGCCACGGCATCGCGCCGGAGATCGCCCCGCAACTGTTCCAACCCTTCGTCACCACCAAGCCGCACGGAATGGGCGTCGGCCTGTCGATCTCACGCACCATCATCGAAGCCCATGGCGGCCGCCTGTGGGCGGCGCCCAAGCCAGGCGGGGGAACGACCTTCAGCCTGACGCTCCGGGCCTTGAGCAAGGAGGAACTGTCCGATGGCCACTGATGCCGTGGTGCACCTGATCGACGATGACGAAGGAGTGCGGCAGGCCGTCGCATTCCTGCTCACCACGTCGGGATTCGCGGTCAGGGTGTACGAATCCGCCATTGCCTTCCTCGATGCGCTGCCATCGGTGCAGCCGGGCTGCATCGTGACCGACGTCAGGATGCCCGGAATGGACGGTCTGGCCTTGCAGCGGGAATTGAAGACCCGCGGCGTCACCCAGCCGGTTATCGTCATCACCGGCCACGCCGATGTGCCATTGGCGGTGGAGGCGATGAAAGCAGGCGCGGTCGATTTCATCGAAAAGCCATTCAACGACGATTCCCTGCTGTCCGCCATCCGGGTGGCGATCGACCGTCACGGCCGTGACACCCGCCACACCAACGAAATCGCCGCGATCAAAGCGAAGCTGGCGAGCCTGTCGCCGCGTGAGCGTGAGGTGCTGGATGGCCTCGTCGCAGGCCTCCCAAACAAGACGATCGCCTATGATCTCAAGATCAGCGCGCGAACGGTTGAGGTCCACCGAGCCAATCTGATGACCCGCATGGGCGCCAGGAGTGTGGCCGATCTCGTGCGAATGGTGTTTGTCGTCCGATCGCCGGTTTGATACAGGTCAAAGCGTTTGTGAACCGACTTCGCGTACGGTTGGCTGGTGTCCCCGTGAGGGAGCAATTTTCCTGGGGGCATTGGAGTTTAAGGAATGTCCGATCGGCGGAGACTCGTCCTGATCGTCGATGATGATCAAGCTGTCAGGGACGCATTGCAGTTCGCCCTTCGGTTGGAAGGGCTTTGCGTCCATGTCCACAGCGGCGGCGCGGCGCTGCTTGCCGATCCCGACCTGAGCCGCGCCGGCTGTGTCGTTCTAGGTGATCGCATGCGCCAGATGGACGGTTTCACACTGCTGCGCAACCTGAAAGACCGTGATATCAGTCTGCCGGCGATCATGCTTACCAGCCACGCCACACAGAAGATGCAGGCCCGGGCCGATGCCGTGGGTGTGCGGAAGGTTCTGGAGAAGCCGTTGCTGGACGACGCTCTGATGGACAACATCCGGTCCATACTGTCCGCCGGGGCGTAATCGGGAAATGTCCGCTACGTAATTTTGCGTAGGATTAAACCGAATACGCGAGTAACGCGCCGGCCGATACAACAGGGGCATGGTCTTCCCATGACAGGAGCCTCTGATGTCGGTTTCACTCGCGGTCGACGCCAAACACGCACAAGCCACTCCCCTGCCGGCCACTCCCCTGCCGGCGCCTGTATCCTGGACCCCGCCATCGGTCCCGGAAAAGCGAGACGGCTTGGAATTGAGCGGGGTCGTGGTGAACTTTGCCTCGGACCGGCAGATCTACGCCGAAGGTGACGAGGCGCGTTCTTTCTACAAAGTCATCAGTGGCATGGTGCGCACCTGCCGGTTCCTCAGCGACGGCCGCCGCCAGATCGATGCCTTCCATGTGGCCGGCGACGTTTTCGGGTTCGAGGCTGGGCCAGACCATCGCATGACGGCAGAGACGGTATCCGACTGCACCGTGATTGCCTACCGCCGGCGCGGCCTGGAAACAATGATTGCTCAGGACGAAAGGCTGGGCCGCTGGTTCTTCTCCCACGCCATGAACAGCCTGGCTCTCGCGCGCGAGCATTTGCTCCTGCTGGGCCGGGGCAGCGCGGCGCAGAAGATTTCCGCGTTCCTGCTGGAAGCGGCGGATCGTGAGGGCCGTGCCGGTGTCATCGATCTGGCGATGAGCCGCCAGGACATCGCTGATTACCTCGGGCTGACGATCGAGACCGTGTCGCGAACGCTGTCGCACATGGAACGCGACGGCACCATCAAGCTTCTGTCAGCTCGGCGGGTCGTGCTGAAGGACAGGCCGGGACTGAGGATGCTGCATACCTGAACGCAACCCGGCCCCGCGTTCTGGATCGACGGGCAGGCAATGTTGCTTTATCCCAATGTTGCCTCGTCATCATGGAAGCGCCGTTCGAGAGTCGGGTTCGACCCAGGTTCGATAGTCGGGTTCGACCCAGGATGCTATCAGTCGCCCTTGAAGTCGGGCTTCCGCTTTTCCAGAAACGCATTCACCGCTTCCCGGTGATCCGCGGTCGAATGCGCCAGCGCCTGCAGGCTCGCGGACAATTCGAGCAGTGTATCCAATCGGCTGTGCCGGCCCTCGATCAGCAGACGTTTGGCCATTCGCACGGCATAGGGAGGGTTCACTGCGATCCGGGCCGCCAGCGCTTTGGCCGCATCCAGCAGCTCGGTGTCCGGCACGACGCGTGACACCAGCCCGCAGGCCAGCGCCTCCTGCGGGTTCAGCATGTCGCCGGTGAACGCCATTTCGCACGCTTTGGAATACCCGACGACCCGAGGCAGCAGCCACGCGCCGCCGTCACCGGGCACGATGCCGACCTTTACGAAGCTTTCCGCGAACCTTGCACTTTCCGACGCGATTCGCATGTCGCACATGCAGGCGAGATCGAGTCCGGCGCCGATGGCCGGTCCATTGACCGCGGCGATGATCGGCACATCGAGTTTCTCGAACGCCAGCGGAATACGCTGAATGCCGAATTTATAATACTGTGTGGTCAGCGAGGGCTGCTTTGCCCGCGCCTCGAAATTCTTCTGCATCGCCTGCAGATCACCCCCGGAGCTGAACGCGCTGCCGGCGCCGGTCAGGATGGCGACGCGGGCGGTGCCATCCTGATTGAGCCGTTCGATCGCCGCGACGATGGCATCGACCGTTTCGCGTTCCGAAATCGGGTTGCGCATCGCCGGATCGTTCAGCGTGATCGTGACGATCTGGCCGTCCTGCTGGTAAAGCACCTTGTCGCTCATCGCTCGTTTCCTCTCCCTTTGCCGGCCCCCCAAGCCATTTGTTGTTTCACGACCGGCGTGTTTCCGCCACCCGCCGCCCGCAGCCTTTCGCCGGTCAAGGGCGGCGCGGTTTCGCGGTCCACACCGGCCGGCAAAGCCGAGCTTCCTACCGAAGCCCCAGCCCCCGCGCGATGATCCCGCGCAGGATCTCCCGCGCCCCGCCGCGCAGCGAGAACGAAGGCGCATGCATCATGGTGTGTGCCAGCACGGAGGCGAAAGCCTGTGTTGACTTCGCGTCGGGTTCCTGGTCGACCAGTTGGCGGGCAATTTCGGGAATTTCCTGCTCTACCAGCGCACCCAGGTCCTTGACCAATGCGGCTTGCAGCGCCGGGTTTTCCCCGTTTTGCAACATGCCGGCGACGGACCTCGACAGGCGCCGCAGCGTCATGATGTGTGCTGCCAACCGACCGATGGCGACCGCGCCGGGATCAGACGGCTCCGGACCCAGCGCCCGTACCAGTTCGACGAACAGCCAGAACGAGGACAGGAACCGCTCCGGTCCGCTGCGCTCGAACGCGAGTTCGCTGGTGACCTGGTTCCAGCCGTCGCCCTCTTTCCCAAGCAGGGCAGTTTCGGGGAGAAAGGCGTCCTCGAAGACGACCTCGTTGAAATGGTGTTCCCCGGTCAGCGCGATGATCGGGCGGATGGTCAGGCCGGGCGTGTTGTGCAGATCGACCAGGAACTGGCTGACCCCGCCATGCCGATCCCCCGCTGCGCTGCCCACTGGACCAGTCCGGCAGAACAAGATCATGTAGTGCGACTTGTGAGCGAAACTGGTCCACACCTTGGTGCCGTTGACCAGATAGCCGCCCTGGACTTTCGCCGCTCGCGTCCGGACCGAGGCAAGATCGGACCCCACGTCCGGCTCGCTCATGCCGATGCAGAAGAACGCTTCTCCGGCGGCGATACGGGGGAGGATCTTTTTCTGCTCGTCCGTGCCGACGCGCAGGATCAGCGGCCCGGACTGGCGGTCGGCGATCCAGTGCAGCGCGACGGGCGCTCCGGCGGCGAGCATTTCCTCCAGCACCACGTAGCGTTCGAGCGCGGACCGCTCATGCCCGCCGAACGCCTTCGGCCAGGTCATGCCGATCCAGCCGCGCCGGCCCATCTCGCGGCTGAATTCAGCATCCATCCCGGTCCAGGATTCGGCGCGCTCCACCGGCGTGCGACCAGCGAGGGCGGTGCGCAGGAAGTCGCGGACTTCGAGGCGCAGGGTTTCCGACTCGGGTGACGGCGGCGGCGGGGCGAAGGTAAAGGCGTTCACCGGCTGGCTCCTGTGGCGGTCGGTCACCAAGGCGGTACCCCGGTGACCGGGGAGGGTCAAGGGAGCCATCGGGAGCCTGTCGGGAGCCTGGGTTCCGCGGTTGCCGGCCGGCGCGTAGTTCGTTCGGGGTCGACTTCGACCTCAAACGTGAATCGGCTATCAGGGCTTGATCAGACAACAACCGGCCTTCGATGCGGTCGTGCGGCTGGAGCAAAAACTATCCGCTGCCCCGCGAAGCCCTTGCCGCGGTCTTGCGCCGATGGCCTGATGCGCGCCGCGGCTGCAACATGGAAGCGCGGCCGGGCGGTGGCGCCGCAGCCCGCGGGGTCGGTGCCCGAGGGGTCGGGGAATGGCGACCAATAGCTCGTCGGGTACGCGCCAAACGGTAACAGGAGAAACGGATCGCATGGCCGGCATTCTGAGCGACCTTCGCATCGTCGAGGTGTCCGCGTTCATCGCGGCGCCTCTGGGCGGCATGACGCTGGCGCAACTCGGCGCCGACGTCATCCGCATCGACCCGATCGGCGGCAACATCGATGCCGGGCGCTGGCCGCTGGCGCCGGACGGCACCAGCCTTTACTGGGCCAGCCTGAACAAAGCCAAACGCTCGGTCTGCCTTGCTCTCAACAAGCCGGACGGGCAGGAGATTGCCCAGGCGCTGATCCGCGCGCCTGGCGAGAACGCCGGCATCCTGCTGACAAACCTGCCGGCGGGAACCTGGATGGGCTACGACAGGCTGCGCCGCGGCCGGGAGGATCTGATCATGCTCCGCCTGATCGGCAATGCGGATGGCAGCGGCGCGATCGATTACACGGTGAACTGCGCGAGCGGGTTCCCGCTGGCCACTGGCCGTGGCGGCGAACCGGTCAACCATGTGCTGCCCGCCTGGGACATCGCCGCGGGTCTATATCTCTCGACCGGCCTGCTGACGGCGGAGCGCGGCAGGCGCCGCACCGGGCGCGGCCAGGAAGTGGTGCTGGCGCTGTCGGACGTGATGCTGGCCTCGGTGTCCAACCTTGGCTACGTCGCCGACGTGCAGGTCAACAACACCGTGCGCCCGCCGCTGGGAAACGACCTCTACGGCGCGTTCGGGCGCGATTTCGCCACGTTGGACAGACGGCGGGTCATGCTGGCGGCGATCTCCAACCGCCAGTGGCGCGCCATCGGCAAGGCCACCGGCCTCAGCACCCAGCTCGCGATGATCGGCCCCTTGATGCAGGTGGACATCGACACCGAGGGCGGGCGGTTCAACGCGCGACACGCAATCGCCGCCGTGCTGGAACCCTGGTTCGCAGGCCGCACGCTAGTCGAGGTGCGCGCCGCCCTGGATGGCAGCGGCGTCCTCTGGGGTCCTTACCAGGACTTCGGTCAGTTGGTGCGTGACGATCCGCGCTGCTCCCCGGCCAACCCGATGTTTACGGAGATCGAGCAGCCCGGCGCCGGCCGGATCCTGGCGAATACCGTGCCTCTGGGTTTCGGCGCGGACGGACGGCTGCCGCCGGCGCGGGCGCCACGCCTCGGCGAGCACACGGAGGCCGTGCTGACCGAGGTGCTTGGCCTGTCCTCGGCCCAGTACGGGCGTCTGCACGATGCCGGCGTCGTCGCCGGCGCCACCGATCGTTAGGAGGAAGCCCAGGTGTTGAAAATGCAAGATGCAGCCGGGTTGCTGGACCTGTGCGGCAACGCGATGACACTGGCGGAACAGTTGGTCGAGGCGTCCCGCCGTGGTGTGGCGCTTCTCGTGACCAAAGATGGCAAGGCGCATCCGGCTCTGATCGACGCGCATCAACTTGCGGCGCACGGCTTTGCCTGGCAGGCGACCTATATCGAGGCGCTGCGCCAGGTGCTGCGATGGGCGCACGCCCTGCACGCGGCTGGCAGTTTCACCGACGTCGAGGCGGCGATCCTGCGACTGGGGTTCGCCGAATACGTCGCCCAACTCGCGGGCGGCATCCCGATCAGCCAGACGGAGATGATCCGCTCCTCGGACATTGGCGTCCCGGCCGAGGTCGTGCAGACGTTCCTGGCCCGACCAGCGCTGGCGCAACTGGCCGATCCCGTCGCGTTGAATGCCGCCCGCCACTGCCTGGCGGACGCGGCGATCGACGGCCGCTTCGGCAATGTCGGTATCGCCGACGAGACCATCGCGGCGATCCGGGAGCAGTTCCTGCGCTATGCCGCCACCGAGATCGCGCCGCACGCCCAGGGCTGGCACCAGCGGGATGAGCTGATCCCGATCGGTGTCGTGGAGCAACTGGCCGAAATGGGCGTCTTTGGACTGACCGTGCGCGAGGAACATGGCGGTCTGGGGCTGGGCAAGATCGCCATGTGTGTCGTCTCGGAGGCACTGAGCGGCGGTTACATCGGCGTCGGCTCGCTGGGCACGCGGGCGGAGATCGCGGCGGAGCTGATTGGGATCGCCGGCACATCGGACCAGAAAACCCGCTGGCTGCCCGCCATCGCGTCCGGCGCGATTCTGCCGACCGCGGTGTTCACCGAACCGAACACGGGTTCGGATCTCGGGAGCCTGCGGACCCGCGCGGTACGGGACGGCGACCACTATCGTGTCACCGGGGCGAAGACCTGGATCACCCACGGCTCGCGGTCCGATCTGATGACGCTGCTTGTCCGCACTGACCCGGCGGCTGCCGGTTACCGGGGGCTGTCCATGCTGCTGGCGGAAAAGCCGCGTGGCACCGAGGACAACCCGTTTCCCGCCCCCGGCATGACCGGCAGCGAGATCCAGGTGCTCGGCTATCGTGGCATGAAGGAGTACGAGATCGGTTTCGAGGACTTCGAGGTGCCGGTCGCGAACCTGCTGGGCGGGGTCGAGGGCCAGGGCTTCAAGCAGTTGATGGAGACCTTCGAGAGCGCCCGTATCCAGACAGGCGCTCGGGCGCTTGGCGTGGCGCAGAACGCGCTGGAGCTTGGGACGAGCTACGCCCGGGACCGTAATCAGTTCGGCAAGGCGATCATCGGGTTCCCGCGTGTCAGCGGCAAGATCGCCTGGATGGTGAGCGAAACCATGATGGCCCGTCAGTTGACCTATTTCGCGGCCCGGCAAAAGGACAGCGGGCAACGCTGCGACATCGAGGCTGGCATGGCAAAACTGCTGGCTGCGCGGGTGGCTTGGTCCAACGCGGACAGTGCACTGCAAGTTCACGGCGGCAATGGCTACGCGGTCGAATATCCGATCAGCCGGGTGCTGTGCGATGCGCGCATTCTGTCGATCTTCGAAGGTGCCGCCGAAATCCAGGCCCAGGTCATCGCCCGCGGTCTGCTCGCGCGCCAGAACTGAACTGCGGTGGGGTATCGGCGCCGCGGGGCAAGGGACCGGCCACATCCTGGTTTCGGCGCACTATGAGATGGAAAGCCCGATCGGCCGTCTCCATGCGTATGAATGTTCGCCGAAGCATGGCAGAAACGCGCCGGACATCCGGATTTTCCCTCGTATCGGGCGGCATTACCCCCTAAGTGTGCGCCGCACCATCCAAAAAGCCAGGCCCGTATGCATATCCGTAACGTCGCGATCATCGCCCATGTCGATCACGGGAAGACCACCCTCGTGGACAAACTTCTCGGCCAGTCGGGCGCGTTCCGTGAGCATCAGGCCGTGACCGACCGTGCGCTCGACCGCAATGACCTGGAGAAGGAGCGTGGCATCACCATCCTGGCGAAATGCGCCTCGGTGGTGTGGAAAGACACCCGCATCAACATCGTCGACACCCCCGGTCACGCCGATTTCGGCGGCGAGGTGGAGCGTATCCTGAATATGGTGGACGGCGCGATCGTCCTGGTGGACGCGGCAGAGGGCGTGCTGCCGCAGACCAAGTTCGTGGTCGGCAAGGCGCTCGCCCGCGGCATCCATCCGATCGTCGTGGTCAACAAGGTGGACCGTCAGGACGCCCGCCCGGACGAGGTCCACACCGAGATTTTTGACCTGTTCGCCGCTCTGGGCGCTTCGGACTCGCAGTTGGACTTCCCGATGCTCTACGCCTCCGGCCGCAACGGATGGGCGGACGAGACCCTCGACGGCCCACGCAAGGACCTGTCGCCGCTGTTCGATCTGGTGCTGCGTCATGTTCCGGCCCCGACCGTCAAGCCTGATGCGCCGTTCGCCATGGTCGCTTCCATCCTGGAATACGACAACTTCCTCGGCCGTGTGCTGACCGGGCGCGTCGAACAGGGCATGGCGAAGCTCAACATGTCCGTGAAGGTGCTTCGCCGCGACGGCTCGGTTGTCGAAACCGGCCGGCTGACAAAACTGCTGTCGTTCCGCGGCCTGGAGCGCGTTCCGGTCGACGAGGTCATGGCGGGCGACATCATCGCCGTTGCCGGCCTGTCCGAGGGCACCATCCCGGACACGATCGGCGCCCCGGAACTGCCCGGCCCGCTGGAGGCCATTCCGGTTGATCCCCCGACGCTGGCAATGACCTTCCGCATCAACGATTCACCGCTCGCCGGCCGCGAGGGCAAGAAAGTCACCTCCCGGCAGATTCGCGAACGGCTGTTCCGCGAAGCCGAGGGCAACGTCGCCATCCGCGTGACCGATTCCAACGAAACCGATGCGTTCGAGGTCGCCGGCCGCGGCGAACTCCAGCTTGGCGTGCTGATCGAGCAGATGCGCCGCGAAGGCTTTGAACTTACCATCGGCCGCCCCCGCGTGCTGACGCAGCGCAACCCCGATACGGGCGAGCGCGAGGAGCCGATGGAGGAAGTGCTGGTCGACGTGGACGAGCCTTACACCGGCGTCGTGGTGGAGAAGCTCAGCCGCCGCAAGGGCGACATGCGCGATATGCGCCCGTCAGGCGGCGGCAAGGTCCGCATGACCTTCAACATCCCCAGCCGCGGGCTGATCGGCTACCACGGCGAATTCCTGACCGACACCCGTGGCACCGGCATCATGAACCGGCTGTTCGCCGGCTACGGTCCCTGGAAAGGCACAATCGAGGGTCGCCGCGCCGGCTCGCTGATCTCCACCGAAGCCGGCGAGGCCGTCCACTACTCGCTGTGGTATATCCAGGAGCGGGGCACGATGTTCGTGTCCCCCGGTGAGAAGGTTTACCAGGGCATGATCCTTGGCGAGCATTCGCGGGAATCCGACCTGGAAGTCAATCCGATCAAGGAAAAGAAGCTGACCAACATCCGTGCCGCCGGCAAGGATGACGCGATGCTGCTGATCCCGCCGCGGAAAATGAGCCTCGAACAGGCGATCGCCTACGTCGAGGACGATGAATTCGTCGAGGTGACGCCAACCGCGATCCGGTTGCGCAAGCGCTACCTCGATCCGAACGAGCGCAAGCGCTTCGAGCGCAAGATCGACGCTGACGCGGCCGCGTAGTCGACAGGAAGCGTGTCTCTGCCACGATCCACATGACGGGTTTGATCTCGAAGATCCCCGATTGATGTGATAGGAGCGGAGATCGTCCCAGAAGGTGACTCGTGGTTCCGCGCCAGAGCAACAATCCGAAGCGCCGCCTCGCGCCGGAAGGTCGGCTCGAACCTCCTGGCCGCGAGGCGCTCGCGATCCTGCTCGTTTACACGGGCAGCGCGCTCCACAAGCGGTACCCGGGGGACTACGGATTCCACCCACCGGTCAATCCGCGGGCTTGGAAGTCGTTGTGCGACGGCAAGAGAGTCATCTAAAGGGCCGAGGCCGCCGAACTTCTCCGCCAGGGCGCGCGTGACGGCTTGTTCAGCAATTTCCCGGACGACGGGATGCCCAAATACGTCGGAGCGTCGATACCGACGGGGAGGTTTACGAGGCAAAGATCGACAGTCACGGGTATCACGGTTATCGCTTGGAGGAGGAGGATGACTTCAGATTGCTCGTCTTGGAGGAACGGACCCGGCGATGCAGCCCGCGCTGAGCATTGCCGCGGAGTGGGAACGGCTGGACGAGGGATCGCCCGAGGAACGCGCCTGCTTCGCTGCCCTGGGCATCCTATGCAACAATCAGTGGCTGACGGAAGGGCGAGATGGTTTCGTCAACCGGATCCGCACGGGGCCGCGGGTGTCCACCTACCACTTGGCCGAATGGTTGGCATGGAACTGGTGGCGGCTTCGCTGGGAACCGCAATCTAACGCGCCAGACTGGGCCTTCGCCCACCGTATGACGACGATCGGCGAGGGCTACGTTTGGCCGAACATCACCATCGTCTCGGATGGCGAGCGAACCGCGCTGATCGCCAAGCCGACCAAGGACCGGCTGGAAACGGCCTTCCGGTATATCAACGATCAGGCAGTCATCGTGCCCTCACTGGTGTTCGAGGGTGCCGTCGACCAGTTCATCAGCCAGGTGTTCGGCCAGTTGCGGGCCGAACGTGTCGCGGACACCAACCTGGATCGGCTTTGGTCCGAGCTGATGAATGAGCGCAGGGACCGCGAAGCGACACGGCGGCGCAAGCTTGAGGCGCTTCTGGGGCACGAGCCCGACCAGGCCGACCCTGCTGTTGTTGACCACTTGCTCGACGACGCCCGCCTCCTTGGCGAGCGAGCAGTCGAGGAACTCGCGGCGGATCACGCGCAGGGAGGAGGGCTGCTGACCGCCGACGACCTTCGGCAACTGGCAGAGAGCAGCGGATTTGCGGCGTCACCGGGTGCCGCCGTTCGCCTCGCTTCGGGATTTCTCCCGCCGCAGCGGGATGTCGCACCCTGGATCCTCGGCGCCAACGCGGCCCGTGCACTGCGCGGCCAGGAAGGTCTCGGCTCCGGCCCGGTCAGCAACGACAGGCTGGCGCAACTGTGCGGTACCGAGACGCGGATCCTCACTGAGGACCGGCACGGTCGGAACTTGTCGTTTGCGCTTGACGACGACGAGACTGAGGGCCGGGTCGTGCTTCGCTCGCCCTGGCCGACGGGGCGCCGCTTCGAGCTCGCCCGACTGCTGGCCGATCGGATCGTTGCCTCTACCCACGGCGGCCTCCATGCCGCGACGCGGGCTTACACCTATCGGCAGAAGATGCAGCGTTCCTTCGCCGCCGAATTGCTAAGCCCGTTCGAGGCGGTGGACGAGATGCTGGCAGGTGATTTCTCCGGCGAAGCGCAACAGGACGCGGCGGAATATTTCCATGTCTCAGAACTGACCATCCGCACTTTGCTTGTTAACAACCGCCGCCTGAGGCGCGAGGAACTCGATGAGGAACTGGGCGCCGTCGCCTAGCAGTATGACTGTGCAAGAAATTACTTCGGCTCATCCGCCTCGAACAGCGCCATCAGTTCTTCGGTCGCCTGCTTCACGTTCTGGATAAGCTGCTTCTCATCGCGGTAGATCGCGTGCGTATCCAGTAAATTCTGCTCATCGTGCTCACGGAAAAAGGCCACCGACCGGGCCGCCTCGTCCGGCGTAACCCCCAACAGGATCAGCGAGTCCTCAGCAAGCTTCAGGCTGGAGTAGAACATCTCCCGGACCAGGCCGTCGACGCCGCGGTCCATCAGCAGATGCGCATGCCGGCGGTTGCGCGCACGGGCCATGATCTTCAGTTCAGGGAAATTCCGTTTCGCGACCTCGACAACACGCAGCGCATCCTCCGGATGGTCGAGCGCGACGACCAGCACCTTGGCCTGCTCCGCCCCCGCCGCCCGCAACAGGTCGGCGCGGGTTGGGTCGCCGAAATAGACCTTGTTGCCAAACCGGCGAACGACATCGACCTGCCCGAGGTCACGCTCCAACGCCGTGAACGCGATCCCCTTCAGGCGCAGCACGCGGCCGATGATCTGACCGAAGCGCCCGAAACCGCAGATGATCACCGGCGCGCTGGCCGCCTCGATGATATCGAAATCCGGCTCCGGCTCGGCTTCCAGCCGCGGGATCACGAACCGTTCGGAGAGCGCGAACAGCACCGGGGTGGCGGCCATGGAGACCGCCGCGACCAACGTTGCCATTCCGGCATTGTCCGATGACAGTGCACCGACGGCGACCGCTGCGCCGAACAGCACGAAGCTGAACTCGCTGGCCTGCGGCAAAGCCAGGCTGAAGCGAACCGCCTCGGACAGCTTCTGCCGTGCCGCCAGGGCCAGACCGAAACAAACCGCGGCCTTTGCCAGCAGTAGCGCCGCGGCGGCACCGGCCAGCAGACCGGGATGCGTGCGCGCCAGGCCCAGGTCCACCGACATGCCGACCGAAATGAAGAAGAAGCCCAGCAGCAGTCCCTCGAACGGGGCGATGTCGGCCTGCAACTCGTGCCGGTATTCCGACTCAGAGAGCAAAACGCCGGCCATGAACGCGCCCAGCGACATGGAAAGTCCGGCGAGGTTCGCGATGTAGGCGGTGCCCGCCACGATCAGCAGTGACGCGGTGGTGAACAGTTCGGGCGTCCGAGCACCCCCCAGCGCTCGGATCAGCGGTCGGACCGCGAACCGCCCACCCACGAGGATAACGGCGACCGCGGCGACTCCGCGAGCCACGTCGTGCCAGGGGACGTGGTCGGGCAACGTCTGCTCTGCCAGCAAGGGCACGAGGGCGACCAGCGGAATGAACGCCAGATCCTGAAACAGCAGCACCGCGAAGCCGTCCCGCCCCGCTCGGCTTTGCAACAGGTCGGCCTCCGCGAACATCGGCAGCACGATCGCGGTGGACGACATCGCCAGGCCGGCGCCCAGCACGACCGCGCCCGGCCATGGCACGCCGGCCATGTGCACCAGGATCGCCAGCACCGCGCCACAGAGCACGACCTGCGACGACCCGAGGGCGAACACCGCGCGCCGCATCACCCAGAGGCGCCTCGGTCTCAGCTCCAGCCCGATCAGGAACAGCAGCATGACGACGCCAAGCGAGGCGATCGCGGCGATCTGGTCGAGTTGGCTGACGAGGCCGAGGCCGGACGGGCCGATCACCACCCCCGCCAGCAGATAGCCCAGCACGCTGCCGAGGCCGAACCGCCGCGTGAGCGGTACCGCGATGGTGGCCGCGGCCAGCAGTGCGACGAGCGTCGCCAGCATCAGTAACCCCGCGCGATGTCGAAGCGGTTTGGCAACGGCCGCCCGTCTCGCCAGGCCCGCAGATTGTCCAGGAAGATATCGAGGCTGCGCGGGTTGTAGGTCGCCGGATCGTCGGCCGAAGTATGCGGGCTGATGATCAGGTTCCGCGTTGACCAGAGGCGGTGGCGGTGTGGAATCGGCTCAGGTGTGAATACATCCAGCACCGCGCCGGACAGGTGTTCCTGGTCTAGCAGGTCGCACAGCGCATCCTGGTCGATGAGTTTGCCGCGGCCGATATTCACCACCCCCGCGTCCGATGGCAGACATTCCAGGCGTCGCCGCGTCATCAGGCCGCGTGTGGCCGGCGTCAACGGACAGGCGAGGACGAGGAACTCCGTGTCCGGCAGCACCTCGTCAAGCGCGCTGGTGGGCACGACGCGCGCGCACGCCGGATGCGGCGCGGGATGGGCCCGCACACCCGTCACCACCATGCCGAACCGTGCCGCATGTTCGGCCGTGGCGCCCCCCAGGGTGCCGAGGCCAACGACCGTCAGATGGCGGCCGTCCAGCACCGATCCCCACAGCTTGCGCCAGATACCCTCGCGCTGGTTCGTCACCATGGCCGGGACACGGTTGGCGAGCATCAGGATGGACATGATCCCGAATTCGCCCGATTTGGCCAAATGGGTGCCGCGGTTGTTCAGCAACGCGACGCCAGGCGGCAGCCAGCCGAACGGCGCCAGGTTGTCGAGCCCGGCATTGGTCAGGAAGATCAGCTTCAGGTGGGGCGCCGGGCCGGACAGCAGCGCCTTGACCACGCTGGCATCGCAGACCAGAGCCTCGGCGTCGCGCATGGCCGCGACGAAGTCGGCGGGCGTGACACCGATGGAGACGTCATGCCCGATGCCGATATCCGGGGACCGCGCCACCGCGGCTTCCCACATTTTGCGGGAGAAATCGAACAGCGGGTCGCTGTCGGGGTTCTGCAGGTGAATGCGCATGGTTGGAAGCGTGCCATAGCGTTCGGTAGATGGCGAGCGGCCCTCACCGTGCGATGATCAGATTCGCTGCAGTGGAGCGCCGGAGTTGGCAAGCCGAACAGGTTGGCGGCGCCGGACGGTCGTCAACCGAGAAGGTTCGGGTGTCGGTCCATCCGGTCGGGCCGGGAGCCTCAGGACACCCATCAGTCGGGTGGCGGCGTGTCTTTGAGAGCGGTAAGCAGGTTCACGAGCACCGTGTCTCGCCAGGCCTCGATTTGCCCGCTGCTTCGGGAGGCCAGTTCATCAGCGACACCTTGAACGACCTGCCCCTCCAGAGCTGGGTTCAGTCGCGTGGCGCCCAGGTCCTGCCACCAGTCGTCCATCGGCGGGCCAAGATGCTTCAGGAGATAGCCGATTCCGCCCGAACCACCGGAAAGATGAAGGTTGAGGAACGGGCCCAGCAATGCCCAGCGCAGGCCAGGACCATGGGCGATGGCGGTGTCGATATCCGCCACGCTCGCCACACCCGTTTCGACCAGATGAAATGCCTCGCGCCACAGCGCCGCCTGCAGGCGGTTGGCGACGTGCCCTTTCACCTCCTTTCGGATGTGGATCGGCCGCTTGCCGATCGAAGCATAGAACGCCATCGCCGTCGCTATCGCCTCGGGCGTGGTGTGCTCACCGCCGACAACCTCGACCAGCGGAATGAGGTGGGGCGGATTGAACGGATGTCCGAGCAGAACGCGCCCTGGCAGCCGGCAGGCGGACTGGACCTGACTGATGAGAAGGCCGGAGGAGCTCGACGAAAGTATCGTGCCGGAAGGCGCCGCCTCATCGAGCCTCCGGAACAGATCGATCTTGAAATCCAGGCGTTCGGGCCCGTTCTCCTGCACGAAGTCGGCGGCCTGCACAGCGTCCTGCACGTCGGTGGTGAACCGTAATCTGTCCTGCGATGCGGACGGCGCCAGTCGGAGTTGTTCGAGCACCGGCCAGTGTTGGGCGACGCTTGCCCTGAGCCGCTCTTCCGCACCCGGAGCAGGGTCCGTCGCTACCACGTCCAGGCCGTGTGCCAGGAAATGCGCCGTCCAGCTTGCCCCGATCACGCCGGTCGCGACTACCGCCACCTGGCGAATGTCTGTTGGTGTCATCCTGGTCCCCTTTTGCTGACTGATTGTCGGACGACGTCGACCGGAACAGTCTGGCTGAGAAAATCGCGCGCCAGCACGTTGAGCCGAAACCCCCAATCGCCGCGCCTCCATAACGAACTGCTTTGTCGAACAGACCCGCCGCTGTATGCACCGCGCTCCGCTTCCGGGAGGCCCCTTTGTCCGTCGAGTCGCACACCCCGCATCAGGCCGCGGAGATAGCCGAGGCCCGCGCCACCGCCACAAGCACCATCCGCCCCACCGTTCCGGCGCTGGAAGCCATCCTCCACCACGCCCACCCGGTCCTCGATCACGGCTTCGTCCGCGTCATCGACTACATGGGCGACGACTCCGCCATCGTGCAGGCCGCCCGGGTCTCCTACGGCCGCGGCACACGGCGGGTGCAGGAAGACGCCGGCCTGATCCGCTATCTGATGCGCCACCGCCACACCACGCCGTTCGAGATGTGCGAGATCAAGTTCCACGTCAAACTGCCGATCTTCGTCGCCCGTCAGTGGATCCGCCACCGCACGGCCAGCGTCAACGAAATCTCGGCGCGATACTCGATCCTGGACAAAGAGTTCTACATCCCCGCCGCCGAACACCTCGCGGCCCAGTCGACCATCAACCGCCAGGGCCGCGGCGACATCCTGGACGGCGAGGAGGCCGCCGATGTCCTCCACCTCCTGCGCAGCGACGCAGAACGCTCTTACGCCAACTACGCCCACATGCTGAACGAGGGTGAAACCGCCGACCCGGCCCGCCGCGGCCTGGCGCGCGAACTGGCTCGGATGAACCTGACGCTGAACACCTACACACAGTGGTACTGGAAGACCAACCTCCGCAACCTGTTCCATTTCCTGTCGCTGCGCGCCGACCGGCACGCCCAGTACGAGATCCGCGTCTACGCAAACGCCATGCTGCAGATGACCGAAGCCTGGGTCCCCATCGCCGCCGCCGCCTTCCGAGACTACCACCTGGGCGCCGTCACCCTGTCCGCCCAGATGGTCGCCGTGGTCCGGCGGATGCTGGCTGGCGAACCGGTCACGCAGGAAACCAGTGGCCTCAACCGCCGTGAATGGGTGGAGTTCGATGCTCAGTTCCTGGCTGGCCAGTTTCACGCCGGCTGATCCGCCTGCTCGCGCGATCCTGTTCATGGAACCAAGATTACCGCTTGCTTGCCCCGATCCGGACGTCACGGTAAGGGCATCCGGACCCGGGATCGGGCTCTCTTACCCGGCCGGGACGATGGCTTCTCGAAACCGCGCATCATGAGGTCATCCATTTGAGCGAGGATCGCGAGTTCGGGGAACACGTCCGGCCAAAGCCCAGTCTTGGCATGCTCATGGCGGTCCTGGGCATTGTATACGGCGATATCGGCACGAGCCCGCTTTACGCCTTCAAGGCCAGCCTGCAGCTCTTCGACCCCGCCATGACCACGCAGACCGAGATCCTGGGCGTGCTGTCGCTGATCTTCTGGTCGCTGATCGTCATCGTGACGCTGAAATATGTGTTCCTGGTGATGCGCGCCGACAACCGGGGTGAGGGCGGCATCCTGGCGCTGATGGCGCTGGCCCAGCGCGTGTCGGTCGGGCCTCGGGTCAAGAGCGCGATCGCCCTGGTCGGCGTCGCCGGCGCCTGCCTGTTCTTTGGCGACGGCGTGATCACCCCGGCGATCTCGGTGCTGTCGGCGGTGGAGGGGCTGGAGGTGTCCGCTCCCAGCCTCAAATTCTATGTCCTTCCGATCAGCGTGGCGGTCATCGTGGCGCTGTTCGCCACACAGTACAAGGGCACCGGCAGCGTCGGGCGCGTGTTCGGGCCGATCATGGTGGTCTGGTTCTTCATCATCGGCACGACCGGACTGGCCGAGATCGTGCCGCATCCCTTCGTGCTGCTCGCGGTGTCCCCGACCTATGCGGTCGCGCTGTGCATCCAGTACAAGGGCATGGCCTTCTTCGTGCTCGGCGCCGTCGTGCTCTGCGTCACCGGGGCCGAGGCCCTGTACGCCGACATGGGGCATTTCGGCGCCAAGCCGATCCGGATCACCTGGCTGACCTTTGTGCTGCCGTGCCTGATCCTGAACTACTTTGGCCAGGGCGCGCTGATGATCCGCGACCCGTCGGCGATCGAGAACCCGTTCTTCCTGCTGGGTCCGCAATGGATACGGCTGCCGATGGTGATCCTGGCCACGGCGGCGACCGTGATCGCCAGCCAGGCGGTGATCTCCGGTGCGTTCTCGATGGCGCGGCAGTGCATGCAGCTTGGTTTCCTGCCGCGGATGACGGTGCGCCATACCTCGAACATGGAGGAGGGGCAGATTTACGTGCCGCAGGTGAACACGGCGCTGGCGGTCGGTGTCGTGCTGCTGGTGCTGGCGTTCAAGACGTCGGATAATCTGGCCTCGGCCTATGGGATCGCGGTGACCGGGACATTCCTGTGCACGGCGATCCTGGCGATGGTGGTGTTCCGCCGGCAGTTCCACTGGTCCCGCGCGGCGGCGGTGTCGGTGTTTGGCTCGCTGTTCCTGGTGGACACGGTCTTCTTCAGCGCCAACACGGTGAAAATCGTCGAGGGTGGGTGGGTGCCGCTGGTGCTGGGGATGGCACTGACCGGGATGATGACGTCGTGGAAGCAGGGGCGCGATGTTCTGCTGGCGCGCTGGAAGCAGTCCAGCATGCCGCTGGCGCCGTTCCTGGCGCGGCTGCCGCAGTCGCGCATCATCCGCGTGCCGGGGCTGGCGGTGTTCATGACCAGCAATCCCGATTACGTGCCGGGCTCGCTGCTGCACAATCTGAAGCACAACAAGGTGCTGCACGAGAACGTCCTGTTCGTGACGGTGGAAAACGAGGACGTGCCCGAGGTGTCGCAGCGGCGGCGGGCGGAGGTGGCCGTTCTCGCACCCGGCATCCAGCGGGTGATCCTGCGCTACGGCTTCATGGAGAGCCCGAACATCCCGAAAGCGCTGGAGGATCTGACGGATCAGTTGCAGGTGCGGGTGTCTCAGGCGAGCTACTTCCTGGGGCGCGAGGTCCTGGTGCCGGGGATGGCGCCGAAGCTGTCGTGGTGGCGGCGCGCACTGTTCCTCGTTATGGCGCGGAACGCGGTTCCGGCGACGGAGTTCTTCCGCATACCGAGCGACCGGGTGGTCGAACTGGGTGTTCGGATCACGATCTGATTTTGTCCTGGCGGGCCGGCTCGCACGCCGCGGTCATGCTCCGGCCGACGGTTGGGCGGGGGATCTGGCCGGACTGACCGCCCGCCTACAGCCGCTTGTATTCCTCGCCGGTGGTCTCCAGCCCGGCGATCGCAGCAAGGGTGGCGGGATCGAGTTGCGGCGTCTGCTGGCCGTACAGCAGGTCGTGGGCGGTGCCGGCCAG
>JBEKLE010000011.1:0-42950 GCA_050010355.1 Rhodopila sp. | reverse complement strand
CATACCCGGCATCGACGCCGACCCATTCGAACCGCATCCCCCGGGCCCGGGCCTGACGCACAATGTCCAAGGCGTGCTCGCTTTTCGAGGTCAGCGTGCGCGCCTTCAGCGGGATACCGGCCTGATCGCACCGCGCCGGGTCGTCGATCCAGCCCTTCGGCAGATACAGCCGTATGTCCACCGGCGCATGCCGCTGGCCATCGCTCAGCACCCGGCGTTTCGTTCCCAGCGTTCGGGCACGTTGGCGTACCGCCAACCGAACGCGAGGTCAGCTTGCTGAACGCAAGCGAAACGCCAGGACGGCGAACACAGCCACTTGGCAGTTGTCGACTCCGGTCAGCGATCATCCGGACATACGGTTACATGACGAATTGGCTCAGTCATTTCGCCTTCCCACTCGCTCGATTCGGTGGAGGCCCATTGATTCGACAACCGATTCCTGCGTCAAGCCGGAAAATTCAGGCCGTGAGCCGGGAATGTGATTTTCTCAAATTAACGCCCACGTTTACCGCGACCTGCTCCTCGTGGCGATCGTCATCAACATTTTCATGGTCGTGAGCAGCACTGTCGTCGGCGGCTATATGGTGGAAACCGCGCAGGCCATGTCCGGATCTGGCCGGCTGACCGCAGTCCGCCAGTTCGTGCAGCAGGGGTGTCTGATCGTCAACGGCCCGGTGGCGGGCTATCTCGCCAGCATCGCTTTCGGCTGGACCGCCGCGGCCTGCGGCGGGATCATGTTTCTGCTGGTCCCGGTGACCGTCCTGTTTCTGCGGGAGAAGCGGCAGACATTGGATTCGCGCCAGCTTCTGGGAAACGCCCGCGCAAAGCTTGTGAACATCGCGACGGCCCGGACAAGGTGCGGCCGGCCTGATGGCGCTGTTTTACATCGCGCCGGGTTTTACGACCGCCTTGTTCTACAGGCAGCAGAACGACCTGCACATGGACACCCAGGCGCAGGGCTTCCTCCAGTTGATCGCGGGTATTTTCGGCGTGCTGGCGGCGACTGGCTACGGCGTTCTGTGTCGCCGGCTGAACCTGCGCACGCTCTTGGTCGTATGCATGGGTTTGGGAACGGTCGCCAATCTCGGATACCTGTTTTATTCTTCCGTAGGACGGGCTCAGGCGATCGAATGCTTCAATGGCTTCGGGTACACGCTGGCCGAACTGGCCCTTATGGACCTCGCCGTTCGCGCCACGCCGGCAGGAAGCGAGGGATTGGGTTTCTCTCTGATGGTGAGTGTCCGGAACCTGGCGCTGTTCGGAACCGACTGGTTCGGGTCGCGGTTGCTGGACCAGTATCACTTCTCGTTCGATTCGCTGGTGATCGCCAATTCGGTCACGACGGCGGCAGCGGTTCCGCTGGTCTTCCTGCTCCCCAAGATCATCGTCGGCCGGAAGGATGCGGAAACCTTTGAGGAGGGGCCGGTTGCAAAGACTGCGATGGAATAAGGTCGACTGATACCAACTGCCTGCGGGACCGACCCATCGGCACGCAAGCGATCCATGCCTTTGATCAGTCGCGGAAAGTCGTGGATCCCGACCGTCGCCGGCATGACGGGACAGGGTTTGCGGCGTCGGTGCCGTCGCCGGTTGTCATAAGACGCCGCGGCTCCAGCCGGTATGGGTCGGTCCGACCAGACTTGCCAGGAGACCAACAGCGGTTCAATGCTCTGGCCGCTCAAGCAGTGGTAAATCAGACTCAGGGACCGTCCATGCCTGTCGAAGCGCTCGTCGCCGCCGCCCGAGAGTTCCTCGGCGACCGCATCACCACCAACGCCGCTCTGCGCGACCACCACTCGCACGGCCAGGACACGCAGCCTCCGGTTTTGCCTGATGCCGTGGCATTCATCGAAACCACTGACGAAGCGTGCCGGCTGATGGCGCTGTGCCACGCCGAACACGTACCGGTCGTGCCCTGGGGCGCCGGCACATCGCTGGAGGGGCACGTCACCCCCGTCCGCGGCGGCATCACGCTGGACCTGTCGCGGATGACCCGCATCCTCGACGTCAGCCAGCCGGATATGGATTGCCGCGTCGAAGCCGGCGTGACGCGGGACCAACTGAACAGCCACCTGCGCGACCTTGGTCTGTTCTTCCCGGTCGATCCCGGCACATCGCTCTGCACCATCGGCGGCATGTCCGCGACCCGAGCCTCGGGCACCAACGCGGTGCGGTATGGCACGATGCGGGACAATGTCATGGGTTTGACCGTTGTCATGCCGGACGGGCGGCTGATCCGAACCGGGGGCCGGGTGCGCAAATCGTCCTCGGGCTACGACCTGACCCGGCTGTTCGTCGGCTCCGAGGGCACGTTGGGGGTCATCACCGAAATCCAACTCCGCCTGCACGGCATCCCCGAGGCGGTTTCCTCCGCCACCTGTCAGTTCCGGACGCTGCACGACGCCGTTGAAACCGTGATTGCCATTCTGCAGAATGGGATTCCTGTCGCGAGGATGGAACTGCTGGACGACGTGCAGATGGCTGCCTGCATAGCCTACTCTAAACTCGAGGGCCTGGCTGTGCTGCCGACGCTGTTCTTTGAGTTCCACGGAACCCCGGCCGGCGTCGCCGAACAGGCCAGCCAGGCGGAGGCGATCGCTGAGGGCTACGACGGCCTTGGTTTCGCCTGGGCCACCGAGGCCGCCGAGCGCACGAAACTCTGGCAGGCTCGGCATGACGCGCTGTGGGCTTGTCTGGCGTGGATGCCGGGCCACAAGGGACTCGCGACGGACGCGATCGTGCCGATCTCCCGGCTGAACGAGGCGATCCTGGGTGCGAAGGAGGATATTGCGACCTCGGGCCTCACCGCGCCAATCGTCGGCCATGTCGGGGACGGCAATTTTCACACCGTGATCATGGTGCCGCCGGAACCGGACGGCATGGCGCGAGCGTGGGAACTGGACAAGAAGATCGTGGCGCGCGCCCTGGCTTTGGGCGGATCCTGCAGCGGCGAGCATGGCGTCGGCATCGGCAAGCGCGAGTTCCTGGAGCAGGAGCACGGCGCCGAGGCGCTGACCGTGATGCGCGCTGTCAAGCAGGCGCTGGACCCACGTGGCGTGATGAACCCCGGAAAGATCTTCCTGAACTAGGTCGGTCCGACACGGTCAGAACTCGGACTGACACACCAACCCCTGAGAAGGCCTACCCGAAGTCACTCGACGTGACTTTGGTGATCCCCAACAGGTCGATCCGGGTATCGTCCGAGAACGTCACCAGCGTTCCGCCGTGCCCGTCCGACTTATCCCGGGTGATCGCGCTCCGCATTGCCAGCGCCGCGAAATTCACCAGATGCAGATCATCGAGCCCGACCTGGAAGGCAGTGACCGTATCCAGCCCGCCCGCGTGACCGGACTGGATCTGGATCAGCCCGCCGGTTCCGCCCAAGGTGATGCTGCTGTTGCCGCTCCCCACGATGAACGTCGTGTTGCCCTTGCCGGCGATCATCGTGTCCGCACCGGAACCGGCCTGAAGCGTGATCGACCCGGTGGCGGAACCGCCGGACAGTGTCTCGGCACCAGCGCCAGCGATCAGCGTATCGGCAGGCGAACCCGCGGCCGTCAGCAGGTCGCCGGAGACCTCGCCATAGAACGTCACTAGCCCGGTGCCGGCGATGAGATGGCTGTTGCCCGCCGAACCGGCGTAGTAAGTGCCGCCACCGGCGCCGGCCTGGACCATCACGGTGCCGGTTCCTGTATTCACCTCACTCGCGCCATTGCCGTTGAAGAAACTGAGCGTCGCGGATTGGTCGTAGATCGTGTCACCGTCGGTGCCGATGTTGGTGACCGCTGCGGTTGCCAGCCCCGCATAGATGGTGTCCCCGCCCCCCGAACTAACGGTAACAGTCGATGCGGCTACGCTGGACAGGGTGACCGTGCTGCCGCCTGCTCCCGTCCTGATAGTGGTCGTGCCGAGGCCCGCGTTGATCGAATCTCCTCCAGAACCAAGCAGGGTTGACACGCCGTCGCCGCCGGTCAGTTCACTGCCGCCGTTGGTTAGCCCGGTCAGCGTCACCGCACCTGTACTGCCGTCGGCGTTGGCGTTCGTCAGGCCGGTCCCGACCGAGACGTTGACGCCGCCGATCAGGCCCGCGCCGCCGTTCAGGTTGATCGTGGTTCTTCCGGGCAACGCGATCAGGTCGACCGTGGTCGATGTGCCGGACGTGACGACCTCCCGCGGCGCGGTCGCGATCGAGGCAAATTCGGGCGTATAGACCAGCAGAGTCTGCACCGTCGCGGCATTGTCGCCGATGAACGTCAGGCTCCAGTTGTCGATCGTGCCGACAACCTTGCCGCCGATATCCTGGACTTGCAGCGTCCAGGTGCCCGCCGCCGTTTCGCCCCAGAACGCGTTGCTGGTGATAACCGAACCTGAAACGTCCAGTCCCTGGGTCTGATCCGTGTCGCTCACCAGCCCGATCTGGTCGACCAGGACGGACTGCGTTCCGTCCGGCGAGACCAGCACGACCTTTGACCAAGCGACCGGCAAATAGGTATCGTTGATCGTCACTTCGACATGCTGGATGCGGATATTGGCGGCATCGGCGACGGTGCTGCTGACGGTTGCGTTTTTCCCGACCGTTACTCCGGCCGTATGACCAACCGTCGCCGTATCCAGATTGGCACTCGTCGATTGTTCGGTCCAGGCGCGCGCGAGGTTCACCGCGACATTCGCATCCACCACCCCGTAGCCCAGATTGTTGGAGAAGTGCATTCCTCCACCGTTCCAGTCCGTCGCGCCATTATACGTGAAGCTGCCGGCGCTGGGGGGCGGTACATAGGAAGAATCGGCCAGGATCTCCTGCACGTCGCGCCAGCCGAGGTTGGGATTGACGCTCAGCATCATGGCTGCGATCGCCGCCACGGTTGGCGCGGAATAGGACGTGCCGCTGACGGCGGAAGCGCCCGATCCGCCGGTATCGACGACCGCGACGTTGTCGCCGATCGCCGAAACCAACAGCGCGGCACCCGGTGTGGAATAACTGGCCACCAACCCATCCGCGTCAGTGGCCGCCACGGCGATGACGCGGTAATCCGCTACGATCGGCTGGACGGCGAGGTTGTTGTCGTCCTGCCTGTCGTTGCCGGCCGAGAAGGTGATGACGTCACCCAGGCCGTGGCGGCCATCGGCCACCGCCGTCCCGACGGCCGAAAACCAGATCCCGAAGCCAGGGCTGTCCGGCTCACCGACGCCGTACCCAGTGTAGCCCCAGGAATTGTTTACCACCGAGCAAAGCGACGCGTCGTATCCTTCAGCTTGCGCGAGAATCGCGGCCGTCGCCGAAGTGAACGTCACTTTCGCCCCAACGATTGTGACGTTCGGGGCCAATCCTTCGGGTGTTCCGTCGGCCCCGGTTGCGCCGATCAAGCCGGAGGTCGTCGTGCCATGGTATCCGCCTGCCGGTTCGGCAACGCTGGACGTCCCGCTGAACGCGCGGGAGAGCGTGGTGGAGAAATTGCCGAACGTTGCCGTGGTCGCGGGATCGAAGCCGTCATCCACAAGGCCGACCGCGACTCCCGCGCCGGAGCTGTATCGCCAGGCCTGCGTGATGTTGCTGCCGTACGCAAAGCTCCTGCCGTAAGTGAAGCCGTCAAACTGCGGGGCAGGGATGCCGGCGGGTATCGCAGGCACCACCGTTGTGACCGCTGCTGCCGGCGAACTTGGATGAACGATCACATCGAGAACCGCCGCGGCCAGCGACACGGCAGGTTGGGGCCTGTCGGTGTCCGGCTCGTCCGCGAATCCCAAATGTTGTATCGTCATCGTTATATATTAGCCTTCTTGTCCGACAAAGGCCGGGCTTGAAGATATAACTATTATATTTGTGCATCAAAATCGACATAAGTTATCGCACCCGGGTTACACGATACGATTTGAAACAGGCCGTAATGCGGACGATTAGGCCGCCTTGCGGAACGTCGGCGGCAGCCCCGCCTTTGGCACCTGGCCGTGCAGTGGCTCCGCCGGCAGGCCCGCATGCAGCACTTTTCGGGACCCCAGCAGGGACGGAATGTCGATCCCCGTGGTAAAGCGCATGCTCTCCAGCATGAACACGAGGTCTTCGGTCACCACGTTGCCGGAGGCGCCGGGCGCGTACGGGCAACCGCCCAAGCCCGCCAGGCAGGAGTCGAACGCGCGGATGCCGACCTCCAGTCCCGCCACGGCGTTGGCGATGCCCAGACCGCAGGTATCGTGCAGATGCAGGCCGTACAGCACCGGACCAATCACCTCGCGTGTCGACAGCACTACCTCCTTCACCTGCGCCGGATGCGCATAGCCCACCGTGTCGGCCAGCATGATCTCGTCCACCCCGGCGTCGGCCAAACCTTTGCACAACGCCACGGTCTTGGCCGTCGGCACCACGCCATCGATCGAGCAGCCGAAGGCGGTCGAGGCGCCCGCCACCACCGGCACCTTGCGCGATTGGCCCTTCAGCCAGTCCGTGATCTCCCGCATCATCTCGATCGACTGCGCCGGCGTGCGGTTGAGGTTCGCCCGGCTGTGGCCGTCGCTGACCGAAACCGGGATCGAGATCTTGTGCACGCCCGCGTGATACGCGTTTTGCACACCCCGCAGGTTTGGCGCCAACGCCTGTACGGTCAGATTTGGCAGCGCCGCCAGGACCTTGGCCACCACCTCCGGCGTGTCGGCGAGTTGCGGGATCACCCGCGGCGGGACGAAGCTGCCGACCTCGATCTCCTTGATGCCGGCGGCCGCGAGCGAGACGATCCACGCCACCTTGTCGTCAGTCGTCATGCGAGTCTTCGCAATTTGCAGGCCGTCCCGCGGGCCGACCTCACAGATGGATACGAATTCGCCGCTCGTGTCAGAGCGGGTCATGGTGGAGGGCGTCATGGTGGAGGAACCTCCGCAATCAGGATGGAGCCGGTTGCTGATTCGGTGATGACGAGGCTCCGCTCGTCCGGTGTCAGCGCACAGTTGGTGGTCATACGGCCGGCGCTTGACTGGACCCGGTAAAGCGGCACGCCGGCGGGATCGATCACCCAGATGCAGCCGTGGCCGGGGTTGGCGATGAACAACCGGTCGGCGGAGTCCATCGCCAGACCATCAGGACCGGCGAGACCAGCTGGGACGCGGGCGAAGCACTGCGCCTTGGCGACAACCGCGTCGGGGCGCAGCAGGAAGCGCCACACCTCACAGGAACGGGTCATGGCGACATACAAGTGCGTCTGGGCTGTGTTCAGGACCAGGCCGTTGGGGCTTGGACCGGTGCTGATCAGCCGGTCCAGCCGTCCGTCCTTGTGGAAACGCCAGACCCGTCCGGTGGGATCCTGCAGACCGGTCTGGCCCTGATCGGTGAACAGGACCGACTCATCGGCATGCAGTGTCAGGTCGTTCAGCCCTTTGAAGCTCTCGCTCATAACCGTTTGCAGCACGGCCGACGTCGCGCCGGTGTTCGGGTCGATGCGAACGAGCCCATGCCGGTAGTCGGCCGCGAGCAGGATGCCGTTGGGTTGGACTTTCAGGCCATTCGGCCACCCGGGGTATTCGGCGATCAGCGTCCAGTCGTTGTTCTCGATCCGGAAGATACGGCCGTACGGGATGTCGACGACATACAGGCGACCCTGGGTGTCGTAGCAGGGTCCTTCCAGGAAGCAGTCAACCGGCTCCCCCGCTCGGTTGGCGTCAGCCCATTCCGTGCGTTCCAACCGGCGAAACCGGTCAGGCATGCGCGTCAGGACCCGTGCCGCGATCTCTTTCGGGGGTGCGAACCACATGGCGGCGGACCATGGGACGTAGGCGGGCGATTGGCAAGAGTTGCGGGAGGTCCGCATGCCGGGAGCGCGAAGGTGCCACCCGACCGTAGGTCGCAGGCAAATCATCGCCTGTTGTGCCAATCGCCTGTCTCGATTGTCCGGGCTGGTGTTCAGAAGTGGTGCGCCCGGCAGGACTCGAACCTGCAACCGAGCGGTTATGAGCCGCCAGCTCTAACCAATTGAGCTACAGGCGCGCACGGCGCCTTAATGCCCGCACGGGCGACCGTCCGTCAACGCGTAGCATGAGCACCCTAGTGCTCTTGCGCCGTCGAAGATCGTGGCGGCGATACTACGCGGCGTTGCCGGGTCTTGATGAAAGGCATTAGGGAACAGGCTCGGAGCGTGAAAATCCATCGAACCTGAAAAGGATGCTCTCTGTTATCGTTATTTTTTTCGGCGATTCGGGTGCGGGAGGGCATTCCTTTTCAAACTCTCAGTCGTGATCAGGAAACTCGAACGCGATCAGCGCCAGAACCAGCGCGATCGTCCAGACCAAATAGATCGCGATGAGCAGATCTCGCGGCTTCAACCGGCCTGCCAGCAGCCACCCGGGCGCGACGCCCACAGCGAGCGCGATGGCTGTCGGGAGCGAGCCGAACGTGTCGCCAGCGTAAATCGCCATCACAAACCCCATGACGATTGCGACGAACACGGGCGGGATACAGGCCAGGATCAGCATCTCGTGCCGCATGCGGCCGCTAGCGACAGTCACGAAACTGAACAAGGCGAGAGTTGGCAGATAGGCAAGAGCCTCTTGCACGTCGGCTTAGCTGCCCACTTTCACGGTGGACACCAGTCCCCGCAGGCAGGCCAGCAGGGACAGCGCGGTCAGCCGGCCGGTCCTAGGGTTATCGGGGCTGGGCACGTTTTCGATCGTCATGGTGAAGCGCGCGGCCTCGGCCTCGACGCGGATGGTATGGATATTTCGGGTAACGCCTGGATCAGCCCAGATCCGCACCCGCGTGCGCATCGGTCCAATTCCGGCGAGCGCGAGCGCCGCTGCAACATTCACATTGGCTGGGAAGCCGGCGGCGGCGTCCAGGGCGTTGCCCTCGAAAACCAACAGCGGGCTGGCCAGGTCCGAGACGTCGATACCGTGTGTCACCAGATAGGGGGCTCCGATCAGACCGATCGGGGGCTTGCGGGTTTCGATCGTAACACTGTCGACTCGGCCCTCGGCCGCGGCGCGCACCGCGTCAAGGCCCAGCAGCGCACCCGTCGGCACGATGATCCGGGCGCCGGTTCGGCGGGCCAGCCTTGCCAGATGCATGCGCGGCAGCAGGGCACCCGCCGACGCCGCGATGAAAATGCGGCCGGCTTCCAGCGCCGGCAAGGCAATCCGTTCGAAGATCGCCGACGGCGCAGCCTCCACCACGATGTCGGCGTCCGCAAGTTCCGGAAGTTCGACGATGCGCGGCGGCGCACGAAAACCAGCCAGGTTCGCTCGGGCTTTGACCGAATCGCCGCTGGCGACGGCAACGAGGCGCAAACCGTCCACGCCATCATCCAGCGCGCGTGCCAATGGCAATCCGATTGCGCCTAAACCCGCGATCGCCACCGTCCTGGTCATACACTTTCACCCATCGGGTCGATCCCTGGCCGGTTCACTCCCTTAGCCGCTTTTATCCGGGCCCGTGCCAAGTCTTCCTGCGTGTTGACATTAGCGAAAGGATCGTCTGGCCGCACGTCATATTCAGAATAGCGTATCCCTATGCATTCGGCGAAATGAGCAACGCGGCGCGAGCCCGGGACTGACAGCATATCGCGCAACGCCGCCGCGCAGGACACGGGCCACAGGGCAATCAGGTGGTGCGCGTATCCTGCCGCGGACACACAACAGGGCGCCGGCGTGAGCCAGGCGGCCAGTCCGCGCGGCAGAAAGGGCGTGTCCCCCGGGGCGGTCAGCAGTGTGGTCATGCCGAGCGAGGCGGCCCAGTCGAGTCCGGCGAGCAGGCCGGCCAGCGGTCCCTGGCCGCGAAACTGGCCGTCGGGCAGCACCGGCAAGCCGAAAGCGGCGAAGCGGGCCGGGTCGCCGTTGGCACTGATGGCGATGGGCCGGACCTCCAGTGCGGCGATGACGGCCGCCAGCATCGGCTGGCCGCCCACGGCCAGAAGCGGCTTGTCGCCTCCGCCGATCCGGCGCGCCTCACCGCCGGCGAGCACCAGGGCGGCGGTTCGGTTATCGGTCATGTCGCAATCATGGGGCGAGCAACGGGACTCGAACCCGTGACATCCAAGACCACAACCTGGCGCTCTACCAGCTGAGCTATGCCCGCCATCCAGCCGGGCCGTTTAGGCTGGTTGGCCCGTGCACGTCAACATGCCTCGCGAACACCTCGGGTCAGGTTTCGGGGCCCGGATGTTTGTTCCGGCTGACAGGGATGATAGCCGCGGACATGGCCGATCGCGATATAGTGGTCTGCGAAGTCCGTGTAATCGCCCTGCGCGACCTCGAAGGCCGCGAGCGGGTACTGGCTGGCGTACCAGACGGGATCGAGCCGCGTGGGCAAGCGCCGCTCCTGAAAGCCATGGTTGATGTAATGGGCCCGGGCGAACCCCGGGCCGAGGTTTTGCGCGGCTGCCGCGACATCCCCGTTCGTGTCCAGGTAGAAGGCTTCGTCGAATACGGCGAGCGCCTGATCGACGTTGCGCTCGAAGCGAGGAGCGGCGTTGATCTGTTGACGCAGCGCCTCGTGGGACATCAGCCGCCAGTAGGGCGCAATGCGGCGGTGGACGTCCGCGTGACGGTCCAGCGAAACGGCGTAATTGATCGGAAACAGAAAGAATTTGAATCTGGAGTCGGCGAAAGGCAGCAGGTCAACACTTGGCTTCTGTATCGGATTGAACAGGCCACTGACGGTCAGGTAGATGTTGTCGAGGCTTTGCGACAGCCAGGCCGCGAGCCAGGAATAGGTCGAAACGCCGATGACGACATTCCGGGACTGCCTGATCGTCTCGAAATCGACCAGCGGGTTATCCTGAGGTTCGCGGAAGATTGCATCCGGGAACGCCGCCCTGATTCGGTCCATGTAGGGGTTCGGGTGGGTCTGGCCGATGAAAACCGGCGTCAGGCCGGTCATTTCCGCAACGTCGCGATAGAACTCGACCGGTGTCAGCACGTATTCCGGGTTCGGGCCGTGCAGGATGTCCTCGGCGCGTACTGGGCAGACAAGATGTTCGGGACCATAGCCCATCGGCGTCCGAAACGGTGAGGCAAAGACAGCGTGGTAGCGCTCGGGCGGCAGAAAGTTCTCCATACGCTGGCCGAAGCCGGTCCATTCGATCCGCCTGATTTTCCCCGACCACACCTGGTCCGCGAGGGCCGGCAGGTTGATATGCTGTTCGCGCTGCTCGACCGCGGTCGGACCGGCCGAGTTCATGGGCGGGTGGTGGATACCCCAGGCGGAGATGCTGATGTTGGAAATGCGACAGTCGCGCACCATGTCGGCAAATTTCAAAACGACCATGTATTCGATCATCAGGTTCGCCAGCCGCCCCATGGGCTCCAGATGAAACACAGGGCTGAACATACGTTCGCGCACTCCAGAAACGGGCGCCCCGGCGCGCCCGATGCGGTCATATCATCGTGTCGCTGGCGGGGCCATTTCACTTTGCGGGATAATTGCGCCGCCATCTGCGGACGCCTGAAAGCGCAGCCGTTGGAAAGCGCTTGCCGCCGCGAGGGGTCTCCGGGCATTTATCAACCATGAGTGGCAACGATCCCGCCCAGGCGACTGGGACCCAGGCAATCGCGGGTGCGCCTGGCCAGGCCGTGGCGCCCAGGCCCACCGTCAATGGCGAAACGGTGGAGCAGGCACTATCCCGAGCACAGGCGGCGGCGCAGGCCAAGCGGTTGAACGAGGCGAACGGGATTTGCGCCGACGTGCTCGCCGCCGCGCCCGACCAACCGGCGGCCCTGGCGCTTCAGGGCATTGTGGCGGCCCTGGCGGGGGATCCGGAGCGGGGCATTGTGCAGTTGCGGCGGGCGATCGAGCTTCGCCCGGGGAATGCAGCCTGGTACGCGCATTTCAGTTCGCTGTGCCGCGCCACATACCGGATGGAAGAAGCGCTGGCTGCCGGGCAGGAGTCGATTCGGCTGGATGCGAACAATCCGGAGCACCTGGTCAACCTGTCGCTGATATTCGCCGACGTCGACGACCGCGACCGGGCGATGACCTGCCTGCTGCGCGCACTCGGACTGAAGCACGACCATGCCGACGGGCATCTGGCGATGGCGCAGAACCTGCTGGCGATCGGCGATTTCGACGCGGGATGGATGGAATATGAGTGGCGCAATCAGACCGAAGCTGGAAAGGCGACGATGCCGGCGCTGACCTCGGCGCACTGGAACGGGATGCGGATCCCGAACGGTCGGCTGTTGCTGGTCGGTGACCAGGGGTATGGCGATACAATCCAATTCGCCCGGTATATCCCGATGGCGGCGGAACGGTGCCAGGAGGTCGTCATGGGCTGCAGTGCCGAGATGGGGCCGCTGTTGGCGAATATGCCGGGGGTAAAGCAATATTGCCACCGCTGGACCGATGTTCCGGGGCACGCCGCGCATTGCCGGCTTTCAAGCCTGCCATACCTGTTTCGCACGCAACTGGACACGATCCCGGCGAAAGTTCCCTACCTGAAGGCCGATCCGGCGCGGATCGCGTTTTGGCAGAAGCGACTGGCGAAGGGGTCGCCGCCGGGGGTGAAGCGGATTGGGCTGGCCTGGACCGGGCGCCCGACGCACCCGAACGATCGGCGGCGGTCGCTGCCCCTGGCGGCGCTGAAGTCGTTGGCCGATGCGGGGCCAGCGGCGTTCGTGTCGCTCCAGAAGCCAATGCCGGCACGCGATCGGGAAACGTTGGCGTCGTTCCCCGGAATGATTGATCTGTCGGACGAACTGATGGATTTCGGTGAGACTGCTGCGGTGCTGGAGAACCTTGACCTCCTGATAACGGTGGATACCGCGATGGGGCATCTGGCCGGAGCGCTCAACAGACCAGCGTGGATTCTGACCCCGAAAGCCGCGGACTGGCGCTGGATGCTGGACCGGGAGGACAGCCCCTGGTACCCCTCGGTCCGGCTTTTCCGGCAGCGGAAGCCAGGGAACTGGGAGGAGCCGATCGAGAGGCTGCGTTCGACTTTGCGGGCGGAGCTGGTTGGGTCACTGGTGGGTAGCGTTGCCGGGAACCGACATTGATTGTGAGAGTGCCGGAACGGGTGATCCGGGGACTGGCTGGGTCGACGATTGGCGGTTGGGCGTTATTCGCCCGGTGTATGTCCGCGTTGAATCCGGGATGCCGTGGGATGCTTAAATAACGGTCAGTTCAGATATTGTGCAGCGGCCGTCAAGCGAGAATTTTAACAAGGAGAAGGAGGGATGTTACACGGAGGCGTAGGCAGCGGATATCAAAGTCCGGGGTTGAGCCCCGATATCATCTTCGTGCCGGAGCCTTCGGCGTGTTGGGCCTGGGGGCAGCATCGGCGGGACCGTTAGTGGCGAGGTTCCGCCAGATCCGGCCTGGGTCTGAGAGCTGGGATGGGACGCCGGGAAACCTGAATATCCCGTGCGTGAGGAAGGTGGCGATCTGTTCGGCTTTCACACTCAGCACCGACTGCCGGGTCAACTGTTCATAGAGCGGCCCCAGCGTGGTGGCGGAGCGGGAATGCCAGGTCGGTGGCATATTCTACTTGCATCAGGCTCCGGTGGTAGGTCTGCCCGAACACCTCGAGCACCGGACTCAGCATAACGATCGAGCACGCGGTGCAGCAGGTCGGCTGCAACCGACGCTACCTGGAGCACCTGTCAGCGCTCGACGACTTATCATCCGGTGTTCGTGCGCTCGACCGGCTGACCAAGCCGCGCCAGGTCGAGGACAAGACCGTCAGGGGGATCAACTTCTTCGACCAGGTCGACAAGGCGCTGCTGCACGCTTTGAAGGACCGGCGCCCACTCCATGAGTTATCGTCATTGGGAAACAAAAATGAAACAGGGCAACAGTTCGCTGGCGTTATTAGGCACCACCATCTTCACGGTGATGTCGGCCCTCGCGGTCGAGCACCAGTCGATCAATCTGGGGCAGGGATTTCCTGACACCGACGGTCCGGCCGATGTCGTGCAGGCCGCGGTGGACGCGCTGAGGGACGGCCGCAACCAGTATCCGCCGATGCCCGGGGTTCCGGAACTGCGCAAGGCCGTCGCGGCAGTGAACAAGCGCTTCTACGGCCTGGATGTTGACTGGGCGAGCGAGGTCACGGTGACATCGGGTGCCACCGAGGCGATCACCGCCTGCCTGATGGCCGTGCTCGACCCGGGCGACGAGGTGGTGCTGATCGAGCCGCTGTTTGACACTTATATGCCGGTGGTCCGCATGCTGGGTGCTGTTCCGCGCATCGTGCGGCTGGCGCCGCCGCACTGGGACCTGCCGCTTGCCGCATTGTCCAACTTGTTCGGGCCGAAAACCAAGGCGATCCTGCTCAACTCGCCGATGAACCCGTGCGGCAAGGTTTTCACGGCCCATGAACTGGCGCTTATCGCCGATCTGGTGGAGCGGTACGACGCGTATGCCATCTGCGACGAGGTTTACGAACACCTGACCTTTGACGGCGTGCGACATATTCCGCTGATGACACTGCCCGGGATGCGTGAGCGGACGATGCGGATCGGCAGCGCCGGCAAGACGTTTTCCTTGACCGGGTGGAAGGTCGGGTATGTGACGGCGGGGGCGGCGCTGACTCCGCTGGTGCAGCGGGCGCACCAGAACCTGACATTCACCACGGCGCCGAACCTGCAGCGTGCGGTGGCGCTGGGTCTCGGCAAGGACGACGCCTATTTCGCCTCGCTGGCGAGAACGTTGGAGGCGCGGCGGGACCAACTGGCGGACGGACTGGCCTCGGCCGGGCTGGCGGTGCTACCGACGAGCGGGACCTACTTCATCACCACGGATTTTTCCGCGCTGGGGTTCAACGGGGACGATGTGGCGTTCTGCCGGCACATCACCGAACGGGCCGGGGTGACGGCGATCCCGGTGTCTGCCTTCTATGAGGAGGGCGGGGCGCCGCGGCACTATGCACGGTTTGCGTTCTGCAAGCGGCCGGAGGTGCTGGCGGAAGCGATCGACCGCCTGAAGCGTCACTTTGCGGGATGATACCGATCCGGCGCCGCCAAAGGCTCACGGCGGTAGCGGAGGGGACCGGGTTGCCCCGGCCCCCGCGCAGATCCCGGCGCGCGGCCTTCCCGCCCCGGGCCCTTGCCGGAAGTGAAGCGTGGTAGTGGTGGGCGGCTTGGGCGGCCCGTTACCGAATCCATCATGTTGTCGATGTTCGTGGCGGCGATTAATCAGACGATCGTGCCACCGCGCCGCCGGCGATCGCCGGGTCGCTGGGCGACGTGGAGCGGGTGTCGTTGCCGGGCGCCGGTTGCTGGGCGCTGCGGCGGCTTCGGTGCAGGTTTCGCGCTCGGTTAGCGCATCGGTCGGGACGGCATCCGTCGGCGCGGTGCTGGCGGCGAGGGATACCCAAACCGCGGCCGTGTTAGCCGGGTTGGTGCAGGACGACGGCCCGAGGGCGCCCGAAGGGTTGTCGGCGACGAAGCAACTGGTGGCGAGGGCCGAAATCGCGGGCGCGTTCCGGGCGGGATTTCTCACCATCAGATGTTTCACCCTAACGGGCAGGTTATTCGCCTGGTGGCTTCAGGTGCGGCGGATCCAGCGCGGGCGCCTGGTTGAAGCCTGCCGCAACGCGTAAAGCCAGGGCCGGTTCATGCAGTCGCCTCCATTATCCCCCAGCCGCTAACGCCGCCTTCGCCGTCTCAAATCGGCGACGATCCGCAGGAGCGGAATCGCCAACTGTGTCAGGCTGAGTGTGCTGCCGATCGCCTGGATCGCCTTCCGCCGAACATCCAGCGCCTCGATCTCGACTCGGCTTGGCGATGAGCGGGTGGCAAGAAGACCAAGCACGATCGCAACCAGCAGGTCCGCGCCGCCGAGGATCCCGGTTGCGGCAAGCAAAGGCTGACCGAGCCCGGTCTGCAACCAGTACCAAGCGGCGACGTGGGCGAATACGATCGCACCCAGCACGAACAGAAGGGCGACCACACCCAGTATAACGCGCGTAACAATCCGCCTGATGAACCCCCGCAGACGAACGCCTTCGGCTTCGAACGCGATTCGCGCCAGCCGGATAGAGCGCATCGATCAGCGCATCACGCGCCCGATAATCCATCCGACGGCCGCGGCTATAAGGATAGCGATCAGAGGCTGGTCTTTCACCCGTCCGGAAACCACCTGGGCCTGGTCGCGAACGACGCCACTTGCGTTATGCATGGCGCTCTCCGCCCGGCCGGCAAAATCCGCTACGGCGGGCGTGACACGGTCTTTCATCAGCGCCTCGACCTGCTCACGGAGCCGAGCGATCTGGGCCTGGGCATCATCGAACTTGCCGTGTGTGTCATTGGCCAATGCCATTGGTCTCTCCTTAAGATTTCACTCGCGGATGGAACGGGGAACAAGCAGTCTGGTTCCCCAACGATATCTCATGGCCAGCACGCTTGCGCGAGTATGGCCGTACAGCAGCGCTATGCGACCGGTTGCCTCCCCAGGCTTGCCAGCGATCTCCCTCTGGTTTCTGGCGGCACCAGCAACGCTACATCACTAGTTTGACAGAGTCGCATTACTTGGCACCCTTTTTGCCCAATCTCGAGGGCGCCTCTCGGCGCTGAGTGCGGAAGCAGGAGGCGCGAGATCGCCTAAGCTCAACGCCAGCCACGCAAGTGCCGCGAAGCAGGCACTGACCAGGATGTAGCTCTTGCGCCGGTTGCCGAACAGCGGGAAGGCATCGGTAACGATGCCGGCGAAGGGCTTCAGGTACCAGGCCAGTCCGGCCCAGAAGAAGAACGCCGCGTTGCTGCTGCGATCGAGGTGCAGCTCGTTCTTCAACAGATTTTGGAGCGGCAGGCGTGTCAGAACCTGCGGCTGTGCGAGGGTCGTCGCGAGCACGCCCGCGACGATGATAATCGCCGCATAGGTCAGCGCCGGGCTGAGGGACCGTTTGGGATCGGGTGATGCCGCCATTGTGCGAAGAGGATCGGCCGAAAGGCGAATACTGGCAACATTCCACACGATAGTTGCTCGATCCTGCCAACACCTTTCAGCCTGAGGCACCGCGACACCTCATCCTGAGGCACCGTGACACCCGAGAATCATGCTGTCGTGCGCGACTCGTTCGGCAAGATCGCGTCCATCGCATGACAGGCGGCGGCACCGTCCCCAACGCTGAGGGCACTGTTCAAGGCCGACCTGGCCGACTGACCCATGAGTCATGCCACAGTAGATCCTAGCGCAGAATCGCACAGAACACGCAGAGTCGATTCGATACCACCCGTTACGGGGCATCTCCATCCTGCGCTCGGGCAAAAGCCTCGTCTCACAAGCCGTTTCTGCTGTTAGGCGCGAGAAGTTGCCCCGATTCGGTCGTATGATGAACATCACAGCTCACGACAGATTAACCATTTATCAACAACTTGTGCCCTAATTTGTGACAAGGCTCACGGAAAGAATTCCAACGGCCTGCGTTAAGCTGCTACATCATTAATAGATGCCTTGAAAAAGAATGGAGCGTGTGGATGCGTGCCAGATGGCCAATAATAGTGACGATAATGAGTGTGTGCGTCACCTATGCCGCGTATCCCTATGCCACACTGTATCGTCTCGGTTCGGCAATTCAGAGCGCCGATGCTGCTACATTGGAATCGCTGGTCGATTGGCCGGCCGTTCGCGAGGGCATCAAGGAGGACGTCTGCGACCTCGGCGCCGATGACCCCGGGCCGAAGCCGGGCGCCGAGTTGCCGCCGTTCGGTGCGTCGTTCATGCGCGGGATCAAGTCGAGTTCAATCGACAAGGCGGTGACACCGCAGGCTCTGCTGGCCGCCGCCACCACCAGCACGTTGCCTGGCGACGCCGTTCCGCCACCGCCGCGTGGGGCCGATGTCCACGTTAGCTGGGCCTTCTTCGAAAGCCCGACCACATTCCTCATCAGTCTCGAGGCGCATGGTCAGGCGGAACCGATCAAGCTGGAGATGGATTTGCAACACGGCGAGTGGCGGGTGATGCGAGTTTGGTTGCCTCCCGAGTTGATCTCGCCGGGGGCCCGGACCTAGGGCCCAGCCTAACCGACCTTTTTCCCCACCATCGTCGCCAGATCTCCCACGCATCGCAGGGCATCCAATTCGCGTGTATTGAATTTAATTCCCCACTTTTCCTCACAGGCCATGATGATCTCGATCTGCTTGAAGCTGTCCCAGCCTTGGACGCCCTTGGCGGTCAGCTCCGCCGACAGCCTGATATCGTCGCGCATGAACACGTCGTGGAAGATCTCGGTCAGATCCCCGTAAATTTCGGCTTCGGTCGCCATCAGATTAACCCTCGACTGTATGAATGAATGTCTCGGCGGGGGTGAACACCGCCAGATCCAGGATGTTGCGGTTGCCGCCTGAATCATCGGTTTGCATAACCGTAAAGCCCAGCCGGGCATAGTGTTCCTTGACCATGGCGTTTTTCTTGGTCGGGATATATTCGCCCACGATTCGCCGAGCCCCGAGCTTGGCCGCCTCCTGGGCGATCAGGTTCAGCGTCGTCGGTTCAACCTGACGGCCCAGCACACGGCAACTCATCAACCAGGTATCGACGTAAAGGTCCTTGTTTTCCAGCAACCGCCCGACGATGATCGCAATGATCCCGTTATCACCGAACCGGTCCGTGAGTCGAAGCTGCAATCCGAACGCGTCCGGATCGGCCATCACGGTGATGACGTCCTCGTCCGTGTAGCGCCGCGTCGTCAGGTTGAACTGGTTGGACTTGTTAATAAGCTGTACGATCCGCTGAAGTCCGATCTTATCGAACCGCTTCCAGATCAACTGCATTTCCAACCCGCGCAAATAGGACGGCAGGTCGGTCACGGCGGCCTTCAGCGCATCACGCGCCCTGTTGCCCTGGTATTGTGTCGTTCGCTCCCGGTCCTCGTCTGTGACCGAGAGCCCCTCAAAATACCCGGCGTCGGCCAGCGCCACCGGATACCCGGTCGGATCGTCCGCCACCTCCGGCACCGCGACCATCGGCAGTTCCTGGCGCACGAGGTTGCGCTCGAACGGGTTGTCATCGATGAAGCAGAGCGAATCCAGCCCGATGTTCAGTTCCTGCGCAATGGCGCGGATATTGTCGGCCTTGTTCGACCAGTTGGCGACGAAGCTGGAGATGTCGCCGCGCTTCAACACCATGTCGGGATGTTTCTCGAACGGCTCGAGCGCATTGGCCTCGTCGTTCTTGGAGCAGACCGCAAGTATCACGCCGCGGCGGCTGAGTTCGCGCGCGTATTCCTGAAACGCGGTATAGGCTTCTCCGAGCGGGCTGCCCTGGCCCAGTGCGATGCCCTCCAGCCCGTCGTCGCCGATGACGCCACCCCAGACGGTGTTGTCCAGGTCCATCACCAGACACTTGAACGAGCGCCCCTGCTTCGCTGCCAGCCAGCGCCCCACCAGATCCCCGTACATCGGGCTGGCCGTAGGCGACACCTCCTGCTTGGACCGGTGCCATAGCGCTGCATCGTGCCATTTGCCGATCCCATCCCGAGCGGCGCGGTCGTCAACTGCTAGGATATCGACATTCTCTTGCTCCGCAAGGGTCCGGATCACGGCATTCAATCGAGTAACGAACCGCAAGCGGGAGCCGGGCAGGCGATGTTCGTTATTACCAAGCACCGGCAAGTGCAGCGGCAGCACCGACTGCTGTATGATCGGGCAGCGGAACGCGTCCCGCGCGAGGCGCCAAACCTCCCTGATGTGGCCCTGCATGTCGACCAACGCAGCTTCGGCGGCATCCGCGTCCATGCCGGCGGTTATGCCCGCCGTCAGGTGATAGGCGTCGAAAGCCACCAGGACGGCCGTAGGTCTGAAGGCATGCAGGCCGGCGTCGGCGTCGGATAGTTCCTGCAAGTATTGGCCGTAGTCATTTTCATAGGTGTCGATCCAGATCCCCCGGCGCAAGCCGGCGGCTCGGATGCCGGGCAGGAGGTGGGTCAGCGTGGAGGACCCAAGAACAGCGAGACGCACTTTCTTTGTGGGCAGCGCCTCGGGTCCGGTGGGCAGCACCCGGCGGATCGTTTCATCCAGCGCATTGGTGAGGACGAAGTTCAACCGAGCATTCGCCAGCGCGACGGCGTTTTCCCAGGCTGTCGCTGGGTTGGCGGGAAGGGTCCGGAGACGTTGACGCCAGTCTTGTATCGTTGGCAGCCAGTGGAGATCGGTCATGGGTACTCCCGCATGAATCGGTGTTCGAATATCACTCACGAAGCTGTGCGTGCAACCTGAAAGCGCCGCTGCCAGCAAAACCTTGAAGGTCAACTTGACTGGCCGCTGGTTCGGTTGGCGGCAGCTGGCGCCAATTGTCTGACGTGCAACAACATGACGCTTGTGCCAGACAACCGTCGGTGCATAACGTGTGAGATTGGTAACGTCAGTTGGGCGTGGTTCTCTGTGGTAGGGAATGGCGCTGTCTATGGTCTGGCGCAGCGGAGTAACTAAAAATGTTGCAGACTCGGCCTCGGTTGATCTGCTTTTCATATCACAAGTCCGGAACAAGTCTTCTATTACATGTCATGACGAAGGTCAGCGAAAGGCTGGGTCTCACCCTCGCCAATCATTACGGTTTGGTCGAGCAGCTTGACCTTGGATCGGACATCATCCTGCTGCCACATTCCATCCTCCGCAGCCCGCTCGATCAGCCGTATCGCGCCATCCGCCTGATCCGTGATCCACGCGACATCTGGGTTTCAGGCTATCTCTACCATCTGCGATGTGATGAGGAATGGTGCCGTAACACCGATCTCGATCCCAGGCCCCCAATCCAATGGCCCCAAGTCGATTATTCTGTGACGCACTGGCCGGAGGACTGGAAACGTCGATACCTCGAACGGCTGCGCGGTAAATCCTATCAGCAGAACCTGCTCGACCGTTCCCTGGCGGATGGCCTGGACTTCGAACTAGAGGGCTACACCAGCAGCACGTTTACGGCCATGCGTGAGTGGGCGTTGAACCAGGCCGATGCGCTGGACGTGAAGCTCGAGGACGTCATGTCTGACTTCGACGGCGCGATGCGCTGTATCTTCGACCATTTCGGCTTCACGACGGCGCAGAGCCAGGCAGCGCTCGAGGTGGCCCGATTCGAGGATGTCCGCCGAATGGACGACGTGGCAATGGCCGAACGGCCGCAGATCTATTCCCGCACGATCTCCAAGTGGCGCGACGTCCTGTCGGCCACGCAGATCGCCCGTTTCGAGGAACTGCACGGCGACCTCGTCTGCGCACTCGGCTACGAACAGGCAGGCCCCGTTCCGAGCGCCCCTGTGCAGCCTTCTGCGAGGAGAACGGGAGACGCCGGTATCAGGTTGTCGGCCGACAAAACCTCCATTTACCCGACAAACGTCAGACCAGGTATTTATATCTTTGTCGTGCCGTCGGGGAGCAGGCTGGTGTTACTGAAATCGCGGGTCGGTATACGCGATGAAGCGCCTGAGTCTGGTCTGGGTGTTGACGGCCGCTCGTTGGGCATAAAGGTGAGCCAGATCGGCGTTCGCTCCGATGCGGGTGACGTGGTGGTCGCCGCCGACGATCCGAGCCTGATCGCAGGTTGGCACGACGCCGAACAGGTAGGTTCACAGTTGTGGCGGTGGACGAATGGGTCGGCCGAACTTCCCTGGGGTGGCGTCTTCGGTCCGGCGGTTGTGACGATCCGATGCGAGACGGTGGGGGAATATGCAATTGATGACGCGTAGGTTCTGCCCGCATCGTAACGAGCAGTTATGGGGGCGGGAGGCGCAATCGCAGGCCTCCGCGGCCGATCATACCCGTGCCCGGTCACGCTCCGGGCGATCACCGTCTGGCCACCGCTCGCTGTCGGAAAATCTTACAGCTTCAATACCGGCGCCGGGACAGACAGATATAACCGATTGAAAAATCGATGTTCAATACGATGGCATGCGGTTTGCTAGATACCGACCACTCGGCTAGATCGAACTTGTGAGGGTCATCATGACGAAATTTCCAGGGCTCGCGATTGGGCTTGCGGCCTTCCTCGCCGCGGGACCCGCCGGCGCGGCGACCATTTACGATACCATCGACGATTACTCCGCGACGGGTGGATTCAAGCTCGGGGCCATTATCAATTCCGGGCTCGCGCACGACCCAATGGGTGACGAGTTCAATGTCGCCAGTGCATCGGCTATCTCTTCGGTGACAGTGGCTCTCGCGGATAGCCTCGGCAGCGGGTCTACAAACGACGGTGGGACGGTCTTGGTTTATCTGGTGGCCGATAACAATGGCCTTCCGGCGACGAGCAGCGGCATTACCCTTTCACCCGCCACCCTCCTCGGTACCATCAGCGACAGCCAACTGGTCAGCGGGGGCGGGATCACCAATGTCACAGTATCAGGCAGTTCTGCGGCAGTTACTCCGGGCAACTATTGGCTTGAGCTCACATCCGGTGCTGATCCGAACAATGGGGACAATAACCTCAACCAGACGACAGCTGAGTGGGCGTATTTCGCCGACAGCAGTCTGAGTGGGCCAACCGTCGGTTCGATCAGTTCTTTCGTGATCCAAGCTGCCTCGTCATTCGACACTTCGGCAGGTCCCAACCCGGATACGGGATTCGACAACGTATTCGAGGCGCAAGTCAATACACCCGAGCCAGCCAGTTTGGGCCTTCTTGGTGCTGGTGTGGCAGGGCTCGGCTTCGCACGTTCCCGCCGCGTCGCCAAATCAGCGAGGTAATGCGCTTTTGCTTGGCCAACGGCACCCCGCGCTTTGTTGGCCGACCTTATACCAGCCGGCCGAAACATTGACTCTTCAATCGACGGTCGGCCGGCTGGTATCTCATTGATTTTGCGCGCAGCCGCCACACCGACCCTGCGCGCAGACCAGTCGGCGTAAACGCCGACTGGTCTTATATTCGCCAAATCGCGACGACACGTCGCAGAACGGAAGCCCGAATACCAACGGCATCCGGCACTCCGACCAACTTACGTCAGCCCCGCCGGCTAAAGGTTTCGGTGATGAGGGACTAAAGGATGCGGAGATACATCCGGTGAATATCATCCAGGATCTTCGGCATAGTTGGGTCGAAAAGATAATCTTGCCGAAAATAGGGCACATCGATCGCCCGCGGTTCGTGCAGTGTGTCCGGGTGCCAGGGCGGGACGAGCGACGAAGCATAGCGGATCGGAATTTCCTGGGATGCGCTGACGAACGGCTGCGCGGCTTCATCCAGCCGTAAAGTGCTCAGGCTGTTGCGCACAGTATCCAGAATCGTATCGAGCAACAAACCTTCCTTGTTGGCGAGATACCACTCGCGAAGCGCCGGCGACCTTTCGCCGCCGTGCCGCGCATGGATCGCGTTCAGAATGCGGATCATTTCTGTGTCAAGCCTCGGAAGAGATCGATTGGGGTGGGTAGGGGCAGGTAGCGCGATATCATGTAAATCGAGAAAGGACGCCAGAAAGTGATTGGCGATGTCAATATTTTGGTCAATGAGGTGGCTGTAGCAAACAACCTTAACCTGCGGTGCACCGAACACGGCAGAGAACCTGTCAATCACCGATGCATCCCGCAACTCTGACTGGTCGGTTCTTGTAAGATGCTCCACCAGAAATTCAGGCAACGTGTCCGTGTGTCCGAATTTCACTGTCTCCTGCCAGAGTGACGGCAGGCGCTCCGGCCATCGCCTGACATAATATACCACCCGAACAGGCGCCGCACCCAGAAGTTGGCGCAACCGAACGATCTGCGCCGGCCCGAGTCTGGAAAGAGCCTCACACGAAATGACAACATACTGTGGTCCTTGGGCCAGGATATCCCGAACCTGATCTTGAATCATCATGAGGTCATCATTTCGTAGTGCCCAAACGAGCCGCATATGGCTCGGGATTCCCGGTGCGGCATTCCAGACTTTTGGAACGCAGATCCCTCGTTCAGCTAGGGCATCACGCAGCGTATCGAGGGTGACCTGAAGATAGGTCGTTCCCGTCTTGTGCGGCCCTATGTGGATGATAAATCGCGTCAGGTGAGTCTCCCATTATGGGTCCGCCCGGCCACTGACAGTAAACGGGCTCAGAAGGCCGGCTAAGACCGCTCGCTGAGAAATCCACTGTTCGAACAACCGTCTCTGATGCGATCGGCCAATGTGCGACCTCGCGCCGTTTGATCAATCAGTTACCGTGACCATACCGACGCATATGCCGTCTCGGGCATAGATGTCCAGCCGGAATAAAGTTCCTGATCCACATTCGCCTACCAATCGATTCGCTCCGGTCTCTTCGCAGGGAACTCGGTGCGTGCCGGGCGAGATCGGTTCATATTGGTTCATATTGACCCGGCCTATCGAGACCGTTAAATTACATTTATTACGTATAAGTTCTGCGAACCCGGTTATATTCGTTTCAATGCCCACGATCGCATATGTGCCACCAACTCTCCGTCCGGGACACCGGCCTCGATAAATTCCTGACGAAGATGTATGAAATCTGCCACCTCAGGCGGCTTGTGAACGAGCATCAGCGCCGTGGTCGCCAGCCAGAGCGGCGTCATCTCCGGATTGGACATGCGGGTGTACCCGTCGTCTCAACCGGCCATAGGTGATGGCCCCGCGCTGTTTGTTTCAGATACGTACGCCTACCAGCCGGGCGGGCCGCGTCATCTATTGTCAGCTTTCGGGTCGGCCAGCCCGACGGCGACGACACAGCGTCCAGCCGCCGCGTTCATCGCCGTTCATCCGCGGCGCCATGTCCACGGCGCGCGGCCTCTTCGGCCACTTCCTCCAACCGCGCATTGAGCTCCGCCCCGAGCAACACCGCGTAAGCCGAGATGTAGAACCAAAGCATCACCCCAACCGCAGCCCCGAGCGAGCCGTACGTCGCACCGAAACTGCCGATGCGCGACACATAAAGTGACAGCAGTTCTGACGCGATCAGCCAGAGCACGGTGGCGAGCACCGCACCCGGAGTGTTGTGCGGATGGGCCGGCGCGGGCCGGGAGGGGCCGAACCGGTAGAGCAACGAGATCGCCGCGAGGAAGAAACCGATCAGCATCGTCAACCCGGCGGCATGGATGAGCCCGCCGCCATAGCTGGACAAACCCAGGAAATTGATCGCCGGCGGCAGCAACAGTAACACGCCGATCGCCAGGATGGCGCACAGCACGGCGACGAGAGTCATCGCCAGCCCGATGAGCTGGAATTGCAGGAAAGGCCGCTGTTCGGTCACGTCGTAGGCGACATTGACGGCGGACAGGACCGATTTGCTGCCGGTCGCGCTGCTCCAGAACGTCAGCAGGAAGCTGACCAGCAGACGGATGCTCAGGCTTCCATTGCCCTGGTGAACGAGTTCATCAACCCTGCCCTGGATAAGCCCGAACGCTGGCGGCGGCAAAATGCCCGACAGTGCGTTGAGCTGATGTTCCGCCGTCACCGGATCCAACACCATACCGCAGACTGAAATCAGCATGCTGATTCCCGGGAACAACGCCAGCGTCGCGTAGAACGCGCACCCTGCGGCGGCGAGGGAAACCCGGTCGGTGGTGCTTGCCCGCAGGGTGCGCCCGACCACACCGTGCCAGGAGAAAGCGGCCGGGGCGGCAGGTCCTGGCGTCATGTCTGGTGCCACGTCGTCCTCGATTGCAGGAGCGTTATCAGCCATGTGGCGCGGGGGGCCGGGTTTTTTGACCCCGCACACGAATTTCCTATTGCATGGGAGGATGGGGGGTCTTAGATGGCCCACACGCAGCAACGCACGTGCCTCTGGCCCTCTGTGGTTACGCAACGACGTCAAGCGTTCTGGCAATCGTTTGGTCGCTGGTTCGTTCGACCGTTTCGTCAACTACGCTCATCGCCTTGATAGGTGGGCGTCCAAATGGGGAGGCCCGGAGCGATGACCCCGAAAATCGCCCGATTCCTTGCGCAGCATAAGCCGGCGACGCCGTGCCTTGTGCTGGACGTGGACCGTGTGGAGGGCAACTTCCGCACACTTCGTGAAGCGCTGCCGTTGGCGCGAATTTACTACGCCGTCAAAGCGAATCCGGCCCCCCAGGTGCTGGAGAGGCTGGTCGCGCTCGACAGCTATTTCGATGCCGCAAGTTTCGAGGAAGTCACCTTCTGCCTCGCCGCGGGAGCAGCGCCGGACGAAATCAGTTTCGGCAACACGATCAAGAAGGTGTCGGCGATCCGCAGCGCGCATGAGGCTGGCGTGACCATGTTCGCGTTCGACTCCCGCGAGGAGCTCGAAAAGCTTGCTCGGTTTGCCCCTGGCGCGCGCGTCTATTGCCGCATCCTGGTGGAGAACGAAGGCGCTGACTGGCCGCTGTCCCGCAAGTTCGGCACGACGATCGAGAGCGCGCGGGAACTGATGATCGAAGCGGGTGAACGCGGGCTCGATCCCTACGGCCTGTCGTTCCACGTCGGCAGCCAACAGACGACAACCCGCGCGTATGAGGTCGCCATCGGCAAGGTGGCGATGCTGTTTACCGATCTGACCGAGGCCGGCGTCAACCTGCGCATGATGAACCTCGGCGGCGGTTTCCCGACCCGGTACCGCGATGACGTGCCGGAAATCGATCAATTCAGCCACGCGATTATGACCGCGGTGACAAGGCATTTCGGCAACAACCTGCCAGAGATGGTGGTGGAGCCGGGCCGCTTCATCGTCGGCGACGCCGGTCTCGTGCAGGCCGAGGTTGTGTTGGTCAGCCGCAGGGACCGAAACGATCCGGTGCGCTGGGTGTACCTTGATATCGGCCGGTTCGGCGGCCTGGCGGAAACGGAAGGCGAGTCGATCAAGTATCGAATCACCACGCACCATGATGGAATGGCAATGGGTCCGGTGGCGATCGCGGGCCCCAGCTGCGATGGCGCCGACATTATGTACGAAAAGTCGAACTATCGCCTGCCGATGGCACTGACCTCGGGCGACCGGGTGGAACTGCTGTCTGCCGGCGCCTACGTAACGACCTACGCCAGCACCAAATTCAACGGCTTCGCCCCGCTGGCGGAGTACTATTTGTAGCTGGCAGCATCGCTGCGACGGCCGTTGCGTTGGCGATCCTTTACCGGATCAGCCCCGTCAACGGACTCGACGGGTCGGCCCCCATCCGCCGCGGCATCCGCCCGGCTCGGTAAGCCAGCCGTCCCGCCTCGATCGCCGCCTTCATCGCCCGCGCCATCAGCACAGGGTCCCTGGCATGCGCGATCGCCGAGTTCAGCAACACCGCGTCACACCCCAGCTCCATCGCGATCGCCGCGTCGGATGCCGTGCCCACGCCGGCATCGACCAGGAACGGCACTGTCACGTGCTCCATCATCATGGAGATCATCGCCGGGTTCTGAATTCCCAGCCCCGAACCGATCGGCGCGCCCAGCGGCATGATCGCCACGCACCCCATGTCCTGCAGCCGCCTGGCCGCAAGCGGGTCGTCGGCACAGTACACCATCACCTCAAACCCGTCCTTGATCAAGGCCTCCGCCGCCTCAAACGTGCCAGGCATGTCCGGATAAAGCAGCGGCGGCGGCCCGAGAACCTCCAGCTTCACCAGGTTCCAGTCCCCGGCCTCGCGCGCGAGGCGCAACGTACGGACCGCGTCCTTGGCCGTGAAACAGCCAGCCGTGTTCGGCAAATAGGTATATTTCTTTGGATCGACATAATCCTGCAACATCGGGGCGCCGGCGTCGGACAGGTTCACCCGCCGCACCGCCACGGTGACGATTTCCGCCCCGCTCGCCTCGATCGCCCGGCCGGTTTCCTCGAGGTCCTTGTAACGGCCGGTGCCGACGATCAGCCGAGACCGGAACGTGCGTCCGGCCACCGTCCAGGTGTCGTCTGTCACCGAACCCTCCGGCGCGATTGATCCAGCCATGCTCAGCCTCCACCGATGAAATGCACGATCTCCAGCGCATCGCCGCTCGCCAGCCACGTCTCGGCGTAGCGGGACCGCGGGACGATCTCCTCGTTCCGCTCCACCGCGACCTTTTTGGTGTCAAGGCCAAGCGTGACCAGAAGACCGGAAACGGACAAAGGGCCGTCAGCGGGCCCTTCGAACACCCGGCTTTCACCGTTCAAGGTCAATGTCACGGAGCTATGCATGCCCGTCAGTATGGTGTGCCGGCCGCCCGGCGGCAATGTTTGAGCCTGGATTCGAGGCGGGCTAGCCCTCGAGCAAGTGCCCCAGCGCGCGAAGCGGTCGCAGATCATCGCAGACGATCTTCGTGATCGCCAGCAATGGCACGGCCAGAATCGCGCCGGCAACGCCCCACATCCAGTACCAGAAGATCAACGCCAGGATGAGCGCAACCGGGTTGATGGTGAAACGCCGGGCCAGAAACATCGGGGTGGCCAGCTCCCCTTCGATCACGTGTATACCGAAATACAGGCCAACAGGCAGCAGTGCGGCCCACGTGACGCCAAGGGACAGGACGCTCGCCATCAGGAAGACAACGATGCCGACCATCGGGCCAAGGATCGGAACGAAGTTCAGCACTAGCGCAACTGCACCCCAAAGGACCGGATTGGCGACCCCGCACAGCCACATCACGCAACCGGTGGCGATACCGACAAGGGCGTTGATGCAGGAGACTGTCAGCAGGTAAGCGGAAACATCGCGTTCGATGTGCATCGAAAGTTCGACCGCCTGGCGCTTGTCCTTGAAGCGCGGCAGGATCTCGACCATGCGGCGGAGAAAGGTGTCGCCCGACGCCAGCATGTAAAACAGGATCAGCAGCGTCGTGAACAATCCGGATGTAGCGGTGGCAGACCCGGAAAGCAGCGCGCCGACCAGGCTGGACGGCCGCATCGCCGGACCCTGCGGGAGCGATCCGGTCTCGCCGGCCAGCCCCTCTATCTGTTTCATCATGCCCTGCATCGAGTCGATCGGGCCTTGCAGGAAACTGAGACTGTCCTTCAGCTTCGGAATCGCTTCGGGCAATTTTCCGGCCCATGCCGCGGCGGGACCGGCAAGCATGCTGATCGTGCCGCCGAACGCCAGAAGCACAAGAAGCACGGACAGCAGGGCGCCGATGGCGCGCGGGATGTGAAAGCCCTCCAGCAGGCGGACGAACGGTTGCAGAAGCAACTTCAGGACCAGGGCGAGAATGAGCGGCAGCACGATCTCCGCCGCGACATACATCACCGCCATGCACGCGATGACGAACAGGCCGCCAAGGAAGACCGTCTTCGGGTCCGTCGGCAATGGCATCTCGTCGGCCTGCTCGGCCGCCGCGCGAAACGTCTTCTTTTCCGTCACCGAACCGACGGTCTGACCGCGTGTGATGTCGCCCTCGGTTTCGGTCACCGCGACGAACTCCTGTCGGATTTCCTCCGCGATCAGCCGGTCTTCGTTCGATTCGGTCCGTTGGTCGGTCAGGTGATCGCCCCTCGAGCTCATGCGTCAGGTTCTGCCGCAACGTTACGGATCAAACGCTCCGGTCACGCGAAGGCTGCCGTTAGACCGATCACCTCTTCGGCATGGGGCGTCAGACGATCGGACCCTTGATCTCGCGCGTCAGCTTCTGCCGCATCGCTTCGGTGAAGTCATTATATTCCCGGCAGGTCACCGCGAAGGCACCGGGTCCGCCAATGACATCCTCGGTGTAGGAGGTCAGCAGGTCCGGCTCCTCATGCAGGATACAAAGCCCGTTGATGGTGATATCCGCTGCGGCCATGCGATCACGGATCGGGCCGGGGGCAATGCCATCGTTGGAGCGTCCGTCGCCGATCACGTTCACGATGTTACGCTTGGGAATCGCCGGGACCTGCGCCAGCAAGGTCAGCGACGCCAGAAGCGCCTCACCTATGGCCGTAAGTCCAGCCTTCACGGTGCGCGGCATGTTGTCGACGCCGTCGGCGAATGTACGCAGATCGGCAGCCGTCGCGATCGGGGTCCAGCCAGTGATGATGTCCTGCTCGCCCGTGCCAGACCATAGTAATAAGGACAAGACACTGTTCCCGGTCAGGCCGGCGGCAACCGTCGGATCGCGCAGCGCGGCGGCCATTCCCCCGGCGATCAGCCCGAACTCGTCATAGGTCACGCTGGCGGACCCATCCACCGCCAGCACGATCGCAAGTTCGACGTGATCCACCCCGCTGCCCCCAGGAATCGATTGAGAGAGTAAGGGAAGGCGCGTTCAGCCAGAGTTACTTTCGCCGCTCGATATCGGGAAGCAGCGCCGTCAGCAGGCCGATCAGCGGCAGGAACGAGCAGACGCGGTAGACGGTCTCGATGCCCGTCACATCGGCAATCTGTCCGAGTGCCGCGGCACCCAGCCCGCCGAGGCCAAAGGAAAAGCCGAACATCATACCCGCCACGAGGCCGATTCGCCCCGGCAGCAATTCCTGTGCATAAACGATGATGGCAGAGAATGCGGACGCCAGGATCAGGCCGATCAGGACGCTCAGAATGCCGGTCCACATCAGGTCGGCGTATGGCAGCATCAGCGCGAACGGAAACGCGCCCAGGATGGAGAACCAGATCACCGGCTTGCGGCCGACACGGTCGCCGATCGGACCCCCCGCGAAGGTCCCCGCGGCAACCGCGCCCAGAAATGCGAACAGCATGTACTGAGCATCCGGCACCGAGAGCTGGAACTTCTGGATGAGGTAGAACGTGTAGTACGAGCTCAGGCTGGATGTATAGACATTCTTGGAGAACAACAGCACCAGGATGACCGCCATCGCGCCGATCACCTTCGCACGCGGCAGTGGCGAGGCCGGGATGACCGCCGGCGACCGGCGGCCTCGACGCGTGGCCATGGCAGGATGGCGCGAATACCACATACTGACGTTGGTCAGCACAGCGATTGCCAGCAGCGCCGCGGCCGAAAACCACGCGATACTTCCCTGGCCTCGAGGGACGACGACAAAGGCCGCCAGAAGCGGCCCGATCGCCGACCCGGTGCTGCCGCCAAGCTGGAACAACGACTGGGCAAAGCCATAGCGGCCGCCGGATGCCATACGGGCCACGCGCGACGATTCCGGGTGGAACACCGAAGATCCAAGACCCACCATCGCCGCCGCGATCAGGATCATGTGATAGTCGCTGGCGACGGACAGCATGAGCAGACCCAGCAGGCTGCACCCCATGGCCACCGGCAACGAATACGGCATCGGTCTTTTGTCGGTCACCATGCCGACGACCGGCTGCAACAGGGAGGCTGTCATCTGGAACGCCAGCGTGATCAGTCCGATCTGCCCGAAGTCGAGCCCGTACGAGGTTTTCAGGATCGGGTAGATCGCCGGAACCAGTGACTGGTTCATGTCGTTCAGAAAATGGCACAAACTCAGAGAGATGAGGATGGCGAACGTTGTGGTCGTCTCTCCGGTCGCCGCTTGCCTCGCTGGTGCAAGCGCCGGGGCCGGGCGCTCGGTCGGCTCTGCGCCGAGCGGTATTGCTCGTGGCGGGACGGGCATGGACAGGGCGGTGTTCTCGCTCACGGTGCTTCCTTCAGGACGTTCCCGCGGTGGGTCTGTCGCAGTATGCATAAGCGCCATCACCTGCACCTATGCGCCCACCGGGAGGCAGCCATCTTGCTGCTCGTGGGACAGGAGGAAACCCGCCTAACCTTCCCTTTATCCAAGAGGTGTGCCGCTGCGCCGCCGTATCGTGACGCTTTCAATCAAACTGGTGGCTGGAGGTTGAAATGCCTGTATCCCGGAAGGAAACGCGCGGCGTCAGGGCGTTCGCGTTGCCATTGTTCGGGATCGCATTGCTGCTCACGTGTTATTGGGTCCTGGCGGATTGGCGAGACGTGCCGACGTTGATACGCGGCGCCCTCACCACCGTTCATTGGCCCCGTTGATCGATCCGGCCGCTTGGCCAACTTGACCCCTCACCTCCCGGAACACGTCTAGAACGACGCGACTTACAAGGTAGCGAGAGGCCAGCTCCGGGACGTGTGCCGAAGCGCGGAGCTAGTCATCAGAAGATCACCGGCCTCATCGCCCCACTACCGACGTCTATACGTTTCGGCCGCGCTGGCGCAAATCTGCGTTGAAGTCCCTTGCAAACGCGCGCCGCACATCGGCCCGGCTAAGGCCGATATCCATCAGTTCACGATCCGACATCGAAGAAAGTTCGGCAGCCGCCTCCTGTTCGCGGCGCCACGCGAAGAAGGCGGCCGCTTGGCGGGACAGCCAACTTGCGACGCCGCCCCTGCGCACGGGACGCGCCTGTGGTGCCGGAGCCCGAAGGCTGGGCTCTTCCCACTTGGCGTCGATATAGCTCAAGCTGGGCAATTCGAAAGAGAAGCGAGAGTCAGCCATGTTAGCGCTCATTGCGAGTGTCCATACAAACCCGGGTGCTACGCGGCGTCAGGGTGGCGGGGCGCCCCCGGGCTATGATGCAATGCAACATAGGATGGATTACGTGCAGTTTAATCGCCGAAATCGCCGAAACAGCTATGTGCAAAACGCATAAATGCTGAACGAGCCATGAATTCCCGAGTTTGTCGATATGCGCGTAGGGTTGGTGTGGCGGCTGCGCGCAAAATCAATGAGATACCAGCCGGCCGACGGTCCAGTGAAAAGTCGGTCTTTCGGCCGGCTGGTGTAAAGGGGCGAAAATGAGTGTTCCAGCGTTGGCTGCGCTGCGGCAGGAGTTGGCACGGCAGGGCCTCGACGGACTGATTGTCCCGCGGGCGGACGAGCATCTCGGCGAATATGTCCCCGCCGCTGCCGAACGCCTCGCGTGGCTGACCGGCTTCACCGGCAGTGCGGGGCTGGCGGTTGTGCTCGCCACAACAGCGGCCGTATTTACGGATGGTCGATACGTTCTGCAGCTCGCCGAACAGACGGACCCGAACCTATGGCTGCGGCTGCATATCACCGAGGAGCCGCCGCCGGCCTGGCTGGCCCAGAACGCGCCGAAGAACGGCCGGATCGGCTATGACCCGCTGCTGATCAGCGAGGACGGCCTGGCCCGTTACACCGATGCCGGACTGGAGATGGTCGCGGTCGAGCGCAATCCGATCGACGCGGTCTGGACCGACCGGCCCGCACCGCCAAGCGCGCCCGCCGTGCCCCATCCGTTGGCCTGCGCGGGCCGGACGTCGGAGGATAAGCGGGCTGACGTGGCCAAGACGCTCCGGGAGGCGAAGCAGGATGCGGCTGTGCTGACCGATCCGGCCTCGATCGCATGGCTGCTGAACATCCGCGGCGCCGACGTGCCGTTCACCCCGTTCGCGCTCGGGTTTGCGCTGGTGCACGCGGACGGCGCGACTGACCTCTTCATGAATTCGGCAAAACTGCCGGCCGAGACCCGGGCGTGGCTAGGCAACGCGGTCTCGGTCTCGGACCGCGATGCGCTCGGCCCGGCGTTGGCGAAGCTCGCCGGCAAGACCATGCGGGTTGATGCATCCGGATCACCGGTGTGGTTCGCACAGCAACTCATCAAGGCCGGCGCGGCGGTGTCGCCCGGCAGTGATCCCTGTCTGTTGCCAAAAGCCTGCAAGAATGCAATCGAGCAGCAGGGCGCTCGCGAGGCGCATCTGCGGGATGCGGTGGCCGTGTGCCGATTCCTGCACTGGCTGTCGGTCGAGGCTCCTTCCGGCCAGGAGACCGAAATCTCTGCCGCCGATGCGCTGCTGGAGTTCCGCCGGCAGGTGGACGGCTTCCGCGGCGAGAGCTTTCCGGCGATTTCGGGCGCCGGCGAGCACGGGGCGATCATCCATTACCGGGTTACGGACGAATCGAATCGGCCGATCAAAGCGAACGAGGTGTATCTAATCGACTCCGGCGCGCAGTATCCGGATGGCACGACCGACATCACCCGGACTGTCTGGACCGGACCCGGCGATCCGCCGGACGAGGTGCGCGACCGGGTGACACGGGTGATGCAGGGACACATCGCAATTGCGACCGCGATCTTTCCGAAGGGGGTCGGCGGCGCGCACCTTGATGCGTTCGCTCGGCGGGCGTTGTGGCAGGCGGGGCTTGATTACGACCACGGCACCGGTCACGGCGTCGGGAGCTATCTGTCCGTGCATGAGGGTCCCGTCAGCCTCTCACGCCTCGCCCGCCCGGTGCCGATCGATGCGGGCATGATCCTGTCGAACGAACCCGGCTTCTACCTGGCGGAACATTACGGCATCCGGCTGGAGAATCTGCTGTTGGTGCAACCGGCCGATATGCCAGGCGCCGCCAAGTCGTTTTTGCGCTTCGAAACGCTGACCCTGGCCCCCTTTGATCGGCACCTGCTCAATCCGGCCCTGATGACGGCGCAGGAACGTGACTGGCTCGATGCGTACCATGCTCGTGTGCTACAAACGGTTGGACCGGCGCTTGGCGAGGCTGAACGACGCTGGTTGACTGAAAGATGCGCGCCGCTACCGAGGCCTTGAAGATTCGAGGGTGGCCGAGGCGGGGGCTATCGATCCGCACAGCCGGCTGCCATGTAGCCGGACTTGGAGCCCCTCAGCTCCGGATACTTCTCCACCATTTTGCAGGCCGGGGGCGGGCATGAGGTTAGGCGGTGGGTGGTCCGAACTTCGTTGTGCGGCAGTAGCCGGCGGGGCCGGCGGGGGCAAATCATCGTTACGGCTCAATCACGGAGATCGCCTGGTGTTCTATCCAACAGGCCGCCGGCATCGACTTTAGTGCATCTAAATTCATGAAACTCGCGAGACACCGTAACTCGGAGCGCAGATGCCAGGCTGAACAAAGCGTGCCCGGGGAATCGAGTGCGGTTTCGCCTTTCGCGACTTCGCCTGAACGCAACAATATTTCACGACATTGCAGCAGCCACCCGTAACCGCAACAGCCGCCGGTCACCCGAAGGCGCAGCGCGGGGACATCAATAAAGCGATATCGACGATTGCATTACCAGACTGGTCTGTACCCCCACTGCGCGGCAGGACCCGGTCATGGCAAGGTCCCGTCATCAGCCGGAACATTCCGTCACAATAAAATAGTTTGGATTGCGAGAGCACCGAAACGTTCATATCGCAAGCGGGGCTCACAACTTCGCGATACCGAATTCCTCGCTTCAGAATTTCGTGAGAAAAAGGTTGCGTTATACGACTGGATAATCGATAAGAATTATCAACGATCGGAGCCGGAACGGCCCTCGATCAAGCCTGCGGACGGAGAAATTTATGTCATCAGTAACAGTGACAGGCCCCATTGCGGTATCGGGCGCAGTTGGAGACATCTTGGGGCTTGCAGCGCAAATCAATGCGCTTCTGGTGGCAGATCTCAATGCATCCCCATCGACTTTTGCTTACAGAGACGGCACTTTCGCGGTTTCGGGTATACCGCACGTTCCGTCACAAGTTGTCACCGAGCTGGGACTGAACGGTATCACCGGCAGCGCGGCCATCCCTAACGGCTATTCCTATGTTGTCGACAACGCTACCGGCGCGAACACGGTGACCGGGTCAAATCTCGCGCTGAACACCGGGACCACCGGCGGCGCATTCTACGTAACCGGCCAAAGCACCGTCGCAGCCTCGGGTGGCGATAATCTGATCGCCGCCAGCGGCCAGTATCTGATCTCCACCGCTCCCGGCAACGATACGATTTCGGCGTCGGGTACCGGCACAGTCGCTACCGATCTGGGCCAGAACCTGATTGGCGTGTCCGGCGACACTAATGACACTAATATGGTCATGTCGTTCGGCCAGGACACCATCGTCGTTGGTGCCGGATCCACCACGGTCGACTCCTCCGGGGCCCAGAGTTTTGTGGTCGGCAGTTCCGCCGGGCCGAGTTTTCTTGCGGTGTCTGTCAGCGGTATGCAGACGACAGTCTCGGCGGCTGCCAGCGACACAACTGTCACCCTCACGGGAAGCAACAGCAACGATTGGGTGTTTGGTGGCCAAACCGACGCTGGGTCGCTGTCCGTGCTGGACATGGGCTCGGCCGACTCGATTACGGGCGTGAGTAGCCCGACGACCGTGACAGCCGGAGCCGGCAGCACCGGGCTCTACGTGTTCGGTGGCGCCGGCAACCTCACGTTCGTCGGCGGCGACAGCGCTGCAACCGTCGTGAGCGGGACGGGCATGAACAGCATCGTTGGCGGAACCGGCGGCCTGCTACTCGGCGCTTACGGCAACAACAGCGTCACCGGTCAGGCGCCCAACGGCGCGACCATATTCGGAACCGACGGCAGTAACGTGAACTATTCCGGCGCCGGCAACTTGATTTATGCGGCGGTGTCGGGTAATGAGACACTCAACGCGGCGGGTTCGACCGGCACCGATGCGTTGTTTGCCGTCGGCCCATCGAATGCTTCGATCGCCGGTGGGGGCGGCACCAATCTGTACGACGCAGGCGCTGGTGCTGACACGTTCACCGGTGGCACCGGCAGCAACACGTACTTCTTCCTGGCAGCAAACACGGCAGGCAGCCACGATTTCGTTACCAATCTGTCGGCCAGCGATGCCGTGGGTTTGATCGGCTACGACCCAGCAGTCTCCACGGTCACAGTCGCGAATGGCAGCGCGACACTGACGTTGTCGGATAATACCGAAATCACCTTTGTCAACGTGACGAACATCACCAACAACATCCATTACGGTTAGGCCCGGTCACGATGAACCCCGCTCGGTTCGCCGGGCGGGGCTAACGCGTCTTCGGGCACCGCGTCCAACGCTGCGATTCAGACACGCCGCAGCGGTTGCCCCATTGTCCGGCGCCGCCAGCGGGCTTGATCTCAGGACCACCCACAGATAAACCGTCTCGCGTTGCGTCCCTCAACCGGGGACGCTCCTTTTGGGTTTTCGCGTGCAGATTCGCCTCGGGCCTGACCAACGCCCCGCGATCGGCAAATGACCATGTGGGCACATCGTCAATGAGCCACAAGTGGGGATGGTATCTCGATCGATGTGATCCAGGTTCGCCGGATCCCAGATAAGCATTATGACGCGCACTCAAATGGTAGCCGGTGTCAGAAGCCTGATGGCGCACTTGCACCGCACCTGGGCCCGCGCAGCGCAAAAACCCTCCTCCCGCGATACCATGGCCCCCCCGGTGGTGAAGTGGCCAACCGGCACGCGCATCAAGACGGTCTCGATCGCCTGCCCGAATTGCGGTTCCGACGTCCCAAAACCGCTGCTGCTGACAATTGATTTCACCACCTCGCCCGGTTCACGAAAACAGACCAGGGTGCTGCGATGCTCGGCGTGTGGCTGCCCGTTCTACGCTGAACAGATCCCACCGGATTACGCCGAAGACGCCATGCTCGAGCGCGGTCGGGTGCCGTTCTACCTGCAGCAGGGCGCCGGCCTGTCGCTGATCACGCGGCCGCTGGCACAGGTTCGTGCCCCCGCCGGGAGCGTGTATACCGAGGTGGGTTGCGGTTTCGGCTTCGGAATTGATTATGCACGCCACGCCAGGAACTGGACTGGAAAGGGCATCGATCCCGGCGGAATAGCCCGCTTGGGTCAGGAGATGCTCGGTGTGTCGATCCAACGTCGATACGTTCAAGATACGGAACCGGCGCTGGCAGGCACCTGCGACGTGGTCATGGCGTCCGAGACGATCGAGCACGTCGTCTCGCCGATCAGATTCGTGCGCGTATTGCGCCGCATGCTCCGGCCCGGCGGAACACTCATTCTCACCACGCCCGACGGCGCGGATATACGACCCGAGACCAACCCCGGGGTTTTGATCGGGCTGCTTTCTCCAGGCCTGCATTTGATTTTTCAGACCCGGGAGACCCTGCACCGGACCCTGCTCGACGCAGGATTTCATCACCTCCTCATCAACAAGGACGGGCATTCCCTGGTGGCGTTTGCCAGCGACCGCCCGGTCGACCTGGAACGCGACAACACCGTTTTAAGGGCTCAATACCGGGCTTACCTCGAACAACGGTCAGCCGACTTCTCACCCGAGCAGGACCTGTTCATGGCATTCGCGGGGCGCGCGCTTCAGGAAGCAATCAGCGACGCCGCATTCGACCAGGCGGATCGTGTCCGCGACCAGATTGAGCGCGCCTGTTTCGCGCGCTTCGGACAATCGCTTGATGGTCTCGGCGGCCAGGTAGCCGATAACCGGGGCCGATCACTGGACGAGCTCGCACGGTATATGCCGCTGTGCCTCGGCGGGCTCCTTTATGCCGACGCCATCAGGCTATTGGCCTCAGGAACGCCACGCGCCAGACTCGGCGAGCGCTTCCGCTGGGCGGCCGAGGCTGCCGATCTGCTTCGGATCGCGCTCGCCAACCTGGCTTTGGCAGATGGGATGAGCGAGGAAATTTACTGGGCCGCACGCGCCGAGGCCGTCCTCTGTTCGGCCGCCGCTGGCGCGGACGATGTCGTGGCTCAATTAGCCTCGCTGCCACCGGCCCCGGACGCGGAGCGCGCTTCGATACGGCGAGAGGTCATCGCCGAGCGTGCCCTGGTGGAGCTTGTCAATGCCGGTCACTACGTGCTCGCCATGAAACTGGCGGACGTGAGCGCATTTCAGACCAGAGCCTGGGCCGACCCGGACGCGACCATACCGCGGTCGGAAACGGAGCGCGACGCACTCTTCGGACTCGCTGTGCTTGACTCGCAGAGTGATGAAATCTCCGTGATCGAACGCAGCCGCGGCAGGTTCAACCGCATCAGGCAGATGCTCGAAACGCCCGATGGCCATGGCGGCCCGGAAGGACTTTTTGCGGCTGCGGTTCGCGGCGAGTTGGCGGCCCTCGAACGGCTCGGGCAGCGCGATTCTGCCGCGGCTGCGTCTGGTGCGCCTTCCGCCCAAGCAAACGGCGCATAGGGCATGGGCGGATCATGGCTGGGCCACCTTCGCCATGTCTATCGGCATTCTCCCGCGCCGTATCCGTATCTTTCTTACGCGCGAAGCCTGTTTCGCGGCCGGCGCCACGTCGTGTGGACCTGGCCCGAAGGCCGGATCGAATTGGGCGAACGCGTGGCTCTGTTCACGCATTTCGATCGGCGTGAGCGTTTGGCTGAGCACGTTCTCGCTTATGTGCGTGAACTGTACGGCACTGGTTTTTCAGTCGTCTTTATCACCAACTCCGGGCGTTTGCGGAACGATAGCCTGAGTGCGCTACAGCCGCTTTGCCGAGCCGTCATCGTTCGCCAAAACATTGGCTACGATTTCGGTGCCCTGCGTGAGGTGATTGACCTGCTCGATCTGCCACGGCTGGAAACGGAGCAGTTGCTGATCGCAAATGACAGCGTCTATGGACCGCTGGTGCCGATCGCAGACTTGATGGGACGTTTCGATTTCAACCAAGCAGATTTTTGGGGCATGACCGATAGTTGGCAGTATCGGTATCATCTCCAGTCATATTTCCTGCTGGCCGGGCGCCGAGCCATAACGAGCCCGGCGTGGCAGGCGTTTTGGCGAGGTGTGCGTCCGGTGTCCTCGAAGCAGTGGGTGATCTCTCGTTACGAGGTCGGCCTGACGCAGCAACTGCTCAAAGCAGGGCTGCGGTGCCGGTCTCTATGGAGCTACCACGATCTTTTGGGTCAGACTGCGGCTATGTTCGACCGGAGCGAGGACAGCGCTTCGATCTCGAATCCGCTGGAGCAGATGCGTATCAAGGCGACCGAGCGGATTCGCGGGGCTGCGGCAACCGGGGTGCCGCTCAATCCAACCTGCGAACTCTGGCGCCACCTGCTTCTCGCAGGCTTCCCGTTCCTGAAAGTCGAGCTGCTGCGGAAGAATCCCGCCGAAGTCCCGGACATTACCGATTGGCGGCAAGTGGTGGCCGGTCTGCCAGGTTCCGATGTCGCGATGATCGACCGCGACCTCCAACTCCAGCAAGTGATCCGAAACCGGGTACCATAACGCCGGCGGGTCGAAAATTGCGGTCGGGGACTTCTGGTCAGGCAACTGTCGGGTATGCCCGGCTGTGCGCATCCAGATCTTCGCCGCTCATCGGCCATGCAACGGCGCCCTCGGAAACATCCGCCACCTTTCGCGCCAGGATGTAACTCTCTGCGAAGCCACGACATGTCGGCATATCAAGCCAGCCGACGCGCCGCATCGCCGGCGAAGGATGCACGCTGACAGGGCCGCGCATGCCGGATTCCACCACCTCGAACCCGGCGGCGGGACCGAACAGAATGTCCAGTCCACGGTCCGACATGCGCCAGAAATCGTTCGGCTGCTCGTGGATCGGCCAAGCCTGCACCGTCATGTGCATCGTCAGGCCTCCGACGCGCAGCACACGGTTGATCTCCGCGGCCGCGACCCAGGGGGCCACGAGATGCTCCAGCACCGCGACCGAGAACACACCGTCAAAAGAGGCAAGTTCGACGCCCCGGCTCAGGGCGTGAACATCGACGACAAAATCGACTCCCGGTCCCGGATGGATGTCACAGCCGAGCAAGCTGCAGGCGGGTCCGAACGGATCCCGTCCTACCCCACCGGTCATTGGGCCAACGTCACGGCGCGAGCCTACTTCCAGCACCCGGCCGCCGCGCTCTCGCATCGCGGTCACAAAGCGAGACCAGGGATGATCCGTCTCCAGCCAGTCAGGTTCGGCCTCGGCCTGGAGATGGGCCGGCACCGTCACCTTTACACGTCCGGCGCCGGCACCTGTAACGGCCTCGATCCAAACCGGCTCGAAGGGTGGGCATGCGAGATAAAGTTCGAAGCCGGTATCAGCAACATGAGCGTATCCCGGATAATGGGTCAGCAGGTCCGCCCGGCGGTGGAACGTCTGCGTCGCCACCCGCATCTCGCCGCTGCCAAGGGCTACTTCCCGCACCCTGTGAGCGTGCGCGTGGATCCAGCCGCGCACGAAAACGCCATAACGGTCACACCAGATCTGATCGATCATGTGAACCACCGGGATCGGCTCAACAGAATGGGTCCGCGCTAGCGCCGGAACCAGCTTCTGGAACGGGCGGAATTTCATGCGCCGACAGCTAGAGGAAGCACCCGTTTGTGGCAAGCATCGGCACGCCTCAATGGATACTCGTGCCCGGCAGCGGAGCAATCGGCCATCGCCAGGCCTCATAATCGGGCCAAAATTGAACACGGTAGGCGGGGTCGGCCCGCCAGTTTGCGACTTCGGCGGGCCAGGATGACCCGTCCTCGAACATCGCGCCCGGCGACGCATATTCCTGTATGCCGGTCCATACGAACACGCAGACCAGGAGAGCCGCCACGCTGCCTGACCATCGTCGCGTCGTCAGGGCGATGCCGAGCAGGACGAGGCCGAAGAGCGCCGTAGGCGCGTAACTGTAGCGGTCACCAAATGTTACGCTGAGCAGGTTGATATGCTGGCCCAGCGCGCCGTAGTACGACAAGGTCATTATGACCATCCCGCCGGCCAGAAGCCACTGGACCTCGGCGTTCCGGCTTCGCCACGCGGCCAGAACGATCGCCGCCATGCAGGCGACGCTGATGAGAAGCGGAACCCAGGGCGTCGTGCCGGCGGCAACACCTCCCGTCAGATTCGTCGTCAGGTCCTGTGTTTGAACAGTTCCAAGAAACGGCAGCAAGATCTGCTTAACGTAAACCACCAGGGCAAGCATCCGAGGCCCGATCCCGATCGTGCGCGCCGGTTCCGGATGCAGCAGGACCATCCCCAACTGCAAGGCGCCCCCGCAACCAAGGATCACACCCTGAAACAACCGCTGCCGCGACTGGCCGAGGTAACCACGGGCGATGAACAGCGGCGCCAGAAATGCGGATGTTGGTCCGCTCAGCGGCGCCAGAATAAGCAGCCCGCCCCGGAACAAACCAGGCAGGCCCCCGCGCAGAGGCAGCGCGAGGATCAGCGCCGTACAAATGCCGAGGTGGAACTGGCTGGTGATCGCGTTCATCCACACCTCGCCGGATCGCGTTGCCGCCAGTAGCACAAGAAGTGCGATGGCCTTTGTCCAGGGTTTCCGCAACCAGGGAACGCCGCTCGTCAGGAGCAACAGCGCGGGACAGAGTTGAATAAGCAAGGCGAAGCCGGTGCTGACCCAAGGCGCATGTTCGATCGGGACGACACGAGCGGCCAGCAGCGTGGCGATGCTGGCGGCCAGGTTCAGGTAACCGGTGTGCACGGCGAACAGGGCGTCGTACCATGGCAGATCGCGCCCGTTCAGAAAGTAGATCGCCCCTTCCTCAGCCCAGAAACGGCCCTTCAGAAGAATCTGCGGCATTCGTGCTGCAACGATAATTGCATAGGCCAGGAGCAGACCGGTGTCGAGCAAGGCGGTCGCGAGCCGGGCGGCACCGGAACCGCGGATGCCGGTGCGCCGTGAAGCGAACGGCTCGCGCGCCCACCGAGGCGCAGCGGAAGCGGGGCCGGCTGGCATATCTAAAGCCCCGCTCGCCTGTGAGAACCTTGGGTCGGGAATCACGGCAACTCCGGGACGTCCATGAGACGGAGCGGAAGCATATTGTGCTAGGCGTCGCAACGTCTGAATTGCGCCGCAGCACTCTCCCACGACGGCCAGCGCCGAGGAGATCGTCGCCGCTACGTTGAAGCCCCGGCCGCGGCTGCTCGATGAACCGACCGCCGACATGGGCGAACACGAGACCCAGGCCTAGGCCGCCGCCGACCTGATCCGCCGGCCGCACAAGAACAGCGCCTATACGATTGTCCTGATCGAGCACGACCTGCGCGTCGTCTTCAGTCTCGCCGACCGCTTCACCGAGCTGGGCGAGGGCGAGCTGCTGGCCGCAGGCACGCCGGCCGAAATTTCGGAAAGTCCCATTGTGCAGGAGGCCTATCTGCGGAAAGCCAAATGAGCGCACTGAGTCGGCTCGGCACCGTCGAGGACCTCATGGGGCGGTGGTGTCCCTGGCCGGAGATGCGGCCGCGCTGGTAACGGGGACAGCCCTTGTCGTGGATGGAGGGTGGACGACGAAGCAGGGGCAACGATCAAAGCGACACCCTGACCAGGCAATCACATCGGGCGACACCCGCGCTGCTTGAGATTGACCCATAAAGGCCGGCTTCTCATCGTCATGGTCGGCCCGCCATACACGCCTTCGCTTCGTCACGAAAGCGGCATCACACCCGGACCTCAGCAATCTGCCGTGTCGCCTGACAGAAGATGCCCAGTGCATCCGAATGCTTTGGCTTGCTTATCGGGTGACGGCCAAAACATCATCAGCGAAAATTGCAAGGCCCGGACGGAGTGGGATTCGAACCCACGGTGGACTTACACCCACGCCAGTTTTCAAGACTGGTGCCTT
>JBEKLE010000010.1:0-43060 GCA_050010355.1 Rhodopila sp. | reverse complement strand
GCTCCAGCGAACGCTGCGTTTGCGCACCCCAGAGCTTGTCCGCGGGAACCTCGACTTTGCCGAGGCTGTCAGTCTCGATCCTGTATTCGCTCACGTTGCATTTCTCCTATCGGGGCAGAAGGCGGCGTCCGGCGTGGTTAAGATTGCCGCCTGTTGACGACTTCTTGGGAATGGGAGCGGTGTGACTGTACAGGCTGCGACGCCAGACTGGTGCATGCCCGCAGCATGGCAACGGAGCCCCCGACCGCCAGGAAAATCGGCACGCAAAAATCATGACTGACCCGCGTGAATTCGAGCGTCAGCAAAACGGCCGTCAGTGGCATGTTCATGGACGAGGCAAGAAACGCGGCGGCACCTACGACCGCGAAGCCGGCAGAGGAAATGCCTGGAAAAACCAGGGTCAAAACCGGACAAAGTGCCGTCGCGAGCAGGGCACCTGCAGTCAGGCTCGGTGTCAGAACACCGCCGGCCGCGCCGACACGCAGGCTCGCGGCGACCGCGAGTACCTTCAGGACCAGCAAACTTGCGGCCAGGCCGCCGCTGAGATCACCATCGAACCCGAGTTGCGATGGTCCTTTGCCGTTCCCTGGCAACTCAGGGAATCGTGTTGCGGCCAAACCGATCGCCAGAAAGACCGCAATGGACCACGGCACCCTCTTCCAACCAGCGACCGAATGGGCCGTTGCCATATTCACCATGACCCTGAACCCGTAAGCGGCCAGCCCGAACACCGGTCCGGCAAGGATCGAGGCAGCGATCAATGGCCGGCTGATCTCGAGTGGCGGCACCACGTACTGGGAGACGTCGCCCAGGCCGATCCAGGCGATTGTCGAGCCGATGACTGAAGCCGCAATGGCCGCGGCCGCAGCTCGTGGCGCGGTCGTATCCAAGAGCACCTCAAGGACGAATATCGCGCCGCCCAGCGGGACATTGTACACGGCGGCAAGTCCCGCGCCAGCGCCGCAGGCAATCGCGATCCGCGCCTCTTCCGAAGACAAACCGGCCCAGAACGAGAGCCGCGTGGCAAGCATTGCCCCGATCTCGCGTGGCGCCACCTCGCGACCGAGCGGCGAGCCCAGCCCGACGGTCACGATTTGAAGCAAGACATGCACGATTGTGGCGAGCGCGGGCATTCGCGGTCCGGGGTTATCTTGCCCAACGGCCGCCTTGATGCTGACCAACGGGCGCCCAAAGCGATAAAGAGCCCACCAGCCAAACCCGGCGACGGCACCGCAGAGTGTCAGCGCGATGACGCGGCGCATCGGGGACGCGGCAGTAACGCCTTGCAGAAAGCTCTCCGGACTTACAACGGCACCGAGGTCATAACCGTAAGCGGCGTGCTGGACGCCGTGCAGCAAAAGCGCCAGGAGCATGCCGCCCAGCCCTCCAGCCACGCCCACCAGAATGATGACGACGGCAAAGGTTGTCTCCGCGCGCAACCGGGTCTGGCTCTCAACGCTTGAGGCTATTTCTCGTATTTTGTGATCATCGACAATCGAAGGAGGCGCGGGATCCGGCATCGTCTTTACCGTTCTGGCTGACCGCAGCACGTCTGGTCACGGGGACAGTCGATCTCATAGCCGAAGCGTTCGACCAGTTCGAGAGTTGCTATGCCGACCTCGGGAAAGAATGCGTCGATGAAGCAGGGTATGAAGAGGCCGATGCGCATGAGTGTGCTCTGCTAAAAGTGGGTGGCCGTGCCGTGACCGCTGGCGCAAGCGTTCCTTTGGCAATCGTTATTCGCCGTGAGGCCGTGATGATCAGTTCTCGCACCGGAACTCGCGTTTGCCGGATGAGCCGCCGGGGACCAGCCAATGCGCGCATTTCGTGGTCCGGCCGATGCCCGGATTGAAAGCGTTGCAAGGGTCCAGTTCCTTGTAGTGTGCGACGAGCGCCGGCTTCGCGTTGTAAAGGTGGCCGACATTGTGCTCGGCCGGATACTCCGCGCCGCGCTGGTCGAGCAGTTCCCACATGCGTTCCTCGATCGCCTGACAGTCGTGGCCCTTTGAGATGATGTAGTCCTGGTGGAACACGTGGCAGAAGAAGTGACCGTAGTAGAGCTTGTGCAGGATGGGGGCTTCGACGTCGGGCGGCAGCTTTTCGGACCACTGCTCGTCATTGCGGCGCAGCGCGACGTCCAACGCCACGATGTCCTCGACATCACGTTCGTGGATCGCGCGATAGCGGATGGCGGCACCGGCGGCGGCGAAGCGATGCAGGAAGGCCTTGTCGCCTTCCTTTGGAGTGCACTCGAAAAAATCACCGTTCTTTGTCGGGAACCTCGATTTCAGATATTCGCGGGCCTCCTCGATACCGTCGTCGGCCATCTTCAGGATGAGGTGATGTTCGAAGCGGTCACGATACTCCGTCATGCGCTTGGGCAGGTGCTTCGGGAACAAAGTGCTGATCGCCTGCATGATTTTGTCGCTGAGATGCTTTGGCAGGAATGGCAGACGCTCGCACAGGGCATCGAACCGCCCCTTCGCGGCAAACATCAGCGGCAAACGATCGGTGCCCAGATATTCGATCGCAAGGAATGTGTCCTTGCCGTACTTCTCGGCGATGTCGAAGGCGACGCGGTGCAGATATTCGCCCGAAATCGGCAACGAATCGAACGCGGCGAGCATGTCGCGTCGAATCTCTTCGAGTTCCTGCGGCTCATTCGAGCCGATGTAGAAGACGCCAGTGCGTTGCTCTTTCGGGAAGGTATCGAGGCGAACCGCCAGCAGCATGACCTTGCCCGCACTGCCCGAGGCCTCGAAGAGGCGAAGCGGGTCGGCGTTGAAACGGGCAGGCGTTGCGGCGTCGACATCGCGGACGTATTTCGCATAATCATGGTCGGAGGCAAAACGGGTCGGGTCGTTCTCGACGTCAGCCTGGGTAAATTCGCCCTTCTCCAGTCTTTCGAGGACAGCCTCCGGCTCCACGCCAAGGCGGATGCCGAGGTGATTGACGAGATGGAGGTTGCCTTCCTCGTCGAGACGCGCGAACAGCGCCAATTGGGTGAAGGCAGGGCCGCGGTGTATCAGGGCACCGCCCGAATTGTTGCAGATGCCGCCGAAGACCGACGCCCCGATGCAGGACGAGCCGATCACCGAATGCGGCTCACGCCCGAGGGGCCGCAGCGCCTTCTCGAGTTGGAAGAGCGTGGTGCCAGGCAGACACAACACCTGATCGCCGTTGTTGACCAGATGCAGCCCGGCGATGCGCAAGGTGTTGATCAATACGACGCCACGGTCATAGTCGTCGCCATTGGGGCTTGAGCCGCCAGTCAGGCCGGTGTTGGCCGCCTGCATGATGACGATCTTGTTGGCGGCGACGCAGGCTTCGAGAACGCGCCATTGCTCGACAAGGGACCCGGGACGCACCACGGCCACGACCGAGCCGCTGCCGAACCGGAAACCGGTGCGGAACCGCCGCGTGCTCCGCGGATCTGTCAGGACATGCGATTTGCCGACTATGACGTTTAATTCTTCGATAAGGCCGGCATCGTCCTTGGCCGGATTCGGGCGGACGACCTTGCTCCGGGAGACGGTAAAGTCGAGAAGATCAGCTTCCATGGTATTAGCCCCTTGCTTGACCTGTTTGGCAGTCGCCCGGAGGGCCCATCGGCCCTCCAATCGTCTCAGCGGCCATTCGCGACACTCCTTGGCGCACTCCGACCCATTCATAATCGGGCGGTTGTCTTCGCTGCCCTCATCCAAGAAGATGTTCCCCCTGACCTCGGGAAAGAAGCATCGATGCAGGAGGGCATGAAGAGACCAATACGCCTCAGCGTGCTCCGTTAATAGGGGTGCGACGAGGGTGCGACCTTGCCTCTGAACACGCCGAGACTTATCGCAGTGTAGATGAGCATGAGCGGGAAAACGAAGAGGCCTGCACCCCAGAACAAAAAGGCGAGGCTGGCATGGGGGGCGGCTGCCTCGTCTATCGTGATCGAGAACGGGATCATGTAAGGCCAGAACGAGATCGCCAGCGTGCCGAACGCAGCCGCGAAGATGAGCGCGACCATCAAAAACGGGGGTCCGTCCTGCCGGCGGCGGACGCTCACGGCCAGCGTGACAGCGGCGGCCGCGCCGATTGCAGGAAAGACAAAAAGGTACGGACGCTCCAGCCAGCGCGTCATGACCGGCAGGTCTTCAGCAAGGGCATAGACGAAGACAACAAGAAGGAAGACAAGCAGGCCCACCGAAAGGGAGGGTATCTGACGGTAGGCTGTCTCACGGGCTGTATCCTCGCATTTGCGGACGACCCAGCAGGCGCCAAGGAGCATGTAGCCCACACTCAGGCCGATGCCGCAAAGCACCGCGAAGGGACTGAGCCAGCCGAAGTCACCGCCAGCATACCGGCCATTGACGATCGGCAACCCCTCGACCAGGGCACCGACGGTCATGCCCTGAACGAAAGCGGCGACAAACGAGCCGCCGGCGAAAGAGACGTCCCAAACCCACCGCATCCGCTCGGTCTTGTTGCGGAACTCAAAGGCGACTCCGCGCAGGATCAGCCCCGCCAGCATGAGCAGAAGCGGCAGATAAAACGCCGAGAGAAGCGTGGCGTAGACGATCGGAAAGGCGCCCCAGAGTGTCACGCCCGTGACAACGAGCCACGTCTCGTTGCCATCCCACACCGGCGCCACCGCGCTGATCATACTGCGACGTATTACCTCATTTCGGGTGAGCCCGAAAAGGATGCCGACACCAAGATCGAAGCCATCCAGTAGAACGTAGAGCAGCGTGCTGATGGTCAGGACGCCAATCCAGAACAGGATCATGGCTATTCTCCAACCGGGAGGTGATGAGAAGCGTGGGGGCCGTCGAGAACCGACATGGGCCGGTTGGGGACCGCCGTGGCCGAGGGCAATATCAGGTGTCCCACCGGACCCGCACGCAGCAGCCGGTAGATGTAGAGAACACCAAACGAAAAGATGAACGTGTAGATGGCGCAGAAGACGACAAGCGAGATGGTCGCAGCGCGGGCCGTCAGGAAGGGCGTCAGTGCTTCGGCTGTCCTCAGGACACCATAAACAGTCCATGGCTGACGCCCAACCTCTGCGGTGAACCAGCCGGTCAGCGTGGCGATGAAGAGCAGCGGAAAACTAAGGAAGATCAGCCACAGCAACGCGCGATTTTGCTCCAGGCGCTCACGGTGGCTAAGAAATGATCCGATCCAGGCCAGCGCCAGCATGACCAGTCCGCAGCCGACCATGATCCTGAAGGTGAAGAACGGAATCAGCACCGGTGGCCGGTCCTGACGCGGGAAGTCAGTCAATCCGACCTCCTTGGAGTCGAAGCTCATGCTCCCGATCACGCTGCCAAGGATAGGAATGCTGATGGCATAGTGATTGGTCTCCGCGTTAGCGTCGGGGATTGCGATCAGGACTTCGGCGGCGGGCTGCTCGTCATGCCAGCGCCCCTCGATCGCGGCGAACTTGACCGGCTGATCATTGTGGACGTAATCGCCGTTGAGGTGGCCGAAGAAGAGCTGCACCGGCACAAGCACCGCCGCGAGATACAGACCCATTCGCAGCATGATCCGCGCCTCGGCGTGGAACGTTTGCCGCAGCAGGTACCACGCCCCGGTCGAAGCAACGCAGACGGCGCCGGTGAGATAGGATGCAATCAGCGTGTGCGGAAACCGCACCCAGACCACCGGGCTGAAAATGATCGTCGCCCAGTCGGTGGGTGCGAAAGCGCCGTTCTCGACAACATAGCCGACCGGGAACTGCATCCAACTGTTGTTGACCATGATCCAGAATGCCGAGAGCGTGGTCCCCAACGCAACCATGGCGGTCGAAAACAAGTAGAACCCCGGCGCTACTTTCTCGCGGCCGAACAGCAGGACGCCGAAGAAAGCGGCCTCCAGCGCGAAGGCGCTGAAGGTTTCGTAGGCCAGGAGTGGCCCTTGAACCGGGCCGGACATGCGGGAGAGCTCGCTCCAGTTCGTCCCGAACTCGAACGCCATCACAATTCCCGAGACAACGCCGAGCCCGAACGCAACCCCGAAGATCTTGAGCCAGAACTCGAACACCAAGCGATAAGTCGGCCTTCCCGTCGCGAGACGGAGAGCCTCGAGAACCGTCAGCCACGCCGCCAGTCCGATCGTGAACGACGGAAAAATGATATGAAACGACACGGTGAACGCGAACTGAAGACGCGACAGCAGGAGTGCGATCGGGTCCATCACACGCCTCCTTCAGCGCCAGAGATTTGTCTTGGCGAGATCGACGATCTCATCTCCGCGGCCACTCATGATCGCCTTCACCATGTAGAGCGAGAAGCCTTTGGCCATCTCCATGGTAATCGACGGTGGCATCGCGAGTTCTGCTCGGTTGACGACGGCGTCGATCAGAACCGGACCATCGTGCGTGAGTGCTCTGGCGATCACATCTTCGACTTCGGACGGATCTTCCAGGCGAATGCCGCGGATACCGATCGCTTCAGCCATCGCCGCGAAGTCCGGATTGCTGAGCCCGGTGCCAAAAGCAAGAAAACCGGTTGACTTCTGTTCGAGCTCGATGAAGCCGAGGGCGCCGTTATTGAAAACAACGACTTTGACCGGCAGGTTAAGCTGCTTCAGACTGAGCAGGTCGCCCATCAGCATAGTGAACCCGCCGTCGCCGGCTAGCGACACCACCTGGCGGTCCGGATCCGCTGCCTGCGCCCCGATCGCCTGCGCCATCGCATTGGCCATGGAGCCGTGCCAAAACGAACCAAGCAGCCGGCGCTTGCCGTTCATCGCCAGGTAACGGGCGGCCCACACGGTCGGCAATCCGACATCGCAGGTAACCACGACATCGTCGTCAGCCTGGTCGCTGATCGCTTTGGCGATCTGCTGCGGGTGGATCGGTCGGCGGCCGGATTTGGCGCTCGCCAGATCATCCAGTTCCTTGCGCGACCTGGCGTAATGGCGCTGCGCCTGCGTCAGGTGCGTGGCGTCAGTATTCTGCTCAAGCAGTGGCAGCAGCGCCTGAATAGTCGCGCGCACATCGCCCACCACAGCGAGATCAACCGAAGCGCGGCGGCCGATCTGCTCGCCGCGGATATCGACCTGAGCAATTTGCACGCCGCTGCCCTGCGGATAGAACTGTCGGTAAGGAAAGTCAGTCCCGAGCATCAGCAGGACATCGCAGTCCAGCATCGCGTAGTAGCCGGACGCAAAGCCGATCAGTCCGGTCATGCCCACGTCGTAGGGGTTGTCCCATTCGACGTATTCCTTGCCGCGCATCGTGTGCACCATCGGTGCCTTGAGACGGTCGCCAAGAGCTAGCAGTTCGTTGTGCGCGCCGGCGCAGCCAGAGCCACAGAGCAGCGTCACTCGATCCTTGCCGTTAAGTAACGCCGCAAGTTTATCGAGCTCCTGCCGCGCCGGCATCACCACTGGTGCGGGCAACAGCAGGCCAGCCAGCTTCGGCGGCGCCGCGGGTGCTGCTTGCTGCAGCGAAACGTCGCCAGGCATGACCACAACCGATACACCGCGCTTGCCAACGGCCTCGCGAATCGCAACCTCGACCACCCGCGGCATCTGGTTGGCCCCGGAGACAAGCTCGCAGTAGTGACTGCACTCCTTGAACACTGTCTGTGGATGGGTTTCCTGGAAGTAGCCGGCGCCGATCTCGGCCGAAGGGATTTGCGCGGCGATTGCCAGGACGGGTACGCGCGACCGATGGCAATCGAACAGCCCGTTGATGAGGTGGAGGTTCCCTGGCCCGCAGCTTCCCGCGCACACCGCCAGATCGCCGGTAAGGTGCGCCTCGGCCCCAGCCGCGAAGGCAGCAACCTCCTCGTGCCGGACATGCAGCCATTCGATTTTCGCTTGGCGGCGTATGGCATCGGTGAGGCCGTTGAGGCTGTCCCCGACGATGCCGTAAATCCGTTTGACACCGGCGATCGCCAAAGTCTCGGCGAACTGCTCCGCGACTGTGCTCATATCGTCTCTCCTTGTTGTACGAAGCGGATGGGTCGAGTGCGCTGACCCTAGGGCCTAGGGCCGCGCGATCTGTGCTGTGGCCGCAGCCGTCCTGCCGCTGCGCTCGGGCGCCTTGTCACGCCCAAAACCCTGGCCCTCAACGTCTGTCATAAGGACGACTACATATACACATGTCTGGACGCAGGCCCATCTAGCAGCGGATCTTCCGCAACACTGACCGGCGCGACGAAGTTGTAGCCGCGTCCTGGTATCGTAACGATATAGCATGTGCCGGCCAGAACTTTACCCAAGGGGGCTTCGCCCAACGACCGGCGCAACGCGCTGACCTGAGTCTTGAGATTGCTCTCTGCGACGACTACGTCCGGCCAAACGCGGGCGATCAGCTCGTTTTTGCCGACCACCTCGCCGGCACGTTCCACAAGAATGGTCAGGATGTCGAAGGCTCGGCTGCCGAGTTGAACCTTTCGGTTTCCTTCCAACAGCAAGCGCTGAGATGGAAAAATCCGGAACGGGCCAAACGTGTACAGGCGTCCGCCGGCAAAGACAGGACGACTCACAGCTTCCGGTAACGCGCCAGGCTCGCGGGCGGTACTGCAGCCAGCAGCGAGAATATTGTACGCTTGGGCGATAAACTGCCAACGCTGGCGCTGTTCTTGATCGGCCAAAGCCGCGGCGCGGAGATAGTTGTGCATGCCCGCATCGCCGTTTTCGGCACCCGCGGCGCTAACGGTCGGCGCGCCTAGACAGACCTTTTCCATCAGGATCCGCTCCTATGAGCTGTCTGCGGTGCCCCGATGCTGTCGTGCTGCTGCGATCGAGCGCCGTGTTGCCCTTAGACTTAGGCCATACGATCTGATGAGTCCTTTGTCCCCGAATGAGGACTTCTGAAATTCCCTGAAAATGCCATTGTCCAAAAGGGTTGCTGCGAGCGAATCATGGAGCTTCATCTCCTGGCGAACATCGTGGTTTGCACTGGACTTTGGTTCCGGGATACGGCCCGCGGTCAACACCACATCGCTTTCGAGTTAGGCAAGAGGTTCCATGCCCGAGCGGCGAAGGCTCCAAATCCGCAAGATCGTTTTGACTGGCGAGCCAATGATCAGCGTTTCGCAGCACCTGTTGGGAGACCAATCCAGGGCGCGGAGCCCCGTGCTCGGAGCTTTTCTTGCCGCGGGGTGGCTCAAGCGCTGCGAGGCGATGGGAGGTGCGGCTCGCGGTGGACGAACGACGCAAAACGATTCAGCGCCGGTGCCCTGGTTTCGCCGACCTTTCCGGCCGAGCATTTCCCCGGCCGATCCAGCAGGAAGCCATTCTGCCAACGGCGAACTGTGTGGTGCTGAAGGGGCAGAAGACCGAGGCGGCGCTATGGCGCTTTCAGCACCGGTTCGCAGCCGGCGCCGTTGTTGGCTCGTATTTCGCCCTGCCTACTCGCGTGGCCGCCAGCCAGATGTTCACCCGCATGAAGCAGTTTCGTGACGCTCTGTTCCCTCCGGCGGACCGGCCCACCGTGGTGCTCGCGGTGCCCAGGTCGGAGCCGACAATGCGAAAGGGCACATACTTAAGGTTCCCCCCGCCACGCGGGGATGGCCCACGTTGAGGCGCAAGCATCACCCAGCGTCCTGCTGGTTCCCCCGCCCACGCGGGGATGGTCGCAGTAGCGACGGTTCCCCACGCAAACGCCGACTTGCGACAGTGATATCGAGGCGAGGTTCTTCCCCCAGATGGCTCTCTCTGACGTTCTCCTCACCGTCGGGTGCCCTGACCCGTCGCGAACGGCCTGCTACTTGACCTCGGCAATCAGAACGTTGCCGGCCATGACCTCTGGCATTCCCTTGGTGAATTCGAGGACGTTGTTTCTCGCCCAGTTCGCTGCCTTTTCGTTCGAGGCAAACGCCTCGTCCGCGCTGTCGAACGTACTGATGGTGATCAGCACGTCTGGGCCGCCATCTAGCAAATAATAGCCGCTGAATCCCGGCATCAGTCGCATCAAGGGAACGAAGCCCTCTCGCACGCGTTGCGCAAGTTCTTCCGCCGATCCGCGTCTCACGGTATACTTTCTGATGCTGGTGAACATGCTCGTTCCCTTACTTTCATGCCGTAAGCGCATCATAGCACGGCCGGGGACCTGCTGCCCAGATGCCAGTATCGAACCCGTATCGAACAAGAATGTCGGCGAGTGCCCCGTAAAACTCGCGCCGATCAACCCCTCACGCCTGCCAGATACGGTCTGAACCGCGGTCCAGCCAGCCACAGCGGAGACATAGCATCGTTCATTGTTATATCGCTATGTTCTGACTGCCGTATGATGCCTAGGGTTTTACGCGGCCCCGGCCTCCGTCCGCTCGCGTGTCATTGACCCTACGTCGCGAGCACCGCGTCGGCTGCTGCCGGGTCCTGTTCAATTCGATAGATCGTCTGGCGACTGAGGTGGACGGCCACGGCGATGGCGCCGACGCCCTGATGCTGATCAAGCATCGTCCGAACGATGTCGAACTGAGCGCGATTATACGAAGCCTGCTTCCACGGTATTTCGTCTCGGGCTGCTGCTTTGCTTACGCACTGCCCGCCTTCTGCGCGACGAAGATACTGTCGTGGCAGCGTCCACGTCCATCCATTCTCAGGAGCGAAGCGACTGGGCTGATCGCGATCCTATGATCCAGAAGCACCCGCGTGAATGCTCGGCTATAGCATGTTCGGCACCATCGAGGACCATCCTCCCGGACATCGTCGTATCTTTCTGAAGCAGACCTTCGACACGCAAAGCGGAGTTGGTGCATGACCACGGAGCCACCCCTATCCGCGCCCAAAATAGCACGCGATAATCCGTTGAACCCGGCAGCCCCGTGGCCCCCCCAACCGTGGCCCCCGTGGCACGGCACGACGAAAGAAATGTTCTTGCATCCCAAGGAAACTCCGCCTATGGTGCGAAAAGAACAAACATCGAACATCACCCCAAGGCCTCCGGCATGTCCCTCCCCACGTCCCTCCCAGCCGTTATCCTGGAAACCATCCTGACCCACCTCGCCACGCTCTTTCTCACAGGCGCCGCCGGCCACACAATCGCCGCCCGCCAAGCCGCGGCCCAAATGCTGGCCGCCTACAACCCCGAAAACGAGGCTGAACTCCGCCTCGCGGCCACCGTCATCGGCTTCAGCTTCCACGCCCTCGAAGCCCTCAGCCAGGCGACCGACCCGGATCTATCCCTCACCCGCGTCCTCCGCCTCCGCGGCGGCGCCGTCAGCCTCAGCCGGCAATCCGCGAATGCCGAACGCCGCCTCGCCCAGCTTCAGAAAGCCCGCCGGCAGGCCATCCTCGCCCAACCCGGCGAAGCCCAACCCGCACCGAAAATCGAACAAGCCCCGATCGAGGAACCCGCCACCTTCGCAGTAGCCGCCAAAGCCAAAGGCCTGACCTGGACGCAGGCTTACCAGCAGCGCCAGCGCGACCTCCACCTCGCCGCCTGCCGCAAAAAAGCGCAGGTTCCGAACGTCCCGCAATCCAGCCCCGTTCGGGATCACGGGCCAATCGCGCAGACCGTCTGATCAACGCCCCAGGACAGCCAGCCTTACCCCGGCGGCGCCACCGACAGCCCGTTCACCTTGTGCTGCTCGATGAACTGCGCCACCAGTCCCGAGGCCTTCGCCTCCTCGACAAACGCCGACAGCCACGCCGCCCCCGCCACGTTGGCCTTCGCCGTCCCGACCGCCTGTTGCACCGCAGTGAACTGCCCCGGCAGGATCACCGCCCCCGGCAGCTTTCGCACATCGGTCAGCAGCCTTGGCCGCAGACCGGCCAGCGCCTCCAGCTTCTCCGCCACGAACTGCTCCAGTGCGCCGTCCAGACTGCTCGACCGCACCAGCGTCGCCTGCTTGATGTTGCGCTCCAGCCAAAGGTCGTATGCGCTCCTGGCCGTCACCGCGATCCGCACGCCTGGCTTGTCCACGTCGGCAACGGACCGAAGCGGCGAGCCGGCCGGGACCAGATACGTCGCCTCGATCTCCGCATAAGCGGCGGTGAACGAGATCTTCTCCGCCCGCGCCGGTTCGGCACCGATCAGGCCGATGTCCCAGACGTCCTTGCCGGCTTCGTCGGCCAGTTCACCGGGCTTGGGAAACAGCACGTATTTCACAGGCACACCCAGCCGGTCGGCGATGGCGCGCGCCATGCTGGGAGACACGCCCTCCGGGTCACCCGACTCGCTGCGACCGGTGACCAGCAGGAAATTGGACATGTTGATGCCGGCGCGCAGCACCCCGTGAGGTGCAAGCTGGGCCTTGATTTCTGGCGTCATCGGGACGGTTCCGTTCGTGGCTTGTTTGCCGCCGGCGCCCAAAGGCCAGCGTCCACGGATCGTAAGCGCCCGGCCTCGGTCCCGGCAACCCGGACGACGCGCCCGCCTTGCAGTCCCGTCAGAACCGGACGGTGTCCACCGTGGCAATGTCCAGCAGCCGCTCGATCACCTCGGGCTCCTGTGCGCCGGCGATCGCGTGCATGCCATCGACGACGAAACAAGGCACGCCGTTGATCCCCAGCCGATGCGCCCGCAAATTGTCCGCATGCACGCCCTCCGCCTCGGCGTCCGAGGCCAGGAAACGGCGAACCGCCAACGGGTCCATCCCGCAGGCGGTAGCAATCGCGACCAGCACGCTATGGTCACCAATGTCGTGACCGTCGGTGAAATGGGCGGCAAACAACGCCTCCACCAGGCTGTCGGAGCGGCCATATCCGGCGGCGTAACGGACCAGCCGGTGCGCATCGATCGACGATGGCGTGCGGCGGATGCGGTCGAAGCGGAATTCGAGACCTTCGTTGCGCCCGGTTTCGCTGATCGTCGCATACAGCCGTTTCGCCCGGTCCTCGCCGCCGAACTTACGCACCACGTAGTCGGGCCGCGGCATACCTATTCGTGGCATGTCGGGGTTGAGCAGGAAGGGCCGCCAGATCAGTTCAAACACGATGTCGGGACGGCGCCGCAACGTCCGCAGCAGGCGCCTGACGCCCAGGTAGCACCAGGGGCAGACGAGATCATGCACGATCTCGATATGAAGGCGAGCTCTTGGGGGCGCTAGAACGTTCACGGCGGAAGTGTGACGCTTTCGCGTTGAATTGTCACGTCTCGATCATGCGGCTTTTTATCAGGCCGCGCTCATCAGGTCGGGCCAGAAGCGGACCAGCGGCGAGGCGGAGGCCACCGCCCGTACAGCGTCCCGATCAGCCCACGGCATGGCGGTTCGCCAAGCCTCGGCAGCCGAAGCTGCCTTGCGGCAGGTCGCGCAGTAGCCGGCCGCGCCTTGATGGGCCGAACTGCGTGCAACAAAATCCGCGGTCTGCGGGTTCCAGTCCAGGTCAGCGAATTTCAGGATCCGGCGGGCCAGCGCGTCCGGCTGGGCGCACAGGGCTTCATACAGCACGACGTGGACGTTGGGCTGGGGCGCCAGCGCGGCGTAGGCGGGCTCGTTGAAGGCGCGCCAGCTCCAGGCATATTTCGCCGCGTAGGGCAGGGCCTGGAACGCGGCCTCATCGATGCCGGACGCGGCGGCAAAACGGATCGCGCCGGCCTCGTCGAACGGCATATCGGTGCCCCCGGTCTTCAGGTCGAACCAGCCCAGCCCGGTGCCCCGCATCACCGAGGCAACCTGACCGCAAGGATGGCGCAGGATGAAAATGGTGCGGCTGCGAGGCAGTGTTCTGGCCAGGACCGCGGCGCCCTCGGTCCATGCGATCGACTTGATGGCCAGGCGCGATGCGGCACGCACGCCCAGATCCGGTATGCGGACATCGGCCAGCGCCCGGAACGGCGGCGGCAAACGGGCCGCGGCGCTGACCCCGGCCGCCAGCACTGTCCGCAGACCGCGCGCCCATTCCGGCTGCCAGGACTTCCTGAAATAGGGCCGCTTGGTGACCGCGCGCGCGCCGGTTGCGGCGGCCCAGCGTGCCAGTAGCGGCCCCAGCCCATCCTCCGTCAGCACCAACGGGCTCGGCAGCGTCACGTCCGGCTCATGCCGGTAGAGCACGTCGGGGTGGCTGTCGATGATCTCGGCAAGCCACGTCGTGCCAGACCGCGGCGCGCCGAGGATCAGGATCGGGGCCGCGAGCGCGTCCAGGGAGGCGGGGCTTCCGCCAGGGCAACGCTCAGGCAAGCCTGCCGTGGCAATGCTTGTATTTCTTGCCGGATCCGCACGGACACTGCGCGTTGCGCGATGTCGTCTTCCAGGTGCTCTGATCGTTCAGATCAACCGCCGGGGTGCGGTTCGGCGCCGTGGTGACGATCCGCGGCGGCGCGGCAGGTTCGGCCAGAGCCAGGTCCGACATCAGTGCGGATTCCGGTTCGGCGTGGCTCGCCACCATCGGCATCATCGGTGGCGGCGCGATCGGCCGCTCCGGCGCGAGTTCAACGCGGGCCAGCATGCCGGTGACGCGTTCCTTCAGTTCGGCCAGCATGGCGTTGAACAGCGCAAACGCCTCGGACTTGTATTCGTTCAGCGGGTCGCGCTGACCGTAGGCCCGCAGTCCGATGCCCTGGCGCAGGTGATCGAGCGCATACAGATGCTCCTTCCACACGGCGTCGAGCGTCTGGATCAGCAGGCTTTTCTCGATGAACCGCATCAGGTCCGGACCCATGTTGGCGGCCTTGGCTGCCATCATCTCGTCCACCGCCCGCTCGATGCGTTCGCGCAGGTGGCTTTCGTCGATGCCGTCTTCGCGGCCCCACTCCTCGATCGGCAGGGTCAGGTTGAAGACCCGCTGCACATCAGCCGTCAGTTCGGCCAGTTGCCACTGCTCCGAGAAAGCCTTCTCCGGCACCCGGGCGGCGACCATCAGCGCGAGGACTTCGCTGCGCATTTCGTCGACCGTCTCGGTCACGTCCACCAGCTTCATGAATTCCTTGCGCTGGGCGTAGACCTCCTTGCGCTGGGCGTTCATCACGTCGTCGTATTTCAGCACGTTCTTGCGGGTGTCGAAGTTGCGAGCCTCGACCTTTTTCTGCGCCTTTTCCAGCGCCTTGTTGATCCAGGGATGGACGATCGCCTCGCCTTCCTTCAAGCCCAGGCGCTGCAACATCCCGCCCATCCGGTCGGAACCGAAGATGCGCATCAGGTCGTCTTCCAGCGACAGGAAGAAACGCGAGTGGCCCGGATCACCCTGCCGCCCCGAACGGCCGCGCAACTGGTTGTCGATGCGGCGGCTTTCGTGGCGTTCGGTGCCGATGACGAACAGGCCGCCGGCCTCCTTGACCTTCTGATGCGCGACCGCGTTTTCCTCGCGGATCTCCGCTTCTCGGGCCGCCCGGGCGGCTTCGTCATGGATGTTGGCGAGTTCCTTGCGCAGCCGCACGTCCAGGTTGCCGCCGAGTTTGATGTCGGTGCCGCGGCCGGCCATGTTGGTGGCGATTACCACCGCGCCGGGCGCACCGGCCTGCGACACGATCTCGGCTTCCTGTTCGTGGAAGCGGGCGTTCAGCACCGAATGCGGGACTTTCTTCTTCTTCAGCAGGTCGCTGATCGTCTCGCTTTTCTCGATCGAGGTGGTGCCGACCAGCACTGGCTGGCCCTTGGCGCGCGCCTCGTCGATCAAGGTGGCAACGGCCTCGTATTTTTCGGCTGCGCTGCGGTAGACCTCGTCATCCTCGTCCTTGCGGGTGACCGCCACGTTGGTGGGGATTTCCACCACCTCCAGCTTGTAGATTTCGGCGAATTCATCGGCTTCGGTCATCGCCGTGCCGGTCATGCCGGCGAGCTTGGGATAGAGACGGAAGTAGTTCTGGAAAGTGATCGAGGCGAGGGTCTGGTTTTCCGCCTGGACGGTGACGTGTTCCTTGGCCTCCAGCGCCTGATGCAGGCCTTCCGAATAGCGGCGGCCCTGCATCATCCGGCCGGTGAACTCGTCGATGATGATCACCTGGTCATCGCGCACGATGTAATCCACGTCCCGCGCGAACAGCGTGTGCGCTCGGACCGACTGCTGGACGTGGTGAACGACCGAGACGTTGAAGATGTCGTAAAGGTTGCCCTCGGTCAGGACGCCGGCGTCCTTGAGCATGTCCTCGACGCGCTCACTGCCGGGTTCGGTGAGCGAGACCGTCTTGAATTTTTCGTCCTTGTCGTAGGTCGAGGGGTCCTTCACCAGTTCCTTCACCACGACATCGACGCGGCGATAAAGGTCGGAACTGTCCTCGGCCGGGCCGGAGATGATCAGCGGGGTGCGGGCCTCGTCGATCAGGATGGAGTCGACCTCGTCGACGATGCCGTAGAAGAACTCGCGCTGGACCATATCCTCCAACCGGTACTTCATGTTGTCGCGCAGGTAGTCGAAGCCAAATTCGTTGTTGGTGCCGTAGGTGATATCGGCGGCGTACTGGGAGCGCTTGGTGTCCTCGTCCTGGCCGTGGACGATGACGCCGTAGGACAGGCCGAGGAAGTTGTAGATCTGCCCCATCCAGTCGGCGTCGCGGCGGGCGAGGTAGTCGTTCACGGTGACGACATGCACGCCCTTGCCGGCGAGGGCGTTGAGGTAGACCGGCAGGGTGGCGACGAGGGTCTTGCCTTCGCCGGTTTTCATCTCGGAGATCTTGCCGTCGTGGAGGACCATGCCGCCGACAAGCTGGACGTCGAAATGGCGCTGGCCGAGGGTTCGGCGACTGGCCTCGCGGACCGTGGCGAACGCTTCCGGCAGCAGATCGTCGAGCGTGGCGCCATCGGCGAGGCGGGCGCGGAATTCCTGGGTCCTGGCGGCGAGGGCTTCGTCGGACAGCGCCATCATAGCCGGTTCCAGCGCGTTGATCGCCGGAACACGACGCTGATAGCCCTTGAGGGAGCGGTCATTCGAGGAGCCGAAAATGGCGCGGGCGAGTGCGGCGAGCATACGGACCTTCCAGGGGCGATCAGTCCGGGAAGACCCAGACACGCTGGGGTTCAGATAGGACCCGAAGGCGTCAGGGTCAACGACAACGAGTTTTTTGGAGGGGTGAAGGTCGCGATGCGGGGATGACGCGCGGGTCCGAGCTTTCCAGCAGATTATCGACGACGGTGCGTTCGGCGTGGACCCGCGATGACACCGACCCGCTCTCGACGCCCTCCCGTCATGCCGAGGACGGTCGGCATCCATGCCTTTGCCGCGACTAATCAAAGGCATGGATGGCGAGCCTGCGCCCATCGACTGTCCAGAATTCGTTTTCGGACATTTGTTCAACAAACGTCAAGCGGCCTCGGCACTTCCCGCCCGGCCGGCGAGGCGCTCCGGTATCGGGCCGAACTGTTCGGCGGTTGCAGCGTCCAGTTCAAAGATCAAACGCAGCGACCCGTCCTGCACGTCGCGGACAACGAACGGCAGCGGTTGCCCGAAGGCTTCCACACGCAGCGCACCGCGGTCGCCTGACGACAGCAGGCTGGCATCCGTCACGCTGGCGCCGCCCTCGGATAATTCGATCAGATGACCGTCCTGTGTGCCTCGGCCGGGAAGCGTGATGCGGCACGCCACGTCGACGCCGTAGCGGCGGCTCTGCCGGCGGCGCACCGCGGCCGTTGAGCTTCGGACCGACCGGATCACCGACTGACCCAGATCGCCCACGGTCGTGTTGACCAGCACAGTGTTTTGCCGCAGTTCAGCCGCGTGGCGGCCGGTATCCTGTGCCTCCGCCGACACGGTTTGGTTTCGCTCCGTCATTTCGCTGGCCGCGGCGGCGGTATCGCTCATGTTGCGCGCGATCTCGGCGGTCGCGACGCCTTGCTCCTCCACCGAGGCCGCGATCGAGGCGGCAATCGCGTTGATCGCGCTGATCGTCTCCTCGATGCGCGCCACCGCATCGACCGAAGCCCCGGTGGCGGCCCGGACCTGGGCGATGTGGCGGCCGATCTGTTCGGTGGAGCGTGCCGTCTGGCTGGCGAGTTGTTTCACTTCGCTGGCGACCACGGCGAAACCTTTGCCGGCGTCGCCGGCACGCGCCGCCTCGATCGTTGCGTTCAGCGCCAGCAGGTTGGTCCTGGCGGCGATCTCGCGGATCATGTCCGCGACCGAGCCGATATGTGCGACTTCACTGTTCAGGGTTTCGATCTTCGTCCGGGCTTCGGTTCCCGCGGTGACCGCGCGGCTGACCACGTCACTTGATTGCCGCACCTGGCCGCCGATCGCGCGGATCGACGCGGCAAGCTGTTCGGCGGCACTGGCAACGGACTGGGCGTTCGCCAGTGCCTGACCAGCGGCCATGGCGGCGTCCTGCGCGGCCAAACCGGTGCGGGCGGCCGAACCGGCCATGGCATCGGCGGTCGCCGCCATTGTGCCGGTGGTGCGGCCGATCTGGGTCAGCGCGATCTTCATTTCGCCCTCGACCGCGTCGGCCATCGCTTCCAGGGCAGCGTGCTTTTCCGCCTCGGCAGCCTGCCGGTCGGCTTCCTGCTCTACCCGCAACTGCTGCATCGCCATGGCGTTCTGCTTGAACACCGCGACTGCGTGGGCCATTTCGCCCAGTTCATCGCGTCCCACATGCGGGATCTCGACCGCCAGATCCCCGTCCGCCAGCGCCCGCATGACGTTGGTCAGCCGGCCGACCGGGCGGGTGATGCCGCGGCCGATCAGCGCGGCAAGCAGCATACCCAGGGTGATCGCGCAGGCCGAGGTCAGCAGGCTCAGCCGGCGCGCCGATCCGGTGTCGGCGAGCATCGCCGCGATCGCCGCTTGCTGCGAGAGAGCCGCCTGCGCCCGCTGCGCCGCTGCGGCGCCAAGCACTGCCGCGGAAGCGGCCTCACGCTCGACGGTCGTGAGGCGCAACCGTTCGTCGGCGTCGACGACAAGGCGCAGCGCCTTGGCAAACCGGTCGAGCGGGTCCGCCATGCCCTTGACGAAGCGCTGGATGCGGCGGTTGTCGGGCGCCGCGCCGGCGACTGCGTCGATGGCGCCGCGCAGACCCTGCGCGGCCGTTTCGGCGGCGTTTGCCTGCGCCGGCGTCCGCACGGCGACGAACCGTGCGGAGGCGCTGTCGGCTGCACCGAAACTTTCCGCCAGCCGCCCCACGGCGGTGAGCAGCCCGAGGTCGGTCTCGCGGTCGAGCATCTGGGTGGTGGCGGAGACGATGGTGCGCAGGTCGGTTGCCGCTGCCTCCATCTGTTCGACGACGGCCCGGCGCGCCTCGACGGCTGCGATGCTGGCATCGACCGCGGTGCGATAGCGTGTCGCGAGCGCGCGCAGGTCTCTGCCATCATGCAGGGTTGGGCCATCATGCAAGGTTGAGCCATCATGCAGGGTTGGGCCATCATGTCGGGTCGGGTCCGGCGAACCGGTGTCGGTTCGGTTACGCGCGATCGCCTCGTCGAGCCTGGTCAGGCCGGCCTGCGCTGCCCGCTGATCGTCCATCGCCGCGGTCAGCGCGTATTGCACCACAAGGGCACGGGCATCGCCGACCAGCAGCGCGACCTCGGCCGACGCGGCGGCCTGTGCGCTGTCCTGGCTGACCCGTCCGGCGCCGGCGCTCACTGACGCCAGGCCGCGCAATGCGACTCCCGCCAATGCCACCAGCAGCAGCAGGATCACCGCGAAGCCGCCGAAGATGCGCTTGCGCACCGAGGGTGCCAGCAGCCCCGCCGCGCCACGGCCGTGCGTCACGGGTCCCTGTCGTCGGGCAAACATGTCCCGGTCACGCGGTCTGCTTGATATTCTCGATGACGTCGCGGCCGAACTGCTGTTCAAAACCCGGATAGGCGCCGGCCACGGCGGCGGCGAAAGCGGCACGGTCGATGCTGGTCTGAACGGTCATCCCGGCCTGCCGCAGAACCGTAACACCATCGGCCTCGGCCTGCGCGGCGAAGGCGCGCGAGGCCCTCCCGCCGAGTTTGGCGGCATCGATGAAGCTGGCCTTGTCCTCCGCAGACAGGTCTTCAAACGCATCGGGCGACATGAGAAACACCGCCGGGTCATAGGCGTGGCCGCTGAGGGTCAGAAACTTCTGCACCTGGTCGAATTTGGCGGCCCGGATGGTGGCGATCGGATTTTCCTGGCCGTCGAACTTGCCGGCGCGGAGTGCCTCGAACAGTTGTGGCAGAGGCAGCGGTGCGGCGTCGGCGCCGAGCGCCTGGAAACCCTTCAGCAGCACCTCGGACTGTGGCACCCGCATCTTGAGTCCCTTGAGGTCGTCGGGCGTGACGATCGGGCGCCTGGCGTTGGTCATGTGACGCAACCCGTTCTCGCCCCAGGCCAGCATGATCAGGTCCTTGGCGGCGAACGGCTTGCGGAAGGATTCGCCGATCGGACCATCGAGCACCGCCTGGCCGTGGGCGGCGTTGTTGAACAGGAACGGGATGTTGAGCAGCCCGACCTCGGGCAGGATGCTGGAGAGGCCCATACCGGTGACGAAGGCGATGTCGATGCTGCCGAGCTGGACGCCCTTGGTAAGTTCGACGTCGCCGCCCAAAGTGGCGTCGGAGAACTGCTGGATGGTAATGCGGCCGCTGGTGCGCCTGGTGACTTCGTCGGCGAATACGGTGCCGCCGGCGCCGAGCTGGGACTGGACGGGGAGGATGTAGCCGATGCGCAGGGTTCGCGTGGCGGCCCGGGCCGGCCTGGCACGACCGGCGACCACGGCGAACCCGGCGCTGGTATACAGCAGGTGTCTGCGGCCAAACATGGTTTGCTCCCGTTGATACATCTGTCTGCGCACAGACGTGTGCGCGTTCGGAGGGAGCTGTATCCGCCAAATTTGTTAAGAAAGGATAAACTCCGGATTAAATTGTTGACCCGGACTGTTCAAAGACGTGGGTCACCGGGCCAAGCCCGGTGATGACACGGAGGGATCCGGTGATGACACCGAGGGAGAGGACGGGGATCGCCGTGCCGGTAACCGGGACTGGACTGCTGATGACACGGAAGGAAAGAACGGGGACAGACACTCAGATGAACACCCCGGCCATGCCGCCGGCGGGATAGCGGGTTCCGGCCGCCGCGCCGGCCGGGACGGCGGCGGAAATCCTGGCCACTTCCTCTTTGGACAGGTGGACGTTCAGCGCGCCGATGTTTTCCTCCACGCGGGCGGCGTAGCGGGTGCCGGGGATGGCGACGACGTCGGGGCCTTGTGCGAGCAGCCAGGCGAGGGTCACCTGCGACGGGGTGCAGGACTTTTCTGCGGCGATCGCCTCGATCTTTGCGACGAGCGCGCGGTTCTGGTCGAAGTTCTGTTCCTGGAAGCGGGGATGGGCGGCGCGGCGGCCGTCGATGTCGGAGAAACTCTTGATTGCGCCTGTGAGGAAGCCGCGGCCGAGCGGGGAATAGGCGACGAAGCTGATGCCGAGTTCGGTGGTGGTCTTGCGGGTTTCCTCGGCTTCTTCGCGGTACAGGAGAGAATATTCGGTTTGCACCGCGGCGAGCGGATGGACTGCGTGGGCGCGGCGGATGCGGTCGGGCGCGGCCTCGGACAGGCCGAGGAAGCGCACCTTCCCCTGCGCAACCAGTTTGGCCATGGCGCCGACGGTTTCCTCGACCGGGACCAAGGGGTCGGCACGGTGCTGGTAATACAGGTCGATAACGTCGATGCCGAGGCGCTTCAGGCTGGCATCGCAAGCTTCGGCGACGTATTCGGGGCGGCCGTTGACGCCGTTCGACTGGCCCGGGCGCTGGGTCTGGCCGAATTTTGTGGCGATGACGACCTGATCGCGGCGGCCCTTCAGGGCGCGGCCGAGCACCTGCTCGTTATGGCCCCAGCCGTACATGTCGGACGAGTCGAAGTGGTCCACACCGCGGTCGATGGCGTGGCGGATGAGGTTTTCCGAAACGGCATCGTCGGCGGCGCCGTAGATGCCAGACATTGACATGCAGCCGAGGCCGATTGCCGAGACGGTCAGGCCGCCCTTGCCGAGAGCACGGTGTTCGAGGGTTGGCCTGGTCGCCATAGGGTGTGCCTCCGCTGGTGGGTTCGGATGATTATGGACAGGCGCGGCGTGTGGCGCCAGGGTCCCTGGCGGGCGGGCGAGGGCGGTTTGCGTGGCACGTGCTTTGCTTGGCTTGCGACAGCCCGGATCGATCTGACCGGGCGAGACCGGCACAGGGGAATCGGATATGCAACGACGGGGCTTCCTGGCCGGTGCGGCGACGGCGGTGGTTTCGGGACGTAAAGCTGCGGGGCAGACCGCCGGGTCGCGCGTGCTGCGGTACATTCCGCAGGCAGATCTGACCGTTATCGATCCGGTTCTGACGACGGCCTATATTACCCGTTACCACGCCACGATGGTCTGGGATCAGCTCTACGGCATCGACAGCGAACTCCAGCCGCAGCCGCAGATGGTGGCGGGCCATACGCTCGAGGATGACGGCCGGCTCTGGACTTTTACTTTGCGTGACGGGCTGCGGTTCCATGACGGGGAGCCGGTGCGCGGGCGCGACTGCGTTGCCTCGATCAAGCGGTGGGCGGCGCGCGACCCGATGGGGCAGGTTTTGCTGGCTCGGGTGGCAGAGATGAGCGCCCCGGACGACCACCGGTTCGCGATTCGGCTCACGCGGCCGTTCAACCTGGTGCTGAACTGCCTGTCGAAAATCGGCCCGCCGGCGCTGGTCGTCATGCCCGAGCGGCTGGCGAACACGGATCCGTTCAGGTCGATAACGGAGGTTGTGGGCAGCGGGCCGTTCCGCTTTCTGCCGAACGAGCGCGTGGTCGGCAGCAAGGTCGTCTATGCGCGCAACGAGGATTATGTGCCGCGGTCCGGCGGTGCGCCTGACTGGTTCGCGGGTCCGAAGATCGTTAACTTCGACCGCGTCGAATGGACGGTCATGCCGGACCCGGGCACCGCGGCGGCGGCGCTGGAAAACAACGAGGCGGACTGGTGGGAAGACCCGCCCAACGACCTGCTTCCCTTGCTGCAACAAAGTGGCGGCGTCGAAGTCCTGGACAACGGCTCGTTGGGGACGATCGGCACTGGCGTGTTCAACCACTTGCATCCGCCGTTCGACAAGCCGGCGGTGCGGCGGATCGTTCTGGAGGCGATCTCGCAGGCCGACTTCATGACTGCGGCGGCGGGCACCAATCGCGAGATGTGGCGTGACGGCATCGGGATCTTCACACCCGGCACACCAATGGCGAGCGACGTGGGGATGGAGGCCATCAACGGACCCCGGCGGGATCTGGCGACTTTGAAGAAGGACCTGGCCGGCGCCGGATACCGGAACGAGCGGATCGTGTTCATGGTACCCAGCGATCAGGCGGTGCTAACGGCGCAAGGTGCGGTCGCGCTGGATCTGCTGCAGCAGCTTGGGTTCGACGTCGATTACACGGTGATGGACTGGGGCACGCTGGTGCAACGGCGCGCGAGCAAGGAGCCGCCGGCCAAAGGCGGCTGGAACATGTTCATCACGGGCTGGTCCGGGCTGGACATGACGACGCCGGTCACCAACCAGACGCTGCGGTCGAACGGTGCGAAGGCGTGGTTCGGCTGGCCCGATCTGCCGGCGGTGCAGACACTGATCGAGGCCTGGGTGGAAGCGCCGGATCTGCCGGCGCAGCGACGCATCGCGGCCGAGCTTCAGGGCAAGGCGCTGGAACTGGTGCCGTATATTCCGACGGGGCAATATTTTTCCCGGACGGCGTGCCGGCATGACATCACGGGGATCATTCCGGGCCAATTCGTGTTCTGGAACGTTCGCAGGACGTGAGCCTGAGTCAGCGCCCGAGGATTACCGCTTCCTGGGGGCCAGGCTGACGCTCGATGCCGTTGGAAACAGGAACACTGCTTCGAAGTAACGAAGATTCGTGCACCGTCGTTCCGCGAGCGCCGCTTGATCCAGGTGCGCCGCCAGTCGAATTGCTCCGACGTCATTGGGGGAATTCGATCACCCGCCAGTAGTGCTCCAGCATGACGATCGCGTCGAGAAAGCTCTGCCCCGGACGGTGCTTCACGATGTAGCCGGCGATGTTGTGGCCGTAGGCGCGCGTGCGGTCTTCCTTGGCCGAAGAGGTGGTCATGACGAAGACCAGTGTGCGGGACAGCAGAGGATCGGCGCGGAGTTCCTGAAGAAACTCGATCCCGCCCATGCGCGGCATGTTGAGATCGAGCAGCACCAGACACGGCGACGCCACCTTCTGCTGGCCGTTCTCGCCACGCAGACGCTCCAGCGCGTCGATACCATCGCGCGCCTCGATGATCGGATTGCCGATCTTCAAGTCGCGGAACGAACGTCTGACGGCCATGGCGTCGACCTTGTCGTCGTCGACCAGCAGGATGGTCACCGTGCTGGATGTCATGTCGGGGTCTCCCTCCAGGTGAAGACAAAGGTTGTACCGCGCGCCGGCGGGGCACTCTCGATCCAGATCCGGCCGCCATGCGTCTCGACCCTCCTTTTGACGATCGCCAGCCCGATGCCACTGGATTCGACATCATCACGACTCTTCAAGGTCTGAAAGATGGCGAAGACGCGGTCGTGAAAGCGGGCCTCGATGCCGGGTCCATCGTCGGTGACACGAAATTCGATCAGATCATCGATCCTGCGCACGCGGAGTGTGATGCAGCCTTCGGTGCGGTCGTGATGTGTCAGCGCGTTGCCGACAAGGTTCTGCAATACGACGTTCATCGGCGTGCGGTGGGTGTGGATCACGGGTATCGTCCCCTCGCAGGTGATGACGAAGCCGAGCGGCGGCGCCAGTGTCGCGACGACCTCATGCATCACCGCGGCGATATCCACGTCCTCGGCGACGGTGTGTGCGTGGCCGACCCGTGCGTAGGCCAGCAACCCGTCTAGCAGCATCTGCATCCGCGTCGTTCGCCCGCGCAGCAACCCGAGATTTTCGAGTGTCTCGGCGCTGGCGGTCGGCTGGATGTCTTCGTTGATCCATTCGGCGAGATGGGAGATCGCGCGCAGCGGTGCCTTCAGATCGTGCGACGCCGCGTAGGCGAATTCCTCCAGATCGGCATTGGAGCGCGCCAGTTCACGCCGCTGCTCCTCCTGCTCCCGCTCGATGGCGTGGCGCGCGGTGACATTGATGATGCCAGCCAGGACCGTCGGTTCGCCGTCGAGGTCGATGGGACTGAGCCCGATCTCCAGCGGGAATTCGGTGCCGTCCCGGTGCAGCCCGAACAGCGCCTGCCCCTGGCCCATCATGCGAGACGACATGTTGGCCAGGAAGCCCTGGCGCAGACCGACATGCTGGCGGCGGACGCGTTCCGGCAGCAGAGCTTCCAGCGGCTTGCCCTGCAGTTCCCCCCGGGCGTAGCCGAACATGCGGTCGGCCTGCTGATTGGTCAGGCGGATCTGGCCGGATTGTCCAGAAACCACCAGCGCCGTGGGCGATGCCTCGATCAGGCGGGCCAGGCGATCCTCGGCCGCCTGCGCCATGGTCACCGCCCGGACGGTCGCCCGGCGTAGTTCCAGGGTCGACATGACTGCCTGGGCGAGGTACGACAGGTTCTCGAGGTCCTGTGGATCGAGGTGTTTCGGTGCATAGTCGATGGTGCAGAGCGTTCCCAACGCATAGCCCTGGGGGTTGACCAGCGGCACTCCGGCATAAAACCGGATGCCGGGCAGGCCGGTGACCAACGGGTTGTCGGCGAAACGGATATCCGCCGCGGCATCGGGAACAACCAGGGCGCGCGACGGGTCCAGAATGGTATGGGCGCAGAAGGCCGTGTCGCGAGGCGTCTGGATGGCATCCCATCCGTGGCGTGACTTGAACCACTGGCGGTCATCATCCACCAGCGACACCAGCGCGGTCGGGCATCCGGTCAACCGGGCCGCGAGACGCGTGAGGTTGTCGAACGTGTCTTCGCAAGCCGTGTCCAGGATCTGGTAGGAATGGAGCGCGGCGAGACGATCGGCCTCGTTCGAAGGCAGCAAGGCCTTCGGCATCATTGGTCCCTCGGGCGTTCGGAGGATTGTGACCGCGCAAGATCCGGCGCCGGGCCGGTCGATTTGCGGCGGACAGATCTGGCCACGAGCGGTGTCATGGTGTCATGGAGGCGGGGTGTCATGGTGGCTGATCGCCGCCCCTCCCGTCGGGACGGACAAGCCGGTTCTGAGCGTCATAAAAGTTAACAAACCATAAATTTCATCGCGGCGTGGAGCGATTTTAATTGTTTCTTAAGGTTTAATCCGTATGGTCCGATCCGGGAATGATATCAAGGCAAATCCAATGCGCGGCTACCGTTTTCTGATCGTTGACGACGACGCCGTCGATCGGCGGCTGTACAGCAAATTACTGTCGCAGCTTGGACCTCAGCCTTGCCACATCGAGGAGGCGGCGGACGGCGCATCGGCGCTCGAATTGTTGCGGACGGCGGCGTTTGACTGCGTGCTGCTGGATTTCATGCTTCCCGGCATGACCGGGCTGGAATTCCTGACACTGGCGACCGTTGACGGTGAGCCGCCATGTGCGGTCGTGCTGGTCACCGGGCAAGGCAATGAGGCGATTGCTGTTGAGGCGATGAAGCGCGGCGCACAGGACTATCTGGTGAAGGATCAGGTGAACGCGAGCAGCCTGTGGCGGGCGATCACGCAGGCGATCACCCAGGTCGAGCTACGGCAGCGCCTTGCCGCCTCGCTGCGCGACCTCACCGCCGCGAACGAGGGGCTCGGACAAGAGGTTGCGATCCGCAAGGCCGCCGAAGTCGAAATGGGCATCGCCAGAGATGCCGCGGACGAGGCCAGCCAGGCGAAGACCCGCTTCGTTGCGATGGTCTCGCACGAACTGCGGACCCCGCTGCACGGCATTCTGGGCTACGCCCAGATTCTGCGGATCGAAGGCGGGCTGTCGGCGCGGCAGGACGAGCGCCTGGGTGCGATGATGCAGGCCGGGCGTCATTTGCTCGACATGATCGAGCGTGTGCTCGATTTCGCCAGTATCGAGGCGGGACGGATACACCTGCATCCCGCGCCGGTTTCGGTCCGCGAACTGACGGAAGCCTGCATCACGGCCATCACCTCAAAGGCCAACGAGCGCGGGCTCAGTCTGCGGGTGGTCAATGCGCATGATGCACCGCTGCACATCGTGGCCGACCCGCCGCGGCTGCGGCATGTCATTCTCAATCTGCTGGGCAACGCGGTGAAGTATACCGATGCCGGAGGGGTGGAGTTGCGCGTGCTTGCCGGCGCCACGCGCGGTGCGCTGCGTGTTGAGGTTGCCGATACCGGCCGGGGCATCGAAGAAGCCAGCCGCGACCGGTTGTTCCAGGTCTTCGAACGGTTGGACGCCGCGAGTTCGGTGGAAGGGACGGGCCTGGGCCTTGCCATCGCGGGAAGGATCATCGGACTGATGGGTGGCACGATCCATTACGACCCCGCTCCGACCGGCGGCAGCGTGTTCTGGTTCGAGCTTCCGGTTGCCGATCCTGGATCGCGTGCACTGGCGGCGCCGGTTGCGAGCGCTTCTCCGCAGTCCGGCCAGCGCGTGCTCGTGGTCGATGACATCAAGATAAATCTCGACATTATCAGTTCGTTCCTGAATGCGGCCGGCCGCGTGGTCATCCTGGCGGACAGCGGCGCGGAATCGGTGAGGCTGGCGACCGAGCAGCGATTCGATCTCATCCTGATGGATGTGAGAATGCCGGAGATGGACGGGCTGGAAGCGACGCGGCGCATTCGCTTGCTTCCCGGCGCCCACGGGGAGGTTCCGATCCTGGCGCTGACCGCCTACACTTCGCTGGAGCAGATTGCGCAATGCCTGGATGCCGGCATGGACGGGCACGTTCCGAAGCCGGTCGACCAGGAAACGTTGATACGGGCGATCGACGACGCGATCAGTCGCGGCCCGTCGTGCCGCATCGGACTGCTGCCAGAGGCGATTGCGGGCGTACGGCGCGGCCAAGAAAGCGGCGCCGCCGCGATGTGAATGAGGCGTCGCTGAACCGGATGCCGGACGTAGTTGTAGCGATAAAGTCGTGATTACGTTACGGCGGGGGGCCGAGACGCGGGCATTTGCGGTTTGAGCCTGGGGCGAATCCTGGTTGTCGGATGTGGCTTCGCGGGTGCCACGATCGCGCGGGAACTGGCGGAGGCGGGGTGGGAGGTCGATGTCATCGACCAGCGGCCGCATATCGGGGGAAATGCGTTCGACGAAGTTGATGCGAACGGCATTCGGGTCCATCGTTACGGGCCGCATCTGTTCCATACCTCGAACAAGCGGGTCGTGGACTGGCTGATGCGGTTCGGCGCGTTTGTCCCGTATGAGCATCGGGTTCAGGCGGTGTTGCCGGATGGGCGGTATGTCGGGCTGCCGATCAATCGTGAGACTATCAATGCGGTATTTGGTCTGGCTTTGACCGACAGCGGTTCGGTGCGTGCTTTTTTGCGGACACAGGCGGTGGATATCGCCGACGCCGGCAACGCGGGCGGGTATCTGGCGGCGCATATCGGCACGGTGCTCACGGATCTGTTCTTTCGGCCGTATTCGAAGAAGATGTGGGGGCTTGCGCTTGAGGATATGGATGCCTCGGCCGTTCGGCGCATTCTGCTGCGGCATGACGACGAGGACCGATATTTTCCGGACGACCGTTACCAGATGATGCCTCGGTTCGGGTACACGCGGGTGTTTGCGAATATCCTGGACCATGCGGGAATCCGGGTGAGCCTGAATGAGTTTTTTGATGCCGGAATGCTGCCGGGGTACCGGCATTGTTTTAACAGCATGGCAATCGATACTTTCTTTGACTGCCGGCTGGGGCCGTTGCCGTACCGGTCTATTCGGTTTCATCATGTATCCGTTCCGTTTGAGGCCGAACAGGGACGGGCCGCGACCATCAACTTCACCGACGCCGGCGCTTTGACGCGGGAGACCGACTGGTCCCGGCTGCCGTTCCACGTGGCGGCGAGGGGCGTGAAGAAGACGATCACGCGTGAGGAGCCTTGCGACTATACGGAGAATAATCTCGAACGATACTATCCGGTTCGGACATCGGACGGTCGGTATCAGGCGGTTTACCATCGGTACAAGGCGCTGGCGAAGCACGTCGGAAACGTTACGTTCATCGGTCGTTGCGGAACGTATCAGTATCTGGACATGCACCAGGTGATCAATCAGTCGTTGAGGCTCGTCCGTGAGTGGATGGCGCGGCCGGTTTTGGCCTGAGGGCGGCTGGTTTGGTGCCCCCGCAGGAAGACGGCTCCCGGCGCGTGCGGAGGGACGAAATTTGCCCACCGGCGTTAGATCGGGCTAACTGTCCCGCCGCAACCTTACAGCGAAAGACCAACTATGGCGCCGAATACCAAGCGGGTGTTCTATGTGAACCATGTCGCGGCCGAGGTTTACCTGGATATCCTGGCCAAGCGGCCGGACATCCAGGTGGACAGGCTGGAGAACGCTTCTCCGGAGTCCGAAGTCGAACCGGTGCTGGCGCAGGCGCATGCCTATCAGATCGGCAGCAGCCGGCAGGAACTGGTCGTGAAGCTGCAGGGCTATGCGCCGTTGCTGAGCCGGTGCCCGAACCTGCTTGTGCTGTCGACCAACGGTGCCGGTTTCGACACGGTCAGCCTGGATGACGCCACGGCCGCTGGGGTCGCGGTGGTGAACCAGGCCGGCGGCAACAAGGAAGGTGTCGCGGAGCACGTCATGGCGATGATGCTGACACTGTCGAAGAGGATCGTCGTTTCCAACCATGTCATGCGCAGCGGGGCGCCGTACAAGCGCGGGGACTTCATGGGCGACGACGTGCAGGGCCGCACGATCGGGATCATCGGTCTCGGGCACGTCGGTGGCCGGGTGGCGGAGTTGTGCCGCGGGTTGTTCGGAATGCGGGTGCTGGCGTACGATCCGTATCTGAGCGCCGAACAGATTGCCGCGAAAGGAGGGGAGAAGGTGGCGACGCTGGAGGATTTGCTGCGGGTCGCGGATTATGTATCGGTCAACTGCCCGCACACGGCGGAGACTCGGGGGATGATGGGCGCGGCGCAGTTCGCGCTGATGCAGCCGCACGCCTATTTCATTACGACCGCGCGTGGCGGGATTCATGATGAGGCGGCGCTGGCGGCGGCGCTGACGGCGAAGCAGATAGAGGGTGCCGGACTGGATGTCTGGGAGGACGAGCCGCCGCCGTCCGACCATCCGCTGCTGCGGTTCGACAACGTGCTGGTGAGCCCGCACACGGCCGGGATCACGCGGCAGTCGCGGCACAATATCGCGAGGATCGCGGCGGAACAGATGCTGGATATCCTGGACGGGAAGAAGCCGCCGCGGCTGCTCAATCCGGAGGTCTGGGGGGATTATTCGGATCGGTTCACGCGGATACTGGGGTTCCGGCCTGAGGGGTAGGACGTCCGACCGGTTGTCTGGGTCGAGGGCTTCGTTCCGCCGAGCACAAGGCGTGGATACCGGCATGCGTCGGCATGACGGGACGGCAGGGCCGGAGAGTCGGTCTCACCGGCGCCTGGTATTACAAGGCTGAACTTGAAGCCTGTTACCTTACGAAGGTGTAATCGAACGCAGTCTCCGTAGCCTCCACCAAACCAACGGTCGGGTTGGGGAAGTGGATCGGCAGTACAAACGTTCCGGTTCCTGCGATTTGACCGAGAAACCGGCGCCGCGACGCCTCCGCCTCCTTCGCATCCCAGTCGAAGATCGTCGACCAGGCTGGTTCGCGGCATTGCAGGGCGTGGTGCATCAGGTCGCCGGTCACCACCGCCCGTTGCCCGGCCGATCTGATGTTCACACAGCAATGGCACGGCGAGTGGCCGGGCGTGGGCGCCAGCCATACCGTGTCGTCGAGGGTGTATTCATCATCCACCAGCAGAGCCTGACCGGCCGCGACGATCGGCTCGCAGTTGAAACGCCAGACGTCGCCCGGAGGATTTTTGCCTTCCTTTGTCGCCTGTTCCCAGGCGGCGTATTCGCGTTTGTGGAACACATATTTCGCGTTCGGGAAGGTCGGCACCCAGCGCCCGTTGCGCAGCACCGTGTTCCAGCCGCAATGATCGATGTGCAGGTGGGTGCAGAAGACATAATCGATTTTCTCGAACGACAGCCCCCCGGCCTTGAACTCGTCGAGCCAGCGCTGTTTGGGGAAATCCATCGGCGCGGGATAGGCTTTGTCCTCGCCGGTGCAGGTGTCGACCAGGATCGTATGGTGCGGCGTGCGCACGACGAAGGTTTGGTAGGTGATGACCATCATGCCGGATGCCGGATCGAACACCACCGGATCGAGCGTCTTCAGGTGTCTGGCGCCGGTGTCGGGGTCATAGGCGGGGAACATGTCGGCGGGTTTGCGCCAGGGACCATCGCGCTCGATGATGCTGGTGATGGTTACGTCGCCGATTTTCAGGGTTTGCATCGCCGTTCGCTCCGTCAGAGTTCGAGGCGATAAAAGCGCGCCGCGGTGCCGCTGAAAAGGGCGGTCTTTTCCGCCGCGGTCGCACCTTTCGCCAGGATCTTGCAGGCATTCCAGAACACCGGATAGCTGTAGGAGCCCTTGTCGACCGGGAAATTGCTCTCGAACATGCAGCGTGAGGCGCCGAATGCCTCGATGCAGGTTTCGACATAGGGTTTCCACGCGGCGGCGAGTTCTTCCGACGACGGCGGGTCGGCTTTGGTGTGGAAATCCCAGCCGTTGATCCGCATCGCCATGCCGCCGAGCTTGACGACCACGTTGGGGCAGGCGGCCAAGGCGCGGATGGATTTTGCCCACTCGGCGGTGATCGCGGTGCGTTTGCCTTCGTAGGAACCGATGGCCAGCGGGCCGCCGACGTGGTTCAGGCAGATCTGCGTGCCGGGGAAGGCCTGTGCGAGAGCGGTCACGTCGGCGATCTGCGGATGATAGAGCCAGGCGTCGAACGACAGGTTGAGCGGGGAGAGACAGGCGAAGCCTTTGCGGAACTTGTCGTCGTACATGAGGCCCGGCGGCGGCGCGTAAGCGGGGTTCAGCAAGGTTGGATCGGCGTCGTATGCCGTGATGTGGCGGATGCCGCGGAACCGGGCCCCACCCGCTCGGATGTGCGCTTCCAGCACGTCACGGGATTTTTCGCCGTTGCGTAGATCGACGTGGCCGACGATGCCGGCGCAGATCGTTGTGGGCCCGTAGCCGCCGGATGCGCTCATCGCCGCGACGCCGTTGACGAATTCCGTCTCACCCACCGGCCGGAACGCCTCCGGTCCCGACGCCCGGTGCATCGAAAAGCACTGCACGAACACCGTCGCAACGATATTGTGGCCGCTGCTGGTATCCGCTAGCAGGTCGTCGAACATATACCGCCAGCCCGGGTGCTCCCAAAGGTGATGATGCGGATCGACGACCGGCAGTCCGGGTTCCAGGATCGTCTCGGTGCGGCGTGCGAGCCAGTCGTCGCGGACGGGCAGATACGGGCTTGGGGTCGTCGCAGTGGTCATGGTGTTTCCTTTTGCTTGATGATGCCACTATCGTCCGGTTGATAAGTCAGTAGAAACAATGACGTATGTGTCGTTTTTCCTCCGTATCCGTGTTCCGAATCTAAACCTATAGACTTCATCAAGGTCTTTTCCGATACTCGGTCCGAAAGGAGACCCTCCAATGTGTACGCAGGCGGCGGCCTCGACCGCGGCCGCGATGCCGGCGGGGCCGGCGCCGACGATCAGCAGGTCGTGGTAGGCTTGGGGGCTCACCCGATGAATTTGACGAGTTTGCCGGATGGGGCGCCCAGGACTTCGTCGTCGCGCATCACGATCTGGCCGCGGATGATCGTTGCCACCGGCCAGCCGGTGACCTGCATGCCGGCGAACGGGGTCCAGCCGCAGGGGGAGGCAATCCAGGATTCCTCGATGCGGCGCCGGTGCTTCATGTCCACGATGGTGAAGTCGCCGTCATACCCGGCTGCCAGCCGCCCCTTGCCGACGACGCCGTAGACCCGAGCGGGGCCGGCGCACATGAGGTCGACCATGCGGGCGAGGGAGAGGCGGCCGGCGTTCACGTGGTCCAGCATGATCGGCACCAACGTTTGCACGCCGGTCAGGCCCGCGGGGCAGTCGGGCCAGGGCAGCAGCTTCCTGTCACGCGGGTGGGGGGCGTGGTCGGAGCCGATGGTGTCCACGGTGCCGTCGCTGATCGCCTTCCAGGCGGCGTCCTGGTGTTCCTGACCGCGGATCGGCGGGTTCATCACGCCGAAACCCTCCAGTCTTTCGTAGCAGTCGGGTGCCACCTGGGTCAGGTGGTTGAGCAGGACCTCGCAGGTGGCGATGTCGCGGAAATCCTTCAGGTAATCCAGTTCCTGGGCGGTTGAGACGTGCAGGATGTGGGCGGGACGGCCGGTCTTGCGGGCCAGCGCCATCAGGCGGCGGGTGCCGAGGAAGGCACATTCCTCGTCGCGCCAGACCATGTGGCTGGCATAGGGATCGCCCGATTTGAACATCGGCTTGCGGGCCTGGAGGCGGTATTCATCCTCGCTGTGGAAGGCGATGCGGCGACGGCCGGAGCGCATGGCTTTTTCCAGATGCTCGTCGTCCTCGATCATCAGGTCGCCGGTGGAGCTGCCGGCGAAGATTTTTATCCCGCAGACGCCACGGCCGAGCTCGAGGTCGGGGAGGTTCGGGATGTTGGTCTTGGTGCCGCCGACGTAGAGGCCCATGTCGCACCAGGCGACATTTTCGACGTAGTCCTGCTTCCAGGCCAGGCGGTCGGCGTCAGTGATGGACGGGCTCGTGTTCGGCATGTCGAACACCGCGGTGAGGCCGCCGAGGATCGCGCCTTTGGTGCCGGTGGGGATGGTTTCGACGGACTTCTCGCCGGGGTCGCGTAGATGGACGTGAGGATCGATCAGGCCGGGCAGGACGTGCAGGCCGGTGGCGTTCAGGACCTTGTCGGCGGTGGCACCGGCGGTGCCCAAAGCGGTGATCCTGCCATCGTGGACGCCGATATCGGTGTCCTCGGGACCCCACGGCAGCATGCAGGTGCCGTTGCGAATCAGCAGGTCGAAATGCGCCGCCATCGGTGGTCCTTTCCAGGTTCGGCGCGAACCTATCACTTATCGGCGTTACCGGTCATCCGATGCGGCCGGCGATTATGGGAAAGTTAAGCCTCGATAAAGGTCGGGCAGCGACAGGCTGATGTCCATGCCGGGCAGAACGAGCGTGCCCCCAGTATGGGCACTGGCGATCCAGACGCCTCCGCCCTCGCGCTGGAACAGTGTGACGGCGACCGCGGTCTGCTCAAGGAGGACATAGGAGCGCAGCGACGGAACCGCGGCGTAGTCGAGAAGTTTCTCGACCCGGTCGGTGGTGGCGGTGTCGTCGGAAAGCACTTCGAAAATCGCGATGGCGTCGGTGAGAGTCCGAACGGTTTGGTCGAAACCGCCTGAGAATATGCAAACATCGGGGTAGCGCACCTTACCCCCGATTCGGACGTGCATTTCATGCGCAGGTTGGAAGGCCTGACCGTCAAGCAGACCGGTCAGCGCGACCATCAGGTTGAAGACGATCCGCTGATGTCCGAGGCTTCCACCGGTCATTGTGATGACGCGCTGCCCGTCGAATTCATGCTTTCCCTCCTGCTTGTCTTCCCAGGCGAGGAAGCGATCCGTCGTCCATGCTTCGGCTAATGCGGTGTCCATGACGAGGTGTGTAGCGCGGTTCGCTGAAATCTGCACGCCGCTCGACCGGCGGCCGCACGCGTCAACCTCGACCCCTGTCCATGCTGGGTGTAACCTGACCAAAAGGAGCGGAGGAAACCATGCTCAGCAAGGCCCAGATCGAGGAGTACAACGAGGTTGGCGCCATCGTCGTCCCGGATGTCCTGACACCGGATGAGGTCCGCACGCTCGGCGACGTTACGGACGGGTTTGTGGAGCGCGCCCGGGGGCTTACGGGCCATACCGACGTCTACGACCTTGAGGACAGCCACTCGGTCGCGGCCCCGCGGGTCCGCCGCATCAAGGCGGCGCACCTGCACGATCCGGCCTATGCGGCGCTCACCCGGCATCCCAAGATCATCGGGGTCCTGCAATCGCTGTGGGGGCCGCATATCCGGTTTGATACCGCCAAGCTCAATATGAAATGCGCCGGCTTCGGGGCGCCGGTGGAGTGGCATCAGGACTGGGCGTTCTACCCGCACACGAACGACCACCTCGCCGCGGTTGGGGTCATGTTCGACGACATGGCGATGGAGAACGGCCCGCTGATGATCATCCCGGCCAGCCACAAAGGCCCGACCTTCGACCACCACGCAGACGGCGTGTTCTGTGGCGCGATGGATCCGGAGAACCGTGATGTGGATTACAGCAAGGCCGTAGCCCTGACCGGCACGGCCGGTTCGATCACCGTTCACCATGTCCGAGCGGTGCACGGGTCGGCGCCGAATGTGTCGGCAAGGGACCGCAGGCTGCTGCTGTTCCAGTTCCGCGCTGCCGATGCCTGGCCGATTCTCGGGTTTGCCGCCGGTATCGAGGCTTTTGATGCGCTGATGGTGGCCGGCCAACCCCAACATCCGAGGCTGGCTCCCGCGCCGGTACGGCTGCCGCTGCCACCGGCCGCGCTGCAGGGGTCACTGTATGAAAATCAGAAGGGGATGAAGTCCCGGTTCTTCGAAGCGGCGCCCGCGCTTTAGGGGTTGTCGAAAGATCTTCGACAGTACGATCGGACTGCAACACAATAACAGAGGGAAACGATCATGACCGTCCGCAACATCGCCCGCGAGAAGCTGGAGCAGGGGCATCTGTCGCTCGGTGTCGGCGTCCGCACCACGCGGAGCGTGGAGATCGCCAAGATGATGGCCACCGCCGGCTTCGACTGGCTGTTCCTGGACATGGAGCACGGCACGATGTCGCTGGACGCGTGTGCGCAGATCGCCGCCGCTGCGCTGGATGCCGGTATCGCGCCGATCGCGCGGGTGCCGAACGGACAATACTCGATTGCCACGCGGGCGCTGGACAATGGTGCCATGGGTATCGTCATGCCGCATGTCGACACCGCCGCCGAGGCGCGCGAAATCGTGGAGAAGCTGAAATACCCGCCGATCGGCCATCGCTCGGTTGGCGGCTGGGGGCCGCATTATCAGCTAGCGAAGTTGAGCACCGGCGAGGCGGTGAAGGCGCTGAATGCGGCGAATCTGACGGTGGTGATGCTTGAGACGCCGACGGCGATCGCCAATGCGGATGAGATCGCGTCCGTCCCCGGCGTGGACGTTCTGTTGATCGGTTCGAATGATCTGTGCGCTGAAATGGGCATCCCGGGCGACTTCGGCAACGACCGGCTGGCCGACGCGTATGGCAGGATGATCGCCGCGTGCGGAAAGCACGGTAAGTTCCCTGGCATGGCGGGCATCTACAACGAGGCGATCATGCCGCGTTACATCGAGATGGGCGCGCGGTTCATCCTGTCCGGGCAGGATGCCGCGTTCATGATGGCCGGGGCGCAGGCGCGAACGGGCTTTCTGCGGAAGACGCTGGGCAAGTGACGATGCCGGATGATCCCGGGCACGCGTCGCGTTCCGGAGCCCTCCGGGGCCAGAGCAGGCAGCCGGGACCATCGCGATTAACAGCCAGCGACTTCGCGGCGTTGCCATAGCGCAGTATGTTGCCATAGCACAGTATGCCGACCTTCCTACCCTGGCGTGGTCAGCACTTACTTTATCCGGCCGTCCAGAAACTGGACGCGCGGCGTCTCATTATGGTCGGTTTTTCTCTCTGGCGCCGAACTGTGATTTACTCGATGATGTTGTGGGCTCGGCGTAGAACTGGCTTCCTCCGGCGCAGCCCGAAACGGCCAAGTTATTGTAGCAGTTTGTGGTAGTAGGGCGGTGGGATGTTGGTTAGGGCTATTGGAGGATTGCGGTTTCTTTGGCACGGTCTTGTAATCGTTGGTTGTTTTTTCCTCGCGGTTTGGCCAGCCCTGACGCGCGCGCAGCCGGTCCAGCAGGGTCCTGCCGTTCCTGTTACCGTCACGAGAGCCGTCCGGCAAGACGTGCCGACCTGGCTTCGAGGCCTTGGCACGGTTCAGGCTTATTATGCCGTTCAACTCCGTCCGCGCGTCGATGGGACGTTGACCGAGGTGCCCGTTAAGGAAGGACAGGACGTCAAGCAAGGCGATTTGCTGGCGGTCATCGACCCCCGTCCGTATCAGGCCGTACTGGATGCCGCCGTCGCAAAAAAACAACAGGATCAGGCCCAGCTATCCAACGCACAGGCCGACCTCGCCCGCTATGCTTCGCTGGTAAGGCAGGATTTCGCATCGCACCAGCAAGTCGACACCCAGCAAATGACGGTGAAACAGCTTTACGCCACGATTTTGGGCGATAATGCCCAGGTCGAGGCAGCTCAGCTCAACCTCAGCTTCTGTTACATCACATCACCGTTCAATGGACGCATTGGTCTGCGAAATGTGGACCCAGGAAACATCGTGCATTCGGCGGAGGCGACGCCGATCATATCGGTCACCCAGATCCGGCCAATCGCCGTGACGTTCACACTGCCGCAGGACGACCTGCCGGCGATCATGCAGGCGATGGCGAGTAACGCATTGGCCGTGGTGGTTTATGCCAGTGACAACAAGACCGAACTTGACCGTGGGGTTTTGCTGACCCCGGATAATATGATTGATACCACCACCGGCACGATCAAACTGAAAGCAATATTCGCCAATTCGCACAACAAACTCTGGCCCGGCCAGTTCGTGAACGCCAGATTGCTGCTCGGAACCGAGAGCAGTGTCGTCGCGGTGGCCGCCACGTCGGTGCAGCATGGTCCCGATGGCCTCTACGTCTATCAGGTCGGTCAGAACGATACCGTGGCGGTGCAGCCGATCCAGGTCGAGAGGCAGGAAGGGGACGTCTACGTCGTCTCCAGCGGTTTAGCCGACGGTTCGGTTGTGGTGGCGACCGGTCAATCCAGGTTGCAGACGGGCGCGCATATCACCGTGCAGCAAGCACAGGCAACACCGGGCGCTTCTGCGAAATCCGGCAGCTAGTCGAAACGACGGGGGAGAGCCCACGACATGAGCATTTCCACCCCTTTCATCCGGCGTCCGGTCGCGACCTCGCTGCTGACGGCAGCTTTGGTGTTGGTCGGCCTCGCCGCTTATCCGTTCCTGCCGGTGGCGCCGCTGCCGCGCGTCGAGTTTCCGACCATTTCGGTCAGCGCAAGCTATCCGGGCGCCAGTCCCGAGACCATGGCCAGCACCGTGGCGCAGCCACTGGAAAAGCAGTTCGCGCAGATCCCGGGCATGGCACAATTAACCTCTGTCAGCGTGCTGGGCCAGTCGCAGATCACCCTCCAGTTCGATCTGGAACGTGACATCGACGGCGCGGCCGGTGACGTGCAGGCTGCGATCAATGCGGCCAACGGCCAGTTGCCGAGAAACCTTCCATCGAACCCGACCTATCGCAAGGTCAACCCGTCCGACTCGCCCATCGTCATCCTGTCCGTCCAGTCGGATGAGGTTCCGCTGATCAATGTGGACGACTACGCCGACGTCGTGCTGTCGCAGCAGTTGTCGCAGATCGCCGGCGTGTCTCAGGTGCTGATCGGCGGCGAGCAGAAACGCGCGGTGCGCGTCCAGGTCGATCCGGCAAAGCTCGCGAACATGGGGATGACGCTGGAGGATGTGCGCGGCGTGCTGGTCAACGCCACCGTCGATTCACCGAAGGGGACGGTCGATACTGAACGTCAGTCCTTCGCCGTTTACGACAACGATCAGCTGACCAAGGCAGCGCAGTATGAGGACGTCATCCTGCTCTGGCGCAATGGCGCGCCGGTGCGGGTGCGCGATATCGGCCGCGCGATTGACGGGCCGGAGAATCAGCTTCTGGCGGGCTGGCAGAGCGGCAAGAAGGGCATCCTCCTGGTGATCTTCAAGCAGCCCGGTGCGAACGTCATCGATACGGTTGACCACATCAAGGCGGCTCTGCCGCATCTGGAGGCGTCGATCCCGCCATCCATCCACGTCGACGTCATCATGGACCGCACGCTGACGATCCGGGCGTCGGTGGCCGACGTGCAGTTTACGTTGATCCTGTCCATCTGCCTGGTGGTGATGGTCATTTTCCTGTTCCTGCGCAGCGTCTGGGCAACCATCATCCCGTCCATCACCGTGCCGGTGGCGCTCATCTGCACCTTCGCGGCCATGTTCCTGTTCGGCTACAGCGTAGACAACCTCTCGCTGATGGCACTGACCATCGCGGTCGGATTCGTCGTGGACGACGCGATCGTCATGTTGGAAAACATCTTCCGGCACATCGAAGACGGCATGGACCCGATGGAAGCCGCGCTGAAAGGCGCCGCTGAAATCGGCTTCACCATTGTGTCGATCAGCTTCTCCTTGGTCGCGGTGTTCATCCCGCTCCTGCTCATGGGTGGAATCGTCGGGCGCCTGTTCAGGGAGTTCGCGATGACCATCACTATCGCGGTGATGCTGTCGGCGTTCATCTCGCTGACCCTCACGCCGATGATGTGCTCACGTTTCCTCAGACATCACACCGGCCAGCACAATCGGGCCTACCGCGTGGTCGAGGGCTTCTTTGAAGCCCTCATCGGCGGTTATCGCCGCACCCTCGATATCGCCCTGAAGTTCCGCTTCATCACCCTCATGGTGTTTCTGGCGACCGCCACGACTACGGTCTATCTGTATGTTATCATCCCGAAAGGATTTTTTCCCGCGCAAGACACCGGCGTGGTGTTCGGCGTGACCGAGGGCGCGCAGGATATCTCGTTCGGCCAGATGTCGGACATCCAGACAAAGCTGAACGCGATCGTCGCCGCCGATCCGGATACCGCGGCCTATGGCGCCACGGTCGGCGCCGGTGTGGGCGGACAAACCGGGAATAACGGGCGGATCTATATCGCGCTGAAGCCTTGGGACGAGCGGGTCGGTGGGTCGGCCCAGCAATACATCGCCCGGCTGCGGCCCAAATTCGCCGCGGTCGCGGGTGGCGCGGCCTTTCTGCAAGCCGCGCAGGACATCCGTGTGGGCGGGCGCCTGACCAAGACCGAATTCCAGTACACGCTGCAGGATGCCGATTTCGACGAACTGTTCCAGTGGTCGCCGAAGGTGCTGGCGAGGCTTCAGACGCTACCCATGCTGCGAGACGTGACCAGCGACCAGCAGAGCGGGGGAACCACCGTCACGTTGACGATCGACCGTGACAAGGCGGCCCGCTTCGGGGTGCAGCCCCAGGTCATTGACGACACGATCTACGATGCATTCGGCCAGCGCCAGATCACGCAGTACTTCAGCCAGGTCAACTCATACCATTTGATCCTGGAGGTCATGCCCGGTCAGGCGTCCGACATCGAAACGCTGAACAAGCTGTATGTCCACTCGACGACCGGCCAGTCGGTGCAGATGTCTGCGTTCGCCCATTGGTCGACGGCGCCGGTGCAGCCACTGTCGATCAGCCATCAAAGCCAGTTCCCGGCGGTCACGATTTCATTCAACCTGGCGCAGGGCGCAGCGCTCGGCCAGGCGGTCGAGGCCATCAACGCGGCGATGCGGGACATGGGCACGCCGGTGACGCTGCAGAGTTCTTTCCAGGGAACGGCGCAAGCCTTTCAATCATCGTTGTCCAGCCAGCCATACCTGATCGCCGCGGCGCTCATCACGGTCTATATTATTCTCGGCATCCTGTATGAAAGTTACGTCCTGCCACTGACTATCCTCTCGACGTTGCCGTCGGCTGGTGTCGGAGCACTGGTGATGCTCATTATTTTCCACTATGAGCTGACGGTGATCGCGCTTATCGGCATCATCCTGCTGATTGGGATCGTCAAGAAGAACGGCATCATGATGGTTGATTTCGCCATCAATGCGGAGCGGAGGGACGGGGTGACGCCGCTCGCAGCGATCCGGCAGGCCTGTCTGCTGCGGTTTCGTCCGATCTTTATGACGACGATGGCGGCGATGCTGGCGGGCATCCCGCTGATGCTTGGCTCCGGTGCCGGATCCGAGCTACGCCGGCCGCTTGGCTTTGCGATGGTTGGGGGATTGGCGCTCAGTCAGATCCTGACGCTCTACACGACTCCTGTGATATATCTCTATCTGGACAAGCTGCAACACTGGCTGTCGCCGCGTCGGTCGCGCATGCCCGCCCTGGCAGCGAAAATGGGTGCTGAGGCGGACTGAAACCAATCCGCGTTTAAATCGGGTCTCCGAGGATACTGCCTCGTCATACTGCCCGATACTGCCCGCCATGACGAATGGGACGCCGGTGCCGATGGGTCGATCTCTCGGCGGGTTCGTATGAGTATTCCCGCGGGTGTGCTGGGAGAAAGGATGCTTCTCGCTGGCGCTGGATTGACGGCTGGCGCCGCTTTCCTCGGAGTGAGCCGGTACCCGCGAACCGATCAAGCGCCTGTTTCCCCGATGCCCGCTTACGGTCTAGTCTGCGCCGACCGGTCAAACACATTCATCAGGAGCCACCATGGCACCGCCCCCGCCTTTTGGCGCGAACTCCGCTGCCGCCCGCGACATCGCGAACGTGCTCCACCCCTATACCGACCTTGAGGCGCATCAGAAGGTGGGCCCGGTCGTCATTTCTCGTGGCAAAGGTGTCCGCGTCTGGGACGAAAGCGGCAAAGAGTACATCGAATCGGTTGCCGGGCTGTGGTGCGCGGCGCTTGGTTTTGACAACGAACGCCTGGTGCAGGCGGCCACCAACCAAATGCGCAAACTGCCATTTTACCACGCCTTCACCGCCAAATCGCATGAGCCGATGATCGATCTGGCGGAGATGCTGATCAACCGGGCGCCGGTGCCCATGAGCAAGGTGTTCTTCGCCAACTCCGGCTCCGAGGCCAACGACTCGGCCATCAAGATGGTCTGGTACATGAACAATGCGCTCGGGCGGCCGAAAAAGAAGAAGATCATCGGGCGGCTGAAGGGCTACCACGGCATCACCATCGGGGCGGCGTCGCTGACCGGGTTGCCGGTCAACCATCGCAGCTTCGACGTGCCGCTGCCGGGCTTCATCCACACCATGACGCCGCATTTCTACCATGGCGCGCTGCCCGGCGAATCGGAGGATGAATTTGCCACGCGGTGTGCCGACGAACTGGAGAAGATGATCCTTGCCGAGGGCCCGGACACGGTCGCCGCGATGTGGGCGGAACCGATCATGGGGGCTGGTGGCGTGATCCCTCCGCCGGCCGGCTATTTTCCGAAGATCCAGGCGGTGCTGCGGAAATACGATGTGCTGCTGGTGGTTGACGAGGTGATCTGCGGCTTCTGGCGCACCGGCAACTACTGGGGCAGCCAGACGCTGGATATCGTCCCGGACATCGTTGTGACCGCGAAGGCCCTGTCGGCATCCTATCTGCCGATCAGCGCGGTGATGGTGAACGACCGGGTGTTCCAGGCTCTGGCGAAGGAAAGCCACTCGATCGGCACATTCGGGCACGGCTTTACCTATTCGGGTCATCCGGTCCCGGCCGCGGTGGCGATCGAGACGCTGAAGCTGTACGACGAGATGGAAATCGGCGCCCATGTCGCGGTCGTTGGGCCCTACCTGCAGACCGAACTGCGGCGCCGCTTCGCCGATCATCCGCTGGTGGGCGAGGTTCGCGGCGCCGGCCTGATTGCGGCGGTGGAGCTGGTGGCGGACAAGGCCAGCCACAGGAACTTCGATCCGAAGGACAAGGTGGGCGGCCGGCTGACCAGGTTGAGCGAGGCGGGCGGCGTGATCGTCCGGGTAGTGGCGAACGATTCCCTGTGCTTCAGTCCGCCGCTGGTGATATCCAAGGAGGAGATCGACGAGATGCTCAACCGCGTCGGGAAGGCGCTGGACGAGCTGACGGTGCAGTTGCGGCGGGAAGAGATCGCCATGGTGGGGTAGCGCGACTTCGGCCGGATCGCTGTTTTCCCTGACTGGGTCACCGGCTCTTGTGACCCGTCCTCCAGTACCGGAGCCGCCATGCAACTCCCGTTTCGCATCACTGTCTGTGGTATCGATGAACTGGCCGGACATCACGAGGCCCGGGTCACTCACGTGCTGTCTATCCTGGATCCTCAGTGGCCTGTGCCCGAGGCGTTTGGCACTTTCGGCGAACACGAGAAGCTCGAACTGCGCTTCAACGATGTGATCGAAGAGCAACCTGGAGCGGTCGCGCCTGGTCCCGAGCATATCGAACAACTGCTGGCGTTCGGGGTCAGTCTTGACCAGGAACCCCGGACGGAGGCGCATCTGCTTGTGCACTGCCACGCGGGCGTCTCGCGATCGTCCGCGTCCATGGCTTTGCTGATCGCGCAGGCCATGCCGGATCGTTCTGGTGAGGCGATCTTTGCGGACATCCTGCAGAT
>JBEKLE010000009.1:0-45468 GCA_050010355.1 Rhodopila sp. | reverse complement strand
ATGTCGGCGATGTTCGCGCCTTGATATTGGTCAAGAACCTCCAGGTGGTCGCCGGCCGTGAATTCAGGCTTGCTGCGGCGCGGATCCAGACTGAACAGACCTAGTCTGGCAGGGCATTGTCACGCGCACGGTCAACGTCCGCGAAGCCAAGACCACCCTGTCGCGGCTGCTTCAAGAGGTGGTCGAGGGGGAACCGTTGATCATCGCCAGGGCTGGCAAGCCGTTGGTGACGGTCACTAAAGTCGAAGGAGCACGGCCAAAGCCGATGCGCCGGACGGGATTCCTGGCGGGCCGGTTTCCGGTTCCCGATGACTTCCATCAGATGGGCGCGGAGGAGATCGAACACCCTTTCGAGGGATGAAATTGCTGCTGGATACGCACCTGCTTGATCTGGGCGGGCAGCGAGACCGGATCGCTTGTCGCCGGTCGCTCCCGACTTGATAGAGGATCCTGACAACGAACCACTATTCAGCGCAGCCAGTCTGTGGGAAATCGCGATCAAATATGGGCTTGGCCGCGAGGATTTTACCGCCGATCCCAGATTGCTGAGACGAGAAATGCAAGACAACTGATACAAATAGGTAACGATCACGTCGTCGCACGTGCTCGTGGTATTGGGTTTGCCCCGGCTGCACAGGGATCCATTCGACCGCATTCTGATCGCGCAATCGATCGTGGTCTTGCTCACCGCCGACCCGGCCATGGCGCGATACGCGGGGCTGGTGCGTCAGGTCTGAGACCCATCCGAGAGCGCGTCGATCGGCTGCATGTTGGAGTCGACGCCGGCGTGCACGAAATTGTCGGTGTGGATTTGATGTCGGATGGTGTCAGCGAGGGCTTGGTATGCCAGTAAGCATTGTCACAGGTGCCACCGGTGGGATCGGCCGGTGGGTTGCGCTTGGCTTGGCACGCGCTGGTCATGTCGTTGTGATTGTGGCGCGGGACCGCCAGCGCGGTGACGCAACATTGGATTGGATCACCACGCACATGGCCTCAGCGCAAGTGGAACTGCTTATCGTTGACTTGTCATCGCTGGTTGCCACGCGCCACGCCGGCAAGCTGATCGCTGAACGCTATTCGACCATCCAGGTGCTCGTGAATAACGCCGGCGTATTCTGCACCCGGCGCGAAGAGACCGCCGAAGGCCACGAATTGGTCATCGCAGTGAACCACCTTTCGCCATTCCTATTGGCGCGCGAGCTCGTCCCGTCATTGCGCTCCGCCGCGGAGAAGGGGACGAGCGCGCGCATCGTCAACATCGGCTCCTCCACATCGGACCATGCGGGGATCGACCCTTTTGACTTGGAGGGCAAGCGCCGATGGGGGATGATCCGTTCCTATGCCCAATCTAAGCTGGCGTTAACCATGACGACCTTGAGCTGGGCACGGCGGCTACGCGAGGTGGGTGTAATGGCGAACGTCGTGCACCCGGGCACGGTGGCAACCGGTCTGGTGCGGGCCGCCGGACCGATCGGGCTGGCATGGCGAGCTATGGCGCCGTTCCTGTTGACCCCAGAGCAGGGTGCGGACACACCATTGCATGTCGCATTGTCGTCGGAGTTCAGCACGATCACCGGCGCTTACATCAAGAAACGTCAGGTCGTGCGACCCAACCGACGAGTGAGGAATGCGCTGCTGATGGAGCAAGTCTGGTTGTCTACCGAGATGTTGGCTGGCCGCTAGTCCTCGGTCGCTTGGCCGCGTTGGCCAGCGGTCCTAGTCCGGAAAGGACGGATCCGTTCCGGGCTAGCCACATCTGAAAGCTACGCCGCCGAGCATGGCGGCCGAACGGGCCGTGAATCGGAGAGGCCTCGGTTGACGGTGCAAGTAGCGTCGGCTGGTGCAGCCGTGCCGCCTCTGGGTCGTGAGTGATATGGCTGTCAAACCTCAGCCGGCTCATCAAAAAGGCGACTAGTCTCGGGGACAATCGTGTGGCGAGCGAGAATGCGGCCGCGGTTCCGCCGACCACCGTCTCTGCCCGGCCAAGGGTCGCGGCGAGATGGATGCCCGCCGCCACGATCTCTGGTTGGTACACCGGAGGGGCAGGACGTGCGGGCAAGCCCATATAGGAAACTGCATGGGAGAAGAACGGCGTGTTTACGGCCGGTGGAAATACGGTGCAGACGCGGATGCGGCTGCGCTCGATCCGCAGCTCAGCCTGCAAGGCCTGCGCGAACCCGCGCACGGCCGCCTTCGCTCCCGCATAGGAGGTTATATGCGGCACGCCGTGAAAGGCGATGGCGGAGCACACGTTCACGATCGTGCCTTCCCCGCGTGGCGCCATCAGCGCGAGAGCGACACGGCAGCCATTCACCGTGCCGCCATAGGTCACGGCGGTAACGCGGTCAAACTGTGTCTCCGGCACAGCGGTGAACCGGCCATACACGCCGTTTCCGGCACAGTTAATCCAAACATCCGGTGGCCCGAGTTCGGCCACGATCGCGTCGGCCGCCACGCGTAGGGCGATGCTCGTCGTGACGTCAGCGACCGCAGTGGCAGCTTGTGCGCCCTCTGCCTTCACGTCGGCCGCGGCATCGGCTAAGCCGGCCTCTCCTCGGGCAATTAAGCCCACGCGCCAACCGCGCCGCGCGAACAAGGCCGCAGTGCACCGGCCAATGCCTGAGGAGCCTCCTGTAATGATGATCGTGCCGGGCGAATCAGTTGGAGCCGCACCTTGATGGCGAGTTCTACGAGCGTTTGACAGAACGGCATCGCCTGCCAGGGATGAATGGGAACTCACTGGTGAACAACATGGCACACGGATCCCGAAAGCTCCAAATGCCACACGCGCTCCGCGTCTCGAGGGTGAGCTACGGCGTGTCGCTACCGACAGTCAGGGGAGCTTTACACGGCCGGTGTGGCAGCTTGCAAGCACACCCGTTTATGTCTGCAAGCTGCTAACGCAAAACAGGCGCCTGACCGTTCTCGAATTAGGTCTGAGGGCTTCGCGTGGCTGGCCGGCCCTGAACATCGTATCCTCTTTCAGGTCCCGAGGATTGTGCCGGCCTCCAACTCCGCCTCGGCCGCGGCGATCTTCCTGGCGCCATCCCAGCGGACGCGGTGAACATCGATGAAACCGCCCTGACCGTGGACCAGGATGCCGGCGCCGGACTGGGCGACGACCTGACCGATCTTCTTGCCTTTCACCTCCGCGAAGGTGCGCGCAATGCGCCGGGTGCATTCGAACAGGAACAGTTTCTTGCCGTCATGCGTCGTCCAGGCGCCGGGGGCCGGGTTGCAGCCGCGGATCAGGTTGAACGTCTGGTCGACATGGGCCGCCCAGTGGATCTCTGATTCCGCGTCGCGGATGATGCCCTCATAGCAGGCGGCGGGCTCGTATTGGGCAATGGCGGGCGCCTTTCCGGCGACGACGAGGTCCGCGGTCTCGATCAGGCCGGCGACGCCCATCGGGAAGATCTTGCCGAAATAGAGGGCGCCGAGGGTGTCCTCCGGTTCGATGGCGACCGAGCGGGCCAGGATGACGGGGCCTTCGTCGAGCCCGTCGGTGGGGCGAAATATGGAAAAGCCGGTTTCCTTGCGGCCGAGGATGATCGCCCAGCTCATGGACGACGCGCCGCGGTGCAGCGGCAGCAGGCTGGGATGGAACTGAATGGTGCCGAATTTGGGGATGTTGCAGAGATCCTGAGGCACCAGCTGGGTGACATAGGCCATGATACCGATATCGGCCTTGGCGGCGCGGAGCGCTTCCTGCGCCTCGGGGCCGGTCAGTTTGGGAAACTGGTGGGTTGGGATGCCGGCCGCTTCGGCGGCGAGTCGCAGCGGGTCGGGGCGGCCCTTTTCGGGGGCGCAGAATACGGCCGCGACGTCATCGCCGCGGGTCAGGAACGCCTCCAGTGTAGCCTTGCCAAAATCCTGCTGGCCGATGATGGCGACGCGCATCGGGTTCCTCCGTTTTTTCGGCGCGATCATGCGGTTGGGGTGGGGCGGCTGTCGAGGGCGGGCACCGGCGCGCGGGCTTGGTGGCGGGCCAGTCAGGTTATAACTGACGAGGCTGGGGGTGGCTGCCGGTTTTGGTATGTTGCCGCCCGAACCGGACTTCAGGGTCTGGGCGGGCTGTTGCCGGCAGCCATTCGGCCCCGTTCCATGTCATCAACCTGGTCGGGCGGGCCGGGTTGACTGGCTCCGACATCGGTGGGGTGGAAGTCCCGGGTGCGCAAGACCGCACGGTTGGAAGGATTTTTTCTGCGGTTTTGCCCGGGTCGGGTTGATATCGTTGTGCCTACAGTACGCGTTGGAAGTGGCGCGCACGCAGGCTCCGCGAACAAATCACCGGGGCAGGACGGGGACCTCGATTGGCGTCGGTTCCCCCGTCAGCGTTTGCAGAAAAGCGATGAGGTCCTGCTGTTCGGCGGCGGTCAGGCCCAGGGGCCGGATCAGGTCAGAGCGGCTGGGGCGGTCGATGCCGCCGCCGTTGTAAACGGCCACGACAGCTTCCAACGTCGGAACTGCCCCATCGTGCATGTAGGGCGGGCGCCGCGCCACATCGCGAAGGGTTGGCACCTTGAAGGCATGGTTAAGTTTCACCGTTGCCGGAAACAGCCGGCCGCGCCCGACATCCTCTTCGCTTGCGAAACCGATGTCGTGAAAGGACGAGTCGGTGAACGACGGCCCTTTGTGGCAGTTGGCGCAGCCGGCCTTGCCATTGAACAAAACGAACCCACGCTTCGCAGCCGGGCTGATCGCAGTGTCATCGCCATCGACCCAGCGATCAAACGGCGCCTTCGCCGCGACGATCGTTCGCTCGAAGGTGGCCAGAGCCTGCTCGATATGCGGGCGTGTCACAGCTTCTTCCGGATTGGTGCCTGGAAACGCCTCGGCGAACGCCGCCGCGTAAGCCGGGATCCGCGTCAGACGGTCGAGAATGTTGGCTTCGGTGTTGTTCATGTTGATCGGGCTTATCAGCGGACCAAATGCGACACTTTCCAAATTCGGGAATTTACCGTCCCACCCCAGGATCGGCACCCAGGCGACGTCGATGATCGTGGGGGTATGAAGTTTCATCCGGCCGACCCCGTTGGCCACGGTCTGTCCGTCAGTCCAGGACAGGCCGGGATTGTGGCATGACGAACAGGCGATTGTCCGAGGGCCGGACATGATCGGATCGAAGAACAGAATACGGCCCAGCTTCGCCTTGGCGTCGCTGTAAGGGTTCTCCGGCGGAAACGGGATGCTCGTTGGACGGCGGTACAGTGCCTTGAGGTCCGCCATCGTTCGAGCCGGATCGGCGGCAAGGGCGGGAACGGGCCAGGCGCCGGCAAGCATCACGATCATGGCGAAAGACCGAATCAGATTGATCATCTGGCCGCTTCCGGGAAACAGAGGTGGGGGACGTGAGGCGTTCGTCCGATCTTATCCGTTTCGCGGATAACAGAATATCTTTGCGGTGGAAACAGCCGGCACCGGCGGCTCGGGTTGAGCGACCGGCCATCGCGACGGCTTCAGTCTTGGTCCCGCCGTTCAGACGCTGGGCAGCCACGTCGATCAAGGCAACCACATCGGGACGGTTGATTGGGACAGCGGTCGCCATCGGAACCTCGCATATTATTCGCATAGTGATTTCATGTCTATGCGTGCCGTCCGAGCGGCGCGGCGCGGCCCGCGGCCTTGGCACCGCCGGAACCTCCGGTTTACACGATCCTCAACCCAGGAGAGACCGCCGAATGACAGCCGAAGATGCACTCGTCACCAGCCGGGACGGGCGAGTTGGACGCATCCTGCTCAACCGTCCGCAGGCACTGAACGCGCTCGATCTGTCGATGATCCGCGCCTGCGCCGCCATGCTTGAAACATGGCGCGAGGACCCGCACATCGATGCCGTGGTGATCGCGGGCGCCGGGGACCGCGCTTTCTGCGCCGGCGGTGACATCCGCGCGCTGCGGGATGCGCAGATCGCAGGCGACCGCGCTTTCGTGGACCGGTTCTTCGCCGAGGAATACGCGCTGAACCTGACGATCGCCACGTTTCCGAAACCCTATGTCGCGCTGATCGACGGGATCTGCATGGGGGGCGGTATCGGCCTCTCGGTCCACGCGCCGTATCGCGTGGCGACCGAGCGCGCGGGATTCGCGATGCCGGAGACGGGGATCGGGTTTTTTCCGGATATCGGGGCGACATATTTCTTGCCTCGGCTGCCGGGTGAGGTGGGCACCTATCTCGGCCTGACCGGGCGGCGGGTGACTGGGGCTGATGCGGTGCATGCGGGATTTGCGACGCATTTTACCCCACAGGCACGCCTTGCGGATCTGTCCGCGGCATTGGCGCGGGACGGTACCACCGCACTGGCGACCTACAACGAGACATTGCCAACTTTCTCGCTGACCGGTGATCGTGATGCCATCGACGACTGCTTTGCCGGCGATTCGGTTGTGGAAATTGTCAGCCGCCTGGAAGCTTCAGGTGCCGCTTGGGCGGCGGCGGCGGTGAAGGCGCTGCGCGCTGCCTCACCGTCGGCGTTGCACTGGACATTGCGCGCGCTGCGGCGGGGTCGCGACCTGACGTTGAAGCAGGCGCTGGATGCCGAATTCGCGCTGACCCGCGCCACCATGGCGCATCCTGATTTCGCCGAGGGTGTGCGGGCGATGGTGATCGACAAGGACCGCAAGCCGGCGTGGAAGCCCGCGAAAATCGAGGATGTCGACCCGGCGCGGATCGACGCTCTGTTTACGGGCTGAACCGTCCTGTCGTGGGCGGCTGGTGCGACCTGACAAGGGGCTGACGTTGGTGCATAGCGACCCGAACCTGATCCAGCTCGATGCGATGACGGAGCGCCGGGTGGATCGGGTGATCCTGTGCGGAGCGAAGCGGGTGCTGGCGGACGTGAGGCAGTATATCAGCGCTGTCACCGGTTCGACGGCAAGCGTCTGCTATCCGGAGCGGGCAGAATCATATCGGCGATCCGGGTCAGGGCCGTGCGCCAGATTGCTTTCCTGCGTTCGGTCAGTTCCGCCAGCAAAAAGATGATCACCAGTCCTCCGCCAAACTCCAGAATCCTGTTCGGTGCGGACGACAGCGGCCACGGCGAAACAGCGGCGAGGAACTGCACAACGGGTAGATGAAACAAATAAAGACTGAATGTCGCACCGGCTATCCATCTGATGAATAGCGCCGCTCGATCGGGAACGGTGAAGGTTCGGGCTAACGCGTTGAAGCCCAGCAGATGGCCTGCGAAAAGGCCCGCGACGAGATAATCCTGAGCCAGTTCGGGGCGCCCGAACAGCGGAGACACGAGACCGGTGAGCTGGCCGTAACGGATTGACCCAGCCTCATATCCAACCCAGGCCGCAAGGCATCCGAGACACAGCAGCAAGGCGGTGACCGATCCCATTCGCCATCTGCGGGACAGGCGGTAACAGCCAACCCCGATCAACCAGATCGGAAACATCGCTGCTATCTGCGGCCCCACGACAGCGAACGTCAGAACGACGGCTAGTATTCGCCGCCAGCCCGTCAGGAAGATACATAACGCAAAGATAACATAGTACCACACCTCGTAACCGAGAGACCAGAAGGGAAGATCCGAGCCCGGGCTGATATCGTTGAACCACAATCGGTTGATGAACAGGGCGTTTGCAAAAAATTGCCATGCTTGATCATCGGATCTGTAGCCCCATGAGATGCTGTATGCGTCCGGATTGAAATGTCTGCCAAATGAATCTGCGACGAAGGTGATGACAAGTGCCGGCAGGGCGACCGAATAAATCCGGGCGGCGCGTGCCACGATGAAGGCGCGGCCTGTCGATTCGCCTTTGTCGGTTACGAAGGCAATCACATAACCAGACAACACGAAAAAGATGGTAACGGCTTCGCTCATGAACGGACCGGCCTGCCAAAGCCAACCTCCGGTAAGGCGCTGCCCTGAGGTATGACCGATGAAGACGATCAATGCGGCCGCGAAGCGTATGAGATCCAGGTAGGTGGATGTTTGTCGGGTCAAGCCGATGCTCCGCGGTGCGCCAGGATGCTTTATGATCCTTTTCAAACCGCAACGCACGGATCTTGAAAATCGCGATTGCGAGGCGTCGGCCGGCGGGCGATCTGGCACCAACCGGCGATCACAGACGACCGCCCCCGATGGCGGCTTGTGTGGCGGAAGGTGGATATCGCCTTGGCTGCTTCGATGTGGGCGGCAACAGACAAGAGCGCTGGTCTTGACCGGATGGGCTCCGTCAAGACCAGCGGTCGCTTTTTCGGCCAACCGCCATCAGGCCGAACCGTCGGCGACGCCCGGCAGGCACGCCCAGTCTAGCGAACAGACGTGATTGCGTTCCGGTTCTGCGCCCAGGCCTGTTCATCCGAACCCTGAGCGGTCGGGCGGTCCTTTCCATAGCTGATCGTCGACAGACGAGCGCCAGCGACGCCCTTCGCCCGCAGATAGGAGGCGGCGGCCGTCGCGCGACGCTGCCCGAGGGCGAGGTTGTATTCTTCTGTGCCCCGCTCATCACAGTTGCCTGCTACCTGGACGTTGACACTGCCATACTTGGCGAGCCAGGCGGCCTGTTTGTCCAGCGTGCCCTTGGCGTCGGCGCGCAGGGTTGATGCATTGAAGTCATAGAAAACCCGATCACCGACGTTGGCGACCAGGTCTTCCTCGCTACCCGGCACGATGCCAGCAGCGGTTGCCGGGGGAGCCGTGGAGGTCGTGGTAGCCGGTGTGGAGCACGCTGCCAACAGGGCAACGGCGGCCAAGGCGCCGAGGATCTTGATGTTCATCTGTTCTTCGTCCCAGGATGGGGTGCAGTCGAATGCGCAATGAAAGCCCGCGCAGGCGAAACGGTAATCCGTTCCGTCCGCGTGAGCGATTAACGTGTCCGGAGCCGGAAGGTCAAGTTCCGCAAAGCGGTTTGCCGTCAGATGGCACCGGTGCGGCCCGATAAAACACAGTGTGGCAGCGTTTTTGTCACAGTTACCCGATGCGTTTTTCGTGCCACGATTTGGCCCTGCGGCAGCCCCGTCGGGCGGCGGCTCGGTTTTCGGGCATTGCGATGGCGACTGGGACAAATAGTTACTGGACAGTCTAGGTCCCCAGCGGCGACCAAGCCGGATCGGATGCATCGGTAGGGGTCTCAACCTGCCGTTCGTTGAAGCCGGTGATATCAACCGAAACAAGTCGTGACGAAAAGCCCCGTCCGCGGGAATCCAGGGAGCGGGTTTCGCGCCAGAACATCAGCACCCGGCCGTTCGGGGCGAAGGTCGGCCCTTCGACCAGCCATCCCTCGGACAGGATGCGCTCGCCTGATCCGTCGGGATGCATCACGCCGATGGTGAAGTTGGAGGTTTCGCCGGCATAGCGGGTGAAGGCGATCAGGTCGCCGCGCGGCGACCATACCGGCGTGGCGTATTTGCCGTTGCCGAAACTGATGCGCTTGGCGCCGCTGCCGTCCGCACCCATGACGTAGATCTGCTGGTCGCTGCCGCGGTCCGACGCGAAGGCGATCTGGCTGCCGTCGGGGCTGTAGCAGGGGCTGACGTCGATCGATCCCGAATCGGTCAGCCGGCGCGGTGCACGGCTCGCCAAGTCGATGGCGATGATGTCGGAGCCGCCGCCATTCGTCACGGCCATGATCACGCCGCTGCCATCGGGGGAAAACCGCGGCGCGAAGGTCATGCCGGCGAAGTCGCCCAGCAGGGTCTGCCGGCCCGAGGTCAGATCGAACAGATAGACCCGCGGGCGGTTGTTGGCGTAGCTCATGAACGCGATCTCGTCGCGGGTCGGATGAAAGCGCGGCGTCAGCACCAGCCATGTGCCGTCCGTGAGCAGCCGGTTGTTCTCGCTGTCCTGATCCATGATCGCCAGGCGCTTGGTTCGCCGGTCGCGCGGTCCGGTGGCGGAGATGTAGACGATCCTGGTGTCGAAGTAGCCCTTCTCACCCAGCAGCCGCTCATAGATCACGTCGGCCATGATGTGGGCGATGCGGCGCCAGTTGCTTTGCGTGGTGGTGTAGGCGGTGCCCTGGATCTGGGTCTGCGGCAGGATGTCCCACAGGCGGAACTCCACCCGGATCTGCCCGCCGCCAAGGATCTGCGCGCTGCCTGTCACCAGCGCCTGGGCGCCGGTCACCTTCCAGTTCTGGAAGTTGGGTGCGGCGGCGGCGGGGGCGCTGGCCTGGATGAAGGCGGCCTGGTCGATCAGCCGGAACAATCCACTGCGCGCCAGATCGGCGGCGATAACCCCGGCGATGTCGTGGCCAAGCTGAGCGGACGGGCCGTCGGGTCCGTTCAGGTCCGGCAAGGCGATCGGGATGGGCGCGGTCCGCGCCCGGTTGACGTCGATCACGGCGGACGGGCCGCCGCCGCCCGAAGCGGCGGGCTGGGCGAGAACGGCGACCGGCGCGGCGAAAATTCCAGCGGCGCCGGTCATGATGCCGGCGGTGCGGGCGATCAGGCCGCGGCGGCCAACCGACGGATTGGGAACCTGGATCATGCCGTTGTCTTCCTCCTGTTGTGATTCCCGTGCAACGCGATCCCTGCGTCGTGGCAGGTTGCGGCCGGGTTCATACTGTCAAGGGCTGAACCTGAAGGTCAGGACGTTGACCTTCCCCAGAACGTTGTCCGGCAATGGCAAGTTGGCGCAGAGGGGATCGAGGATCGCTCGTCTGGCCCGTTCGGCGAAGGCCCGGAAGCGCGGGTCGTCGAGTCGTCCAATGTCGTCACCGGCGACCTCGGCCTTGCGCGCCACGCCGCTGGCATCGGTCGTCACCGTCAGCAAAACCCGCTGCTTGTCGATGTCAAGCGCGCCGGCGTCCTTGGTCCAGCACTCCCGCACATGGTCGCCGATAGCGCCACGCTGGTCGGCGCTGAGCGCGGCCGTGTCATTCCCCAGCGGGTTGCCGCCGCCGTTCGGCTGGCCGCCGGCCTGCGGATTGGCCCGGGCTCTCGGCGGCTGAGACTGGGCGAGCTGCTGGCGCAGCTTTTCCAGGGTGTTTTCAACGGAACGGCTGTTCGGCGCCGGATTCTTCGTCGCGTTCGGCTGCGACGTCGCGCTGGGAGGTGCAGGCGGCGGCGGCACCGGCGGCGGCGGCACGGGCAGCGGCGGCTGCGGCGCCTGCGGAGCGGGAGGGGTGGGCGGCGTCGGCGGCGGGGGCGGCGTCGGAATGACGTTTGGCGCGGGTGCCGGTTCGGGCGGCGGGGTCGGCACTGGCGGCGTTGGGGTTGGCGGCGTTTGCTCCACGTGCGTCTGCGGCGGCGGTGGTGGGGGAGGCGGCGGCAGCGGTGGAGCCTCGACCGGCTCCGGTTTCGGGGGCGTGGTCACCGGTGGAGCCGGTGGCGCGGTCTCCTGCGACGGCGCGGGGACGGAGGCGGGTTTCTGCGCTTGCACCGACGACGTGGCGACGCCCGTGAACACCATGGCGACGGTGGTTTCGGGCGGTTCCTCATCCTTCGGGGGGAAGGACGGCAGGCCGAGCAGCAGGAACAGCACCACGGCGAGGTGAAGCACGACCGAGGCGAACAGGCCCGCTCGCAGCCGAAATTTCATGCCTGACGCTCTCGGGTTGGTCGACTCGCCGGCGCGGAAACGCTGCTGCAACATGCGACGATCACCTGGCGGCGGGGCAGGAGGATTGGCTCATCGCCGTTGTCCGGCGGCTTCGGAGGGTCTACCCGCCTGCCGCCCGCCCGAGAATGGCCATGGCCTGGAGCCTGGAGACCGCACTCGCAGCGTCCTCTTGTTGATGCGCACGGTGCGTGTCACTGCCATGACGGAAATAGCAAAACGGCTCACGCCGCCCTCTACTTGTGCGATCCGGAAGCGGGTTTGGCGGCGGGCGTGGTGGATTGGGGCACCGCACTTTGGGCGGTGGGATTTTGGGGTGCGGGGTTTTGGGGCACGGCGGTTTGCTCGGCCAGGAGGGCTACTTTGGTGAACCCGCCCTGGGTGATGGTGCCCATGACCTCCATGATCCGGCCGTAGGCGAGGTCCTTGTCGCCCCGGACGAATATGCGGCGATCCGGGTTGTTCTGGGCGATCGCCTGAAGCTTGGCGACGATTTCGGAAATATCGATTGGTTGATCCTGCAGGAAGATCGAGCCGTCGGCCTTGATGGTGACGGTCAGCGGCTCACTGTCGCTGTTCAGTGGCTGGGCATTGGTTTTTGGCAGGTCGACCGATACCCCCGATGTCATCAGCGGGGCGGTGACCATGAAGATGATCAGCAGCACCAGCATCACGTCGACCATTGGGGTGACATTGATCTCCGCCAGCGGGCGGTAGCGGGCGGCGCGGCCGTTGCGGCCCCCCGTCTTCATAGTGAACGCCATGGTTCAGTCGCGCTCCTCGGGTTGCATCATCAGGATCGCTCTTCGCGTTGCATTATCAGGATCGCTCTGCATGATCAGGACCGCTCCTCGCTCTGCATGATCAGGACCGCTCCTCGCGATGCATGGTCAGGACCGCTCCTCGCGATGCATGATCAGGACCGCTCCTCGCGATGCATGATCAGGACCGCTCCTCGCGATGCATGGTCAGGATCGCTCCTCGCTTTGGCGGGACAGGATGGCGCTGAATTCGCTGCCGAAATTGTCCAGGCGTCCGGCGAACCGAGCCAGGCTGGTGCTGATCTGGTTGTAGGCGAGCACCGCAGGGATTGCCGCAACCAGGCCTATCGCGGTGGCGAACAGCGCTTCGGCGATGCCGGGGGCGACAACCGCGAGGTTGGTGTTGTGCATCGCGGCGATGGCGGAGAACGAATGCATGATGCCCCAGACGGTGCCGAACAGACCGACGAACGGTGCCGTCGCACCGACACTCGCGAGAAACACCATCCACCGTTCCAGGCGGTCCATTTCCCGCTGCACCGTCACGGTGATCGCCCGGTCGATTCGCTCGCGCACACTTGTGTGGGAGATGTCGGCGCCCGCGACGCGGACCGAGCGGCGCCATTCGCCCATCGCGGCGGCGAAGACCGAGGCCATGGGATGGTTCGGGTTGCTGCCTTCGCGGTCGAACAGGTCGTCCAGGCTGCCGCCGGACCAGAACCGGTCCTCAAACCCGTTGGCGTCCTTGTTGACTTTCCGCAGCGTCGTCCATTTCTCGAACACCACGGCCCAGACCCATACGCTGGCGGCGAGCAGGCCGACCATCACGAGTTTGACGACGATGTCGGCTTGTATGAACAGACCCCAGAGCGACAGGTCGCCGTTGGCTGTTCCCAGATTTACCGCATCCACTGCCCGATCCACTGCCTAACCCCCTCTCTCGGTATCGACTCCATCACGTCTCACGGCCCCCCGCGTCCGGTCTCGTCGCGGTACCCGCGCCGGGTCGTCGCGTCGCGTTACCCGCGCCGGGGCGTCGCGTCGCGGCACCCGCGCCGGTCGTCGCGAGGCCAACTGCCATGCCGCGCCGATTCGCGACGCATCACGGTCCCGCGTCATTTCGTTGACGCAAGCCGATCATCGCCTCTCGCCATTCCGGCGGGATGCGGGCGGGTCTGTTTTCCCCGATTCGGACGCAAGCGAGCTTGATGCGCAGCGTCGCGCACACGCCGTTTGGGCCTCGTACCGTCTGGCGCAATAGGACAGTCGCGCCGCCCACGTCCATTGTTTCCGTCTCGACAACCAGCAGATCATCGAGCATCGCGGGCCGCACATAATCTATTTCGACGCGGTGCACCATGAACATCAGACTGAATCGTGCCACCATGTTTGCATGCGGAACGCCTGCGTCGCGCAGGGCTTCCGTGCGAGCTCGTTCGGCATAGCGGAGGTAGTTGGCGTGGTAGACGACGCCGCCGGCATCCGTGTCCTCATAATAGACACGCAGGGTATAGCGGTGGCTGGATTGCGCATGAGCAATCATTCAGGCGGGGCTCGGCCGGCCCGTTTCGTAGTCATCCCATCCTGACCAGCCGGTGCTGCTTACGGCCCGCCGACAGCTTGACCGCACCGTCACGGAGCAGGCCGGCGGTGATCGTTTGGCCTTCATCGGTGACCGGAACGTCGTTCACCTTGGCGCCGCCGCCGCGAATCAGGCGTCGCGCTTCGGCATTGCTGGCGGCGAGGCCGGCAAGGGCGAAGAGGCGGAAGGCGGGGATGCCGGCCTCCAGGTCGGCCGCGGCCACCGTTATGGCCGGCAGACTGACGGCGGCTTCGCCTTCTTCGAAGGTACGGCGGGCGGTCTCGGCGGCCTGGGCGGCTTGTTCGGGTCCGTGGGCCAGGGATGTTGCCTCGGTTGCGAGGATTTTCTTGGCTTCGTTGATCTCGGCGCCCCCAAGGGCTTCAAGCCGGCTGATCTCGGGTAATGGCAGGTCGGTAAACAGGCGCAGGAAGCGGCCGACATCGCCGTCCTCGGTGTTGCGCCAGAACTGCCAGTAGTCGTAGACGGAGAGGCGGTTGGCGGCGAGCCAGACGGCGCCCTGGGCCGTCTTGCCCATTTTGCCGCCGGACGCGGTGGTGATCAGCGGGGTGGTCAGGCCGTAGACCTGCTTCGCTTCGGTCCGTCTGGTCAGTTCGATGCCGGCGACGATGTTGCCCCACTGGTCGGAGCCGCCCATCTGCAACGTCACGCCGTAGCGGCGGTTGAGCTCGCGGAAGTCGTAGCTCTGCAGGATCATGTAATTGAATTCAAGGAAGGTCAGCGGCTGCTCGCGGTCCAGGCGCAGTTTGACCGAATCAAAGGTGAGCATGCGGTTGATGGTGAAATGAGTGCCGACTTCGCGCAGGAGCGGGATGTAGCCCAGTGGGTCGAGCCAGTCGGCGTTGTTGGCAAGGATGGCGCCGGCGGGATCGTCGCCGAAGCGGAGGAAAGAGCTGAAGCAGCGGCTTATGCCGGCCATGTTGGCGGCAATGGTCTCGTCGGTCAGCAGCTTCCGGGACTCATCCTTGCCGGACGGATCGCCGATGCGGGTGGTGCCGCCACCGAGCAGGACGAGGGGACGGTGGGCGTGCTTCTGGAGCAGGCGGAGGATCATGATGCCGACCAGATTCCCGACATGCAGGCTGTCCGCGGTGCAATCGAAGCCGATATAGGCCGTGACCGGACCGTCCTGCATTGCCGAGCGCAGGGCCTCCGCATCAGTGCACTGATGGATGAAGCCGCGCGCGGTGGCTTCGTCGAGGAAACTGTTGGTCGTCATGGCGGCTGACCCGTAAGAGGTGGCGACGCGAGGGATTGCGGACGAGGCGGGTTATCATACAGCAAGGCGAGGGCAAATGCCGCGAACGATTGGTCTGATGAGCGGAACCTCGCTGGATGGGGTGGATGCCGCGTGGCTGGACACCGACGGCGTCACGGTCGCCGCATTCGGACCAACACTCACTGTACCTTATGATAGGGGTCTTCGCAGCGACCTGCGGGCGATCCTTGATCTGGCACCGACACTGGGCCGCGACGACCCGCGTCTGCTCAGTGCGGCCGAGCGCCTAACGGACTATCATGTTCAAGCGGTCGAAGAGCTGGGCTGTTCGGCCGACCTTGTCGGCTTTCATGGGCAGACCATCCTGCATCAGCCGCATCATCGCCGCACCTGGCAGATCGGCGATGCCGCCATCCTGGCCCGGCGGCTGGGCGTGGCGGTCGTGCACGATTTCCGGTCGGCGGACGTGGCGGCCGGGGGGCATGGCGCTCCGCTCGCACCGGTTTACCACGGTGCCTTGGCCGCGAACCTCGCCAAGCCGCTGGCGGTACTCAATATCGGCGGGGTCGCTAATGTCACCTGGATCGGCGGCGACGGCGCGCTGCTTGCCTTCGATACAGGTCCGGGTAACGGCCCGCTCGACGACTGGGTGTCGCGGCATACCGGCCTGGCTTTTGATCGGGATGGCGCGCTCGCCCGCTCCGGTAAGGCGGACCTGGACGTTCTCGCGCGGCTGCTGTCCGATCCGTATTTCGCGGTGCCGGGTCCGAAGTCGCTCGACCGTCTCGATTTCGGGAAGACGCTGGATGAGAGCGGGCTATCCGGCCTGTCCGCGGCCGATGGTGCCGCGACACTGGCGCAATTCACCGTCGCCTCGATCGCGGCCGCCCAATTTCCCGACCCGCCCCGGCGCTGGCTCGTCTGCGGCGGAGGGCGGCTCAATCCGACCCTGATGGAGGGTCTGCGCCAGTGTCTGGAGGCTCCGGTGGACCCGGTTGAGGCGGCTGGCTGGAACGGCGATGCGTTGGAGGCGCAGTGTTTCGGTTTCCTGGCCGCCAGGGTCGTGTCGGGACTGCCGTTGAGTTATCCGTTGACCACGGGCGCACCCTCACCGATGCGAGGCGGCAGCGTCACCAGGTTCAACTGACAGATCGCACTGCTTCGCTAGAATTCATGCGCGAAATATTCCGGCTGCCGGACTCATGGTTTTGGCGCGTGCCACGGAGGCTCGACAAGTCCGCCCCGCCCGTCGCAGCAAGCGCGGTGCAGGCGAGGCGGACGCGTCCGATCGCGGAAAGCGGTGGTCGGCTTTTCGGGCGGTTAGTCGGCTGCCAGTGCCATCTGCTTTCGGGCGATTGCCTTGCCGCAGAAATCGTCGATCGCGTCCGCGACGGTCTCCGCGTGACTCGCGAACACGTGATCGGCACCTGGAACCACGCGGTAATCCACGTGCACATTCTTCTGCGTATTCAGCTTGTCCACGAGCTTGCGCACCGCGGGTTCCGGGACGAGTTCGTCAGTGTCTCCATGCAGCATCAGCCCGCCACAAGGACAAGGTGCAAGGAAGCCGAAATCGTAGTGATTTGCCGGCGGTGCCACACTGACCCAGCCGGAAATTTCCGGCCGGCGCATCAGCAACTGCATACCGATGAATGCGCCAAAGGAATATCCGGCGATCCAGAGGCCACCGTGACCCGGGTTGACCGCCTGCATCCAGTCCAGCGCGGACGCGGCATCGCCAATCTCACCGATCCCGCCGTCATAGCGGCCCTGGCTGCGGCCGACACCGCGGAAATTAAAGCGCATCACCGAACATCCAAGCTTCTGAAAGGCTTGGTACATCGAGTAAGTGATACGATTATTCATGGTTCCGCCGTGCAGCGGATGCGGATGCAAGATGAGTGCAACCGGCGCGCCTGATTCCTTCGAATGATGATAGCGACCTTCGAGCCGTCCATCCGGACCAGCGAACATTACCTCGGGCATGGCTAACCTGTTTCCTGTCCCACCGGCAGCGCATGCTCCGAAACCACCGCGGCTTCAAACACCCCTGCCGGGCCTGCTTTACGTCGCGAGCCTGGAAATCCCCCCCTAGGCCCGCATGGTCAGATGAATATAGGAACGCAATCCCCTGATGTCAGTTTCACGGCGCTCCATCAAGCCACCAATTCTTGACCTGTGAAGTCGGAAATTTGATCGTCAGATGATAAGTTCGTGTGAAGTCCCTTCGTTGCGTCTCCTTTGCCGTCTAATCAGCCTGCCTGCCGCAGGACGCTCACCGGCAAATCTGACATGGCCGGTAGGGCGCTGTTATAGGACAAAAGAAGCGATCAATCACAATAGAAATGTCGCACGGCATTCATGTTCCCGCGTGATACAATAAATGTCCGGCGCGCAGGCGATTGCATCCCACGATCCTCTCCCGCAACTGCGTTCCGCTATCACAGCGTGCATGAACTACTTTGTGGTAAACTTTTACATGCACTAATGCGTGTACATGGATATGTATCACTGCGTTTCTCCTGTAAATTTGCTGTCATCTCGCGCGGGAATGGGTGTGCATGCCGGGTATGCGGTGAACTGATCAGCCATGCAGCTCTCCACAAAAGGCCGATACGCGGTCATGGCGATGGTTGATCTCGCGACGCGGGAGACGGCGGATCGTGCCGGCGAGCTGATTTGCCTGGCCGACATCGCGCAGCGTCAGCAGCTCAGCCAGTCCTACCTTGAGCAGCTGTTCGGCAAGCTCCGTCGGGCGGAGCTGGTTTGTTCGGCCCGCGGTCCGAACGGAGGCTATCGTCTCGCGCGTCCGTCCTCAGAGATCGCCATCGCCGATATCATCGCGGCGGTCGATGAGCCGATCAAGGCAACGCGGTGTGAAATCGGCAGCGGCGGGTGCATGCTCGCGCCGGGCCGGGATGGGGGCGGCGAAGTGTGCCAGACCCACGATTTGTGGACCGAGCTGGGGCGTCAGATCGCGCTCTTCCTGCGCGGCATTACGCTGGCGGATGTGGTCCTGGGCCGTGTGGCCGGACGCGCCATCAGTCTGACGCCGGCCGGGCGCCGCGCGGAATGACCGAGATGCATTACCTCGACGCCAACGCAACCCAACCGCTGCGTCCGGCGGCGCGGGATGCCGTTCTGGCTGCACTCGGGGTCGTCGGCAATCCATCCTCGGTGCATCGCCCCGGCCGCCTGGTCCGCCGCATCATGGAGGACGCGCGGGAGGCGATCGCCGGCGCGTTCGGCGGACAGCCCCAGGATCTGGTGTTCACCTCGGGGGGGACGGAGGCCGATTGCATGGCGATCCATGCGATGTCGCCGGGACGCCGCGTTATAATGAGTGCGATCGAGCATAATGCCGTCCGATCAGCGGCGGGAGATGCCGCCGTCGTGCCGGTGGGCCGAGACGGCGCGGTCGATCTGCAGGCGCTGGACGAGCGGTTGAGCGACGGGGTGGCCTCGCTGGTCTGCCTGATGCTGGCCAACAACGAGACGGGGGTTATTCAGCCGGTGCGGCAAGCCGCCGCGATCTGCCGGCGGCATGGCGCCTTGCTGCATGTGGACGCGGTCCAGGCGGCGGGGCGCATGCCGGTGCGCCTGGATGATCTGGGCGCCCATAGTCTGGCGATCTCCTCGCACAAACTCGGTGGACCGGCCGGGGCCGGCGCGCTTCTGCTGGCGCAAGATGCTCCGTTTGCCGGACCGTTGATCGGCGGCGGCGGGCAGGAGCGCGGCCGGCGCGGGGGAACCCCGGCAGTCGCCCTGATCGCCGGGTTCGCGGCGGCCGTTCGCGCCAGTGCGGCCGACGATCTGGTCAGCCTCGCCCACCTGCGCGACGCTGCCGAACGCGCCGCGGTTGCCTGTGGTGCGATCGTTTGTGGCGATCCGGGGTCCCGCTTGCCGAACACGACCTGCATCGCGTTGAGCGGTGCCGCGGCCGGCGTGCAGGTGATCGCGCTCGACCTGGAGAACATCGCGGTCAGTGCGGGGGCGGCGTGCAGTTCCGGCAAGGTGCAGACCAGCCATGTCCTGCGGGCGATGGGTCTCGGGGCTCTGGCTGGGGAGGCGATCCGGGTGTCGCTGCCATGGAATGCCACCGAGGCGAATATCGACGCGTTCGCAATTGCCTACCGACGCGTGGCTGCCCGGCTTCTCACGGCCCGGTCTCGCACTCTGGTCTTGGGCGCCGTCCAATCCTAATTCATGGCGATGACTGAAATGCCGCCACGCCCCAACAAGCCCGTCTACCTGGACAACCAGGCGACAACGCGGTGCGATCCCCGGGTTGTCGAGGCCATGCTGCCGTATTTCTCCGATTACTACGGCAACCCCAACAGCGCCGAACACATCATGGGCCGTACGGCGGAAGCGGCTGTCGAGGACGCGCGCTCGCATGTCGCCGGCCTGATCGGTGCCGATGCCCGGGAGGTGATCTTCACCTCGGGCGCGACCGAGGCCAACAACATCGCCCTCAAGGGCGCAGCGCGGTTTGCCGCCGGCATGGGCGACAAGCGGCGGCGGATCGTCACCGTCGCGACCGAACACAAATGCGTCCTGGAATCGGCCGCCGCGCTGGCGAACGAGGGGTTCGAGGCGGTTGTCCTGCCAGTACGCCGCGATGGACGGCTTGACCCCGACGCCCTGCGGGATGCGTTGACGGTCCCCACGCTGCTGGTCAGCGTCATGGCGGTGAACAACGAGACCGGCGTGATCGAGAATATCGCTGAGCTGGCGGCGATCGCGAAGGAGGCCGGTGCGCTGTTTCATTCAGATCTGGCGCAGGCGGCGGGAAAGATCCCGCTCGACCTGACGGGCTGGAAAGTCGACCTGGGCTCGATCAGCGGACACAAGATGTATGGCCCGAAGGGTGTCGGGGCGCTGTTCGTGAGGCGCCGCCCGCGGGCCCGCCTTGTGCCGTTGTTTTCCGGCGGCGGGCAGGAGCGGGGGCTGCGGTCCGGCACGCTGCCCGCCCCCTTGATCGTGGGCCTGGGGGAGGCGTGCCGGCTGGCCGCCGCGGAAATGGCGGCCGAGGCGGACCGTGTCGGACACCTGCGGGATGGGCTGCTGGAGCGGCTGCGGCGGGATATCCCCGGCATCCGCGTCAACGGCAGCGAGACGGTTCGGGTCGCCGGCAACCTCAACCTGACATTTCCCCGTGCCAGGGCGGCTGATCTGATGGGCGCGGTGCCGGACCTCTGCGTGTCCACCGGGTCGGCCTGCTCATCGGCCGCGATCGAGCCGTCCTATGTCCTGCGCGCACTTGGACTGTCCGACCAGGAGGCTGCGCGGAGCTTGCGTATCGGGATCGGACGCTTTACGTCCCCGGCCGATGTCGATTTCGCCGCTGCGGCGCTGTCAGCGGCCAACGCCGCCTGCGAAGCGGCCCTTCCTGAACGCTGACCCGCTGAACCCGATCCCCGGAATAGGGCCTGATCCGCATGCCGAGAATGACTTTCATTGAGCGCGATGGCACGCGCCGCGAGGTTGACGCGCCACTTGGCCTGTCGGTGCTGGAGATCGCCCACAAGCACGGGGTGGATATCGAAGGCGCCTGCGAGGGCTCGCTGGCCTGCTCGACCTGCCACGTCATCGTCGATGCCGCCTGGTTCAAGAAGCTGGAAACGCCGACCGAGGATGAGGAAGATATGCTGGACCTTGCATTCGGCCTGACTCAGACCTCGCGGCTGGGCTGTCAGATCGTCATGAACCCTGGCCTGGATGGTCTTGTCGTGAAGCTGCCGGCCGCGACCCGCAACGCCCAGGGCTGAGAGTTTGAAAATGCATTCCCTCTTGTCCCACAAGCTGATTCCAGAGGGTGCTCATTTTCAAGTCCGATGGATTTTCGCGTTCTGAGCAGGGGAGGGTCGACGATGCGTGTGCTGGTCGCCATGTCGGGTGGCGTCGACAGCAGCGTCGTTGCCGGTCTGCTGCACGAGGCGGGGCACGAGGTCATCGGCGTCACGCTACAGCTTTATGACCACGGCGCCGCCACCGGGCGCAAGGGCGCCTGCTGCGCCGGCCAGGATATCCACGACGCTCGCCGCGTAGCCGATCGACTCGGAATCGCGCATTACGTGATCGATGCCGAGGAACGGTTCGCCCGCTCGGTCATCGCGGCGTTCGCCGACGGTTATGCCAGCGGCGAAACCCCGGTTCCCTGTATTCGCTGCAACCAGACGGTGAAATTTGCCGATCTGTCTGCTCTGGCGCGTGATCTTGGCGCCGAGCGGCTTGCGACCGGCCACTATGTGCGCCGCCTGGACGGGCCGGACGGCGCGGAGTTGCACCGAGCCGCCGATCGGGCGCGCGACCAGAGCTGGTTCCTGTTCGCGACGACGCGCGGGCAGCTTGAGCTGTGCCTGTTTCCCCTTGGCGGCATGCCGGACAAGCGTGCGGTCCGCGATGTCGCGCAGCGGCTGGGCCTTGCGGTGGCCGAGAAGCCGGACAGCCAGGATATCTGTTTCGTCCCGACGGGTGCGTATACGGATGTAATTACAAAGATGCGTCCTGATGCGCTGGCACCCGGCGAGATCGTCGATGCCGCCGGACGAGTCGTCGGCGGCCACGACGGGATCGCTCGGTACACCGTGGGCCAGGGCAAGCGTCTTGGCGATGCGGCGATGCTGGGTGGTCAGCGACAGGTCGTGGTTGCCACCGAACCGGCGCGGCGCCGAGTGATCGTGGGACCGCGTGGGACGGGCACCCGTTCGGTGCGGCTGCGCGAGGTGAACTGGCTGATACCGGTGCCTGCCGGTGACTTGCGCTGCGCGGTGAAGCTGCGGGCGCGGGAGGATCCTCGGGAGGCGACGCTGCGCATCGCCGACGGCATCACGACGGTGGTGCTGGATGAGCCGGCGCTGCCGGCGCCCGGTCAGGCGTGCGTGTTCTACCGCGGGGAGCAGGTGCTTGGCGGCGGTATCATCACGCGCGTCGAGTCGTTCGCCCGACGAGCGGTTTGAGCGGGTTGCCGGGGTGGCAACGGACTGCTGGCTCAGAAACCGCAAGAATCAACCACGAAGCCGCAAAGAGCACGAAGGATCTGGCCGGGTCCGCTATTGCGAGCCGCTGGTCGTCGCAAGGGCTATTGCCGGGTTCCGCGGCGCCGATGGCGGCTACGCACAGCAACGCCGACGCGCCGCCGGCATCCCCACGGCTGATGCCGCACCGGTTCGGGTTCTTCCAACGCTTGACCGCCTGATCGCAGACGTGCACATCCCGCCGCGCCAGACAGCCGGACGGCCGCTGCGGGCGGGGCAAACTCGCTCGTAGAGGAAAGTCCGGGCTCCACGGGAAAGCGGTGCCGGCTAACGGCCGGCGGGGGCGACCCCAGGGACAGTGCCACAGAAAACAAACCGCCCGTGCAAGACCGGTTCGCGTGAGCGGGACGGTCCCGCGGGCAAGGGCGAAACGGTGCGGCAAGAGCGCACCGCGTCCCTGGCAACAGGGGCGGCACGGTAAACCCCACCGGGAGCAAGACCGAATAGGGGCGGCTGTGATGTCACGATGTAAAAACCCGTGATAATCGCTGGGACCTTCCCGTCCCGCCGCCCGGGTTGGTCGCGTGAGGCGCATCGTGAGATGCGTCCAAGAGGAATGGTCGTCCCGCCTCATCAGGGGCGGACAGAACCCGGCTTACAGGCTGTCTGGCATTTTCCGCATCACTGTCTTTCCTCAGGCCTTCTCGCCGGCGGTTTTCCAGTCGGTCCTTCCATGGCTGTTTTCGATGGCTGTTTTGATGGCTGTTTCCGGGCGGCGGACCGTTGCGAGGTAGCGTTCTGGAATCCTCCCACAAGGTTGTCCACAAGAACGAAACACGAATAGTCTCGTGGTATAGAATTGCCCTGAGGCGAATCGGCGCGTTGCCGGTAAGTGTCTGAGGAACCCAGGAAATTTTCGGTCGAATCCGGTAGTAAAGGGCCAATCCGCTTTGACTTCCCAGCCCCGCCCATGCTATCCCATGCTTACCCACGGTGGACCATCATCCACAGGGAGGCAGTGCGGGATCCGGCGAGGCGCAGAGGCAGCCGAACCCCCGCACCGCAGCGGCGCCTGGCTCACCCACGGAAGAATCGCTCGGCTGGAAAGGCACACGGGTCCGAATGGCCCTTTTTATCGGCACCCACCAGAACAAGCTGGACGCCAAAGGGCGTGTGTCGGTACCTGCGCAATTTCGTTCCGTCCTCAAGAAGATGAGCCATGCCGGGGAAGGCGCCGCGGTCGCAACGATGTACCTGCGCCCGTCGCATCAGCATCCCTGCATCGAGGGATGGAGCGAGCTGGGTTTCGAGGCGCTCAGCGCACCGGTGGCGGAAGGGTACAACCTTTTCAGTCAGGAGCACGAGGATTTCGTGCTGGCGCTGTTCGGCGATGCGTGCGCGATGGAAACCGATAAGGAGGGGCGGATCTTGTTGCCCGCCAACCTCGTCACGCATGCCGGTCTGACCGAAAACGTCGTGTTCATCGGCACGCGAAACACGTTCCAGATCTGGGAACCCGAGGCGGGTGCGCGGCGACTCGCCGAGGCCAGGGAAAAGGCCAGGGCGGCCGGATTCACCGTGAAGGTGCCAGGGATCCCGGCGGGTGCATTGGCGCATGGGGTGCCGGCATGAGCGGCCATGTCCCCGTGATGCTCAATGAGGTGCTGGCGACCCTGGCACCCCGCGACGGTGCCGTCTATCTCGACGGAACCTTCGGCGGCGGCGGCTATGCCCGCGCCATCCTGGAGCACGCAAGCTGCACGCTCTGGGCGATCGACCGCGATCCCGAGGCGATCGAGCGCGGCGCCAGCCTCGTCGCCCGTTTCCCGGGCCGGCTGCATCTGCTGCACGGGCAGTTCGGCAACATGATCGCACTGCTGGATCAAGCGGGCATCAGCGAACTGGACGGCGTGGTTCTCGATCTCGGCGTTTCGTCGTTCCAGATCGATGATCCGGCGCGGGGCTTCTCGTTCCGCCACGACGGCCCGCTCGACATGCGCATGGGAAAACATGGGACGAGTGCTGCCGACCTCGTGAACACACTGCCCGAACGGGCGCTGGCCGACGTGCTGTATGAGCTGGGCGAGGAGCGTGCCTCCCGCCGGATTGCCCGCGCGATCGTCGCCGCCCGTCTGGAAGCGCCGATCGAGACCACCGGGCGGCTGGCCGAGGTCATCCGCTCCGTTTTGACACCGGATCGTTCCGGCAACCATCCCGCCACGCGCAGCTTTCAGGCGCTTCGGATCAAAGTTAATGACGAATTGCAGCAAATCGAGGATGCGCTGAGCCAGGCCGTTCGTGTATTGTCCCCCGGCGGCAGATTGGTTGTGGTAGCGTTTCATAGTCTGGAGGACCGCATCGTGAAGCGGTTCATGAGCGAGACGGCCGGACGGGGAGGGGCACCGTCTCGTCACAATCCCGCCGGACTTATAACGCGCGACGCGCCCGATTTCCGTCTGCTCACGTCCCGGGCTCTTCGTCCCGGATCCCAGGAAACAATCCAAAATCCGCGATCCCGCAGTGCTCGGCTGCGCGCGCTCGAACGTCTCGACAAAGGCCGCCTTACATGATTCGCCCTCTCACCATCGCAACATGCCTGCTGGCCTTCGGTTCCGGCCTCTATCTCTACGAATCGAAGCACGAGGTGCAGGTGCTGGACCGGACAATCGAGCGAACCGTGCACGACACGTCGGCGCTGCGTGAGCAGAGCCGCTTGCTGGCGGCGGAATGGACCATGCTGAATGATCCGGAACGGCTGCGGCAGTTTTCGGACACCTATCTGAGGCTCAAGACGATCACGCCGTCACAGTTCACCAGCATTGCCGATCTCAACAGCCGCCTGCCCGCGCCGCGCACCGAGGCGCCCCCGCGCGGATCGGACGATCAGGACACCGTGCCGGTGGCGACAGAAACGGCCCCTGGGAACGTCCTGCCTGATCAAGTGGCCGCCGGCGCTGTCGCGAACGAGGATCTGCCGGTTCCGCCAATTCCGGCCGCCCGTCCAGCGATGACCGTCGCCGTGGTGGCGCACGCGATGCCGGACCGGCCGCCGATCCCACGCCCGGTGGCCGCCGACAGTCCGGCCCGGCCTGGGGTGGTCGCCGATGGCAGGCCGTTTGATCAGCGTAACCTTGATCAGCATCCGGCGGACCAGCACGCCGCCGCCCGATTCGCGGACGCGCGCCCGATGCAAGCCGCCCCACAGTTCCGGCCGATCATTCTGGCGGCGCCGAGGCCACCGTTACCCGCCAACGGCCCGGTCAGCGGGCCGCCGGCGATTACGCCGTCACGCACGCCGGTGGCGGCTGCTCCGGAACCGTATGGCGGCTCGCTGCTTGGGGTGGCGCACGGCTCGATGCCGCCGGTGCCTCGCCCGACGCCGATGAACGCCGCGTTTAATTCCAATTGAGCCGGTAGCATGAACGATCCGAACGACCCCGTTCCGCCGCCCGTTGACCCGCCGCTGAATGGCGGCCGGAATGGCCGGCCTGCGCCGCGGCGTGGGGCCGGCCGGTTCGACGCCGTGCCCCGTATGGAGAACGTGCGGGTGACCGCCCCCGACCTCGCCCGCCGTGTGGCGCTGGAAAAGAGCCGCGCGCGGCTGGTGATCGCTGCCGGCGGTTTTACCGCGCTGTTCGCCGCGGTGCTGACGAAGCTGGCGCTCGCGACCATTGTCATGCCGCTCGCGCCGCATCGCATCGAGCGGACGGTCGAGGAAGTCATTGACTCGGCCCCGCGCAGCCCCATCGAGGCGACGCTGCCCGGTCAGCGTGCCACGATCACCGATCGCAACGGACAGCCGATGGCGATCTCGCTCAACACCGTCTCGCTGTTCGCCGACCCGAGGCAGATCGGCGACGCTGCCGACGCGGCGAAGAAGCTGAAGCAGGTTCTGCCGCGGCTGGATGTGGCCGAGACAGAAGAGCGTCTGCAGCGTGACAAGAAGTTCATCTACATCGCGCGTGAGATCACGCCGCGCGAAGAGCAGGCGATCAACAACCTGGGTATACCCGGCGTCGATTTCCGTCCGACCCAGCACCGGCAATATCCGCTCGGGCGCACCGCCGCGCAGGTCCTGGGCGGCGTCGACGTCGATCAGAACGGTTTCGCCGGCGTCGAGAAATACTTCGACGAACGTCTGCGCACCAAGACCGACCCGCTGCGGCTGTCGATCGATCTGCAGGTCCAGGCCGCGGTGCGTGAGGAACTCATCACCGCCATGGACATGTTCGAGGCGATCGGCGGCTGCGGCATTGTGATGGATGTCCACACCGGCGAAGTGCTGGCGATGGTCAGTTTGCCGGATTATGACGCCAACTTCGTTCGCACGGCGCCGGGCGATGACCGCTTCAACCGAGCGGTCGAAGGGACTTATGAGCCGGGGAGCACGTTCAAACTGCAGACGGCCTCGATGGCGCTGGACAGCGGGCTGGTTCACATCTGGGACGAATTCGACGCGTCCCACAACATCTCGATCGGCCGCTTCACGATTTCGGATTTCGAGGGCAAGCACCGCTGGCTGTATTTACCCGAGGTGCTGGCTTACTCGTCGAACCTCGGCGCCGCTCATATTGCCCTGACCATCGGGGGTGAACGCCAGCGCGCCTGGCTCAAGGGCATGGGCATGTTCGGCCGCACCGGAATCGAGCTGCCGGAATCGGCCCGTCCGATCATTCAGCCGGCGTCTGCCTGGAAGGAGCTTGCCACGATGACCGTGGGCTTTGGTCACGGCATCTCCGTCACGCCGTTGCACGTCGTGCGCGGCACGGCTGCTGTCGCCAACGGCGGGCTGCTGATCCGCCCGACGATACTGGCGCTGGAGCCTGACGAACCGGTCGACAGCGTCCGAGTGATGCAGACATCCACCTCCGACATCATGCGGCGGCTGATGCGTCTTGTCGTGACTGATGGGTTTGGAAAATCCGCTGAGGTGCCGGGTTACTATCCCGGCGGCAAGACCGGCACGGCGGAAAAGGTCGCAGCGCATGGCGGGTACAAGAAGCACGCCAACGTTGCCGCGTTCATGAGCGTTTTCCCGATGAACGCGCCGCGTTACGCGGTCTACATGATGCTGGACGAACCGCACGGCAACAAGAACACCTACGGCTATTCGACCGCGGGGTGGGTGGTTGCGCCGGCCGCCGGCAAGGTGATCGCGCGGATCGGGCCGATGCTGGGCATGCTGCCCGACATCGTTGACATGCCGGCGATCAACCTGGCACTGGCGATTCCGCTGCAGCCGGGCCGGCCGCCGGGTGCACCCGCCAGGGGGCCGGGTGGTTTGTCGATGCCGGTCGCCGAGGCCGCCGCGAAAGCGACCGTTGGATCGAACCGCCCGAACCTCACTGTGCCCGCCACCATCCTGCCGCCGGCCCTGAGCCGCCCGGCGCCCGAGATCCGGCGGCAGACGACGATCGATCGTGCCCCTGTCCTGGCCGTGTCAGCGGTCGGTTCCGTTGCAAATCACTGAGATCATGCGCCAGCTTGCCAGAATCTCCGGCGCCTCCGGCGGCCGGGCGTGGGAGGCAGTGGCCCACCTGGACATTGCCGGCGTCACCGCCGACAGCCGCCACGTCGTGCCGGGCGATCTGTTCGCAGCGCTGCCGGGGTCGCACGCCGACGGCCGCGCCTTTATCGCCGATGCGGTGGAGCGGGGCGCGGTCGCGATCCTCGCACCTCTGGGCACGCCGTGGCCGCCCGGCGTGCCGCCGCGTCCGGTCATCACTCATCCGGAGCCGCGCCGGTGCCTCGCCGAGATCGCCGCCGTCCTGGCCGGACCACAGCCCGAGACAGTGGTCGCGGTCACCGGCACCAACGGCAAGACCAGCACCGTCGAGTTCATCCGCCAGCTTTGGGCGTCGACCGGGGTGAAGGCCGCCAGCCTGGGCACCCTCGGCCTGATCGCGCCGGGTTTCGATCCTGGTCCCGGTCTGACGACCCCCGATCCGGTCAGCCTGGCGGAAACGCTGGCCGGTCTGGCCCGTCACGGTGTCACCCGGGCGGCGATCGAGGCCTCGTCCCATGGCCTTGATCAGTTCCGGCTGGACGGTGTGCCACTGGCCGCCGCGGCGTTCACCAACCTCACACGGGATCACCTGGATTATCACGGCACACCGGACGCATACCGGACGGCCAAGCTGCGTCTGTTCGAGGCGCTACTGCCGCCAGGTGCCCCGGCCATCGCCCATACCGAGATGGATGCCACCACCCTGGCGGCGCTGCGCGAGATCGGCCACCGCCGGCGCCTCGATTTCCGCACTGTCGGCGAACAGGGCGACCGGTTGCGCCTGATCGAGGCGCATCCACGTCCGGATGGTCAGGATCTCACGGTACTGGCCGCCGGCCGCGAACACCGCGTTGTCCTGAACCTGCCCGGCCGGTTCCAGGCGGACAACGTGCTGGTCGCCGCCGCTCTGACGGAGGCGCTCGGACTGGCCGACGTGCTGGATCGTCTGCCGGTGCTGCGTGGGGTGCGCGGCCGGCTGGAGCGCGCGGCGCGTTTGCCTAACGGTGCGACGGTCTATGTCGACTACGCTCACACGCCTGACGCGCTGGAACGTCTGCTGACGGCGCTGCGTCCCCACACGACCGGGCGGCTGCATGTGGTCTTCGGCGCCGGCGGCGACCGTGACCGCGGCAAGCGTCCGCTGATGGGCGCGGCCGCTGCTCGGCTTGCTGAGTCCGCGATCGTGACCGACGACAATCCGCGCAGCGAAGACCCAGCGGCGATCCGAACCGCCATCCTTGCGGCCTGCCCGGGTGCGCGGGAGATCGGCGACCGGGCGAAGGCGATCGAGACGGCACTGAACGATCTGCGCGCCGGCGACGTTCTCGTGGTCGCCGGCAAGGGCCATGAGCAGGGCCAGATCGTGGCTGGAGCCGTCCTGCCATTCGACGACGTAACCGTTATCCGGCGCCTGACCGGCTGCCAGGAGACGAGCGCATGATGCTTCCGTTGTGGACAGCGAACGAATTGGCGGAGGCGACCGGCGGCACCTTGTCCGCACCGTTCGACGTCGATGGCGTGTCGATCGACACCCGGACGCTGGCGCCGTTCGATCTGTTCGTGGCTCTGCTCGGGGAAGGCCGGGACGGGCATGCATTCGTGGCGGATGCGCACCGCCGGGGCGCGGCCGGGGCGATGGTGCATGCCGCCGCATCGGGCGACGGTCCGACTCTGCGGGTCGATGACACGTTGGCGGGTCTGGCGCGTCTCGGCGCGTTTGCGCGTGCCCGCTTTGGCGAGAATGGCGGCCGCCTCGTCGCCGTCACCGGCAGCGCCGGCAAGACCACGACCAAGGAGATGCTCCGCGGCGCGCTGTCCGCGTTCGGCCCCACCCATGCCGCCACCGCGTCCCACAACAACCATTGGGGCCTGCCGCTGACCCTGGCACGAACACCGCGTGACGCCGGTTTCTGCATCGCCGAGATCGGCATGAACCACGCTGGGGAGATCGCGCCCCTGGTCCGCCTGGCGCGCCCGCATGTTGCCGTCATCACGACGATTGCCAAGGCGCATGTCGGACATCTCGGCAGCATCGAGGCCATCGCCGACGAGAAGGCCAGCATCATGCGCGGTCTCGAACCAGGCGGTGTCGCGGTGCTTCCGGCCGACTCGCCGCTTCTCGACCGCCTCCGGGCGGCGGCCGGCGGTGCCGTCGTGCTGACTTTCGGCGCTGACCGGGCGGCGGATGTGCGGCTGGTGCACAGCGAGGCGGATGAGGCCGGCTCACTGATCCACGTCGATATCCTTGGCCGCACGGCGTCGCTGCGGCTCAACGCGCCGGGCCGGCACATGGCGCTGAACGCGGTCGCGACACTCGCTGTGGTCGCAGCCCTGGGGCTCGACCCGAACCGAGCGACGGATGCGCTGGAGGCGTTCATGCCGCTGGAGGGCCGCGGCGCCCGGCGGGAGATTGCGGTGGATGGCGGCGGCGCGCTGCTGCTGGATGAAAGCTATAACGGCAACGGTGCCTCGATGCGCGCCGCGCTGGATGTGCTGCGCCTGCAACCGGCGCGGCGCCGTCTCGCGGTTCTGGGCGACATGCTGGAACTGGGCGACGACGGGCCCGCCGAACATGCGGAACTGGCCGAGGCGGTCATCGGTTCGGTGGATTGCCTGTTCACCTGCGGGCCGCTGATGCACAACCTGTTCGAGGCTGTGCCGGAGACCTTGCGTGGCGCTCATGCGGCCGACTCCGCCGATCTGGCGCCGATTGTGGCTGCCGCCATCGCGCGGGGCGATGTGGTGCTGGTGAAGGGGAGCCTGGGCAGCGGCATGAAGCGCGTGATCGCGGCGATCGAGGCAGCCGCCCGCCGGCCAGCAACTTTTGCCGCCGGAGCCGCCTGATGCTCTACGCGATCTTCCGGCCGCTGGCGGACCAGTTCATCCTTTTCAACCTGTTCCGCTACATCACGTTCCGCGCGGGCGCGGCCTGCCTGACGGCGCTGATCGTCAGCTTCCTGCTGGGGCCGTCGGTGATCCGGTGGCTGAAGTCCGTGCAGAAGCAGGGCCAGCCGATCCGGCTTGATGGTCCGGAGCGGCACCTGGTTGAGAAAAAGGGCACGCCCACGATGGGCGGATTGCTGATCCTGGGCAGCCTGACGATCTCCACGCTGCTGTGGGTCGACCTGAAGAACGGGTATATCTGGCCGGTGCTGTTCGTCACGCTGGGCTACGGCGCGCTGGGCTTCTGGGACGACTATCTGAAGATCACCAAACGCAACTCACGCGGTGTGCCGGGACGGATGAAACTTTACGTCCAGGCGGGTGTCGGTTTCGCTGCCGCGGTCTGGATCACGTCCCTGGCGCGCGGCCCGCTTGGCACCGCCTTGACCTTCCCGGTGTTCAAGGAGGTGGTGATCCAACTGGGCTACTTCTTCCCGGTGTTTGGCATGCTGGTCATGCTGGGCGCATCCAACGCGGTCAATCTGACCGACGGCCTGGACGGACTGGCGATCGTGCCGACGATGATCGCGGCCGGTGTTTTCTGCCTGATTTCTTACCTGGTCGGCAACCGCATCTTTGCCGACTATCTGCAACTGAACCCGGTGGCCGGGGCGGGCGAACTGGCGGTGTTCTGCTCCGCTCTGGTCGGCGCCGGCATGGGATTTCTTTGGTACAACGCGCCGCCCGCCGCCGTTTTCATGGGTGACATCGGGGCCCTCGCGCTTGGCGGCGCACTGGGCGCGGTTGCGATGGTTACGAAGCATGAGATCGTGCTGATGATCGTCGGCGGCCTGTTCGTGGTGGAGACGCTGTCGGTCGTCATCCAGGTGTTCTGGTACAAGCGCACCGGCAAGCGGGTGTTTCTGATGGCGCCGCTGCACCACCATTTCGAGAAGAAGGGCTGGTCGGAACCGACGATCGTGATCCGCTTCTGGATCATCTCGATGATCCTGGCACTGGTCGGTCTGGCGACCTTGAAGATCCGATGAGTACGTTCTCGCCCACCCTGTTCGAGGGCAAGCGCTACGCCGTGGTGGGCCTGGGGAAGAATGGCCTGCCGGCTGCGCTCGCCTTACAGGCGATGGGCGCGGACGTGGTCGCCTGGGACGACAATCCGGCGGCTCGGGCCGCTGCCGCCGGCCTGGACCTGCGCGATCCGGCCGAGGGGACGTTCGACTTCGACGCCCTGGTGCTGTCGCCCGGCATTCCGCACCTTCTGCCCAAACCGCATCCTGTCGCCCAGCGCGCGACCCGGGCGGGCGTGCCCATCCTGTCCGACGTCGAACTGCTGTTCCGGGCGGTGCGGGCGTCCGGATCGCGCGCGCGGTTCGCCGGAATTACCGGCACCAACGGCAAGTCCACCACGACGGCGCTGCTGGCGCACATCCTGGAGCGGGCGGGCCTGCCCGTCGCGGCCGGTGCCAACCTCGGGCCGGCGGCGCTGTCGCTGCCGTTGCTGCCACATCATGGAGTGTACGTGCTCGAGATGTCCTCCTATATGTTGGAGCGAATCGCGAGTGTACGGTTTGATGCGGCGGTGATGCTCAACCTCAGCGCCGACCACATCGATCGTCATGGCGACATGGCTGGGTATGCCGTGGCCAAGCGCGCGATCTTCGACCGGCAGACACGGGAAGACCTGGCGGTGGTCGGGGTTGACGATGCCGGGTCCCGCGACATGGCAGCTTGGCTGGAAGCGCGGCCCGCCTCGGTCGTGCGCGTGTCCGGGACCGAGGTTCCCCTGGCCGCGGGGCCGGCGCTGCCGGGTGCGCACAACGCGCAGAACGCGGCGGCGGCGACGGCAATGGCGAGGTTCTTCGGCGTCCCCGAGGATGTCATTGCCTCGGGACTGCTGAGTTACCCCGGTCTGCCGCATCGGCAGCAGCGCATCGTCACCGTCGACGGGGTCACCTTCATCAACGACAGCAAAGCGACCAACGCCGACGCATCCGAACGGGCGCTGGTCTGCTACGACCGGCTGATCTGGATTGCCGGCGGGATGGCGAAGGAGGGCGGGATCGAACCGCTGGTGCCGCTGTTTCCGCGCATCGCCCGGGCGCTGCTGATCGGTCGTGATGCCCCCGCGTTCGCCGCCACCCTGACCCGCCACGGCGTCAGGTTCGACATGGCAGGCACGCTGGAAGCGGCCGTCCCCGCCGCGTTCGCCGCTGCCAAGGCCGATGATGCGCCCATCGTCCTGCTGTCTCCGGCCTGTGCCAGTTGGGATCAGTTCACCGGCTATGACCAGCGCGGCGACCGCTTCGCCGAACTGGCGCTGGGCCTGCGGGCGGAAGGCGTGTGATGGCCAGTCTGTCGCGCGCGGACAATTCGCTGCTCGGCCGCTGGTGGTGGAGTGTCGATCGCTGGACGCTGGGTGCGATCGGGATGCTGATCGGTTTCGGCTATATCATGATGCTCGCCGCCAGCCCCGCTGTCGCCGAACGCATCGGTTCGTCGCGGGAGTCGTTCATCCTGAAGCAGGTCGTTTTCCTGGCGTTGGCGGGCGCGATCGTTATTGGGGTGTCTTTGCTGTCGCCGCGCGACATCAAGCGGCTGGCGATCGCCGGTTGTGTGGTTGCGTTGGCGCTGACGGCGGCGACGATGGTGATGGGCGTCGAGATCAAGGGCGCCCGGCGCTGGATCTCGCTGCCGGGCATGACGGTCCAGCCGAGCGAATTCCTCAAGCCATGCTTTGCGATTGTCACGGCGTGGCTGCTGAGCGAGGGGAAGCGGTCGCCGCGTATCCCCGGGACGCTCATCGCATTCGCGGTGTTCGGCCTGATCCTGATGCTGCTGAAGTCGCAGCCCGACATCGGCATGCTTGCGGTCGTTACGATTGTGTTCCTGGCCCAGCTATACATCAACGGCTTGCCGCTGGTGCTGGTCGGCGTGGCGCTGAGCATGATCGGCGGCGGCGCGGTCATGGCTTACACGCTGTTCCCTCATGTCCGCAGCCGGGTGACTCGTTTCTGGGACGGCACCGGCGACAACTACCAGGTCACCACCGCGATGGAGGCGTTCGGCAACGGCGGTCTGCTGGGTCGCGGCCCGGGCGAAGGCCATGTCAAGGACGTCCTGCCGGACGCGCACGCCGACTTCGTGTTCGCCGTCGCGGGCGAGGAGTTCGGCATGCTGATCTGCGTCGTCATCCTCTCCATCTTCGCCTTCATCGTGCTGCGTGGCCTGCTGCGACTGCTGCGGGAGCAGGACCTGTTCGTGGTGCTGTCATGCACCGGACTGGTGACCGGGTTCGGCTTGCAGGCATTCGTCAACATGGCCTCGACGTTGCGGCTGATACCAACCAAGGGGATGACGCTGCCGTTCATTTCCTATGGCGGGTCCTCGGTGATCGCGGTGGCCCTGGGCATGGGCATGCTGCTGGCACTGACCCGCCGGCGCGGCCGGGATGAACCGGCATGAGAGGCCCGTCGGTGCAGCCAATCGTCATCGCGGCGGGCGGAACGGGCGGGCATTTCTTCCCGGCCGAGGCGCTGGCGGCGGAACTCGTGGCGCGTGGGCATCGGATCGTGCTGATGACCGATGCCCGGTCGGGTGCCCTGTCCAGTCCGACCTTCGCCGAACGCGAGCAGTATGTCATTCGCGGCGCCGGCATCGCCGGACGGGGCCTGTGGCGCGGGGCGAAGGCGATCGGCGCACTGGCGGCCGGCGTGGTGCAGGCGCGCGGTCTCCTGGCGCGCATCGGAGCGGGCAGCGTTGTCGGCTTTGGCGGGTATCCCAGTGTCGCGCCGGTCCTTGCCGCCCGGTTGCTGCGCCGGCGTCCGGCGGTAATCCTGCATGAACAGAACGCGGTGCTGGGGCTGGCGAACCGGTTCCTGGCCGGGCGGGCGAACACGCTGGCACTGGGGTTCGAGAATACGCAACGGATCCCGGCCGGAATGCGGACCGCGGTGACCGGCAATCCGGTGCGGCCAGCGGTAGCCGCGCTGTCGCACACCGGCTACGTCGCCCCGGCGGATCGCTTCGGGCTGCTCGTTCTCGGCGGATCGCTCGGTGCGCGGGTGTTCAGCGATGTTGTGCCGGCGGCCCTGCGATCGTTGCCGGACACCGTGCGTGCGCGGCTGTCGGTCGTGCAGCAGACCCGGCCGGAGGACATGGAACGGGTCAAGGATGCTTATGCCGCCGACGGGATCACGGCAGAGCTTGCGCCATTCTTCCCGGACGTCGCCGCGCGCCTGATGGCAGCCCATCTGGTGATCGCCCGGGCCGGCGCCTCCACGGTCGCTGAACTGGCGGTCGCCGGGCGCCCGTCGATTCTGGTGCCGCTGCCGGGTGCGATCGACGATCACCAGTCCGCCAACGCCCACGCTTTGGCCGCGGCCGGCGGTGCATGGGTCGTGCCGCAGATTGGGTTCACCCCGGCGCTTCTGGCCGGCCGGTTGCGCGCTCTGCTGGCCGATCCGGCGGAACTGGTGGGGATGGCGACTGGTGCCCGCAGCCACGCGCGTGCCGATGCGGCCGCCCGGCTGGCTGATCTCGTTGAGGCTCGCATGGCCGTGCACGCGGGAGAGCGCGCATGAGAGCCCTGCCGCTTTCGATCGGAACAATCCACTTCGTCGGCATCGGCGGTATCGGAATGTCCGGCATCGCCGAGGTGCTGCACACGCTGGGATACTCGGTCCAGGGCAGCGACATTTCGGAGTCGGCGAATGTTCTGCGCCTGCGCCAGGCCGGAATACCTGTGATGATCGGCCACGATGCTGCCAATCTCGGCGAGGCCCAGGTCGTCGTCGTTTCGACCGCGGTCAAGCGCGACAATCCCGAGGTCGCCGCGGCCCGGGCGCGGCTGATACCGGTGGTGCGGCGCGCGGAGATGCTGGCGGAACTGATGCGGCTGAAATGGTCGGTCGCGGTGGGTGGGACGCACGGCAAGACCACGACCACCAGCCTGATCGCCTGCGTGCTGGAGGCGGCGCACCTGGACCCGACCGTGATCAACGGCGGCATCATCAACGCCTACGGCACCAATACCCGCATGGGCAGCGGCGACTGGATGGTGGTCGAGGCGGATGAGAGCGACGGTTCGTTCCTGCGGCTGCCCGCGATCATTGCCATTGTCACCAACATGGACCCGGAACATCTGGATCACTGGGGCGGCGCCGAGGCGATGATCGCCGCCTACGATCAGTTCGTTGCCAACATTCCGTTCTATGGGTTCGCCGTGCTGTGCATCGACCACCCGGCGGTGCAGCAGATGATCCCGCGGTTGTCGGATCATCGCATCGTCACCTACGGGTTCTCGCCACAGGCCGATGTGCGGGCGGAGCGTCTGGTGCCCGACAAGCTGGGCTCGACGTTCGAGGTGGTTGTCACCGATCGTTTGCGCAACCGCTCACGCCGGATGGGGCCGTTCCGGTTGCCGATGCTGGGCGCGCACAACGTGCAGAACGCGCTCGCGGCGATCGCGGTGGCGATCGAGATGGAAATCGACGACGCGACCTTGCGCAGTGCGTTCCTCGGCTTCAAGGGGGTCAAGCGCCGCTTCACCAAGACCGGCGAGGCGGGCGGCATCACCGTGATCGACGATTACGGGCACCACCCCGTGGAGATCGCCGCAGTCCTGAAAGCGGCTCGGCAGGCCGGCGCGCGGGGCGTCGTGGCGGTGGTGCAGCCGCATCGGTACTCCCGGCTGCAATCGCTGTTCAACGAGTTCTGCACCTGCATGAACGACGCCGGCACGGTGATCGTCGCGGACGTTTATGCGGCGGGTGAGCAGCCGATCCCCGGCGTGACCCGCGACGCCTTGGTGGAAGGCCTGCGGGCCCGTGGCCATCGCAGTGTCGTCGCCCTGCCGAACCCTGGACGCCTTGCCGAAATGGTGCATGCGATCGCCCGGCCGGGCGACTTCGTGGTGTGTCTCGGAGCCGGATCGATCACGCAATGGGCTGCCGTACTGCCGGGTGACCTCGCGGCGCTGCAGACCGGCAACGGACGACGGGCGGCGGCGACATGATGAACGCCGCACGTATTCCTGGCTTCGTTGAAACGTTGCCGAAGCTGCGTGGCAGGATCCATGCGGATGCACCTTTGGCGCCATTCACGTGGTTCCGCGTGGGCGGGACGGCCGAGGTGCTGGTGCGGCCGGCCGATGCTGATGATCTCGCTGGCTTCCTGCGGAACCTGCCGAACGAAGTGCCGATCCATGTGATCGGTGCGTGTTCAAACCTGATTGTGCGGGACGGCGGTCTGCCCGGCGTAACGATCCGTCTGGCGCGCGGGTTCTCGGCGATCACCGTTGAGGCGGACGGCATTACAGCCGGGGCCGCCGCGCTGGATGTCACGGTCGCGGAACATGCGGCCTCGGCCGGGCTGACCGGACTGGAATTTCTGTCCGGCATTCCCGGATCGATCGGCGGCGCGGTGGCGATGAATGCCGGCGCGTACGGAGGCGATCTGGCGAGCGTTCTGGACTGGGCGGAGATCGTTACGCGCACGGGTGAACAACGCAGGCTCCTCGGTCCTCAACTGGCCTTCGCCTATCGCCACGCCGCGTTGCCGGCCGGCGCTGTCGTTACACGTGCCCATCTGCGCGCGACACCCGGCGCTCCGACACTGATCGCCGCTCGGATGGCGGAGATCAAGTCCACGCGTGAGGCCACTCAGCCGGTGCGTGCGCGAACCGGTGGATCGACGTTCCGGAATCCCGACGGCATGAAGGCCTGGGAACTGATCGATGCCGCCGGTTGCCGCGGCCTGACCCGTGGCGGCGCGATGGTTTCAGAGAAGCACTGCAACTTCCTGATAAACACCGGCACCGCAACCGCAGCCGATATCGAGGGACTGGGCGAGGAAGTCCGGCGCCGGGTCCTGGCCGCGACCGGCGTCACGCTGGAATGGGAGATTCGCCGCATCGGCATCCCGGCCGGCAAGCCGGTGGTCGTGCCTCCGAATGGCGCGCGGGGTGTCGTGCCTCCGAATCGCGCGCGGGATGTCGTGCCTCCGAATCGCGCGCGGGATTTATTGTCATGACCCGGGTCGTTGTCCTGTATGGCGGCATCTCCGCCGAACGCGAGGTCAGCCTGGCCAGCGGCATTCAGGTGATCGCCGCGCTGCGGGAATCTGGTTTCAGGACCGATGCGATCGATGTCGGCCACGATCTGGGTGCGGTCATCGCCGCGCTGACGCCGAAGCCTGACGCCGTGTTCAATGCGCTGCACGGTCGTTTCGGTGAGGACGGCGCGATCCAGGGTGTGCTGGACTGGCTTGGCATTCCCTATACCCATTCCGGCGTCCGCGCCTCGGCTCTCGCGATGGACAAGCAGGCGGCGAAAGCGCTGTTCGTTGCCGCCGGTTTGCCTGTCGCCGGGGGTCGAACGGTGTCGATCGACGCGCTGGAAGCCGGCGATCCGTTGCCGTTGCCCTATGTGGTCAAGCCGGTGAACGAGGGCTCGTCCGTTGGTGTCACGCTCGTTCGTTGCGGCGACAACCGGCGTGCGGAGATCGCCCGGAACTGGACATTCGGGCCGACGGCGCTGGTGGAAGAATACATTCCGGGGCGGGAACTGACGGTCGGCGTGCTGGATGACCGCCCTCTCGCGGTGACCGAGATCCGGGCCGTTGCCGGCGCCTTTTACAACTACGAGTCGAAATACGCCGACGGTGGCTCGCGCCACATCATTCCGGCGGAGATTCATCCGGCCGTCTGTGCCCAGGCGATGGAAACAGCCGTCGCCGCGCATCGGGCGCTTGGCTGCCGCGGCGCGACACGGTGCGATTTTCGTTACGATGACACGGCGGGCGAACCCGGCCGTCTCGTGCTGCTGGAGATCAATACGCAGCCGGGCCTGACCCAGACCTCGCTGCTGCCGGAACAGGCGGCGCATTGTGGCATCAGCTTTGCCCAGCTCTGCACCTGGATGGTGGAGAACGCCGCATGCCGCGAGTGACCCGTTCGCCGCGAAATTCCGTTAAGGACCGCCCATCGTGGTGGCGCCTCGCGCTGCGCCGTCAGCGCCGTCTGGTGCGGCCGGCGGCATGGCTGGTGCTTGCATCGGTCGTTGCCATGCCGTTGCTGTCTGTCTTCCACGCCGCCGGCACACGCGTCGGATCGAGCGGAACGCTGACCAGCATGCGCGAACGGCTGGGGGTGTTGACCGCCGCGTCCGGCCTGCGCGTGACCGAGGTGGAGATCGAGGGCCGTGCCAACACGCCGGAACCGTTGCTGCGAGCTGCTATCGGCGTCAGCAAGGGAGACCCCATACTCGGATTTTCGCTGGAGGACATCCGGGCGCGAGTGGAATCGATCCCCTGGGTGGAACATGCGACGGTGGAACGCCGGCTGCCGGGCACCGTCGTTGTCAGCCTGCAGGAGCGGCGGCCATACGCGATCTGGCAAAATCAGGGAAAATACGTTCTGGTTGATCGCGCGGGACAGGTCGTTACGAATCAGGATGTCGCCCAGTTCCGGTTTTTGCCGCTGATCGTGGGCCTCGGTGCCCCCGGTGCCGCGGCGGTGCTGCTCGATTCGCTCCACGAACGGCCGGCGCTGGAGGAGAAAGTGGCTGCCAGCGTCCGTGTTGGTGAACGCCGGTGGAATCTGCGGATGGCCAACGGCACTGACGTGATGCTGCCGGAAGGGCACGAAGCCGTCGCGCTGGATCGGCTGATCCAGCTTCAGCAGGATCACTCGGTGCTGGACCGGCCCTTGGCCGCGATCGATTTGCGCCTGCCCGACCGCCTCGTGTTCCGCCCGAAGCCCGACGCGAAGGACAGCGCCATCGTTCCGCCTGTGCCGCCCGTATCCAACCCGCCCACGGTTCCCGTGGTCGCGAAAAAACCCACCTAGGAGCGCGAACGGATGGCAGACAATCCTCGCCGCGTGCTTCCGCCAGCAGATACCGGACCGCCGGATACCGACGCGCCGCGGCATCATCGTTCCGGCCCATTCGGCGTGGTCGACATCGGTACCACCAAGATCGCCTGCCTGATCGGCCGGGTGGAAAGCGATGGCACCCTGCGGGTGCTTGGTTTCGGCTGGCAAAAGGGCCGGGGCCTGAACGGCGGCGACATCACCGATCTCGATGCGGCGGAGAAAGCGATCCGCGCCTGCGTCGGGCAGGCCGAGGACATGGCCGACACGAGGCTGCGTTCGGTCACCGTCAACCTGACCTGCGGCCAGCCCCAGTCGCGTCTGTTCAATGTGCAGTGGCCGGTCGGCGGCCGCGCCGTCACGGAAAATGATATCCGTGGCGTATTGAATGAAGGTCGCGGACGGGCCGAGATCGACGGACGGGAACCGATCCACGTCATACCGCTGAATTTTGCGGTCGATGCGACCGAACATGTGATCGAGCCGCGCGGCCTGTTCTGCTCCACGCTGAACGCCCGCCTGCATGTCATCGATGCCGCCGCGACATCGCTGCGCACTTTGGAATCCTGCATCGGCCGGTGCGACCTGGAAATCGAGGATCTGGTCTCGGCGCCGATGGCTGCCGGATTGTCCAGTCTGGTGCCGGAGGAACGGGAACTCGGTGCGACGATCATCGACATGGGTGGCGGCACGACGAGCATGGCGGTCTACGCCGACAAGCAGATGATGCACACAGCGCAACTTGCGATCGGCGGGCTGCACGTCACCAAGGACCTGGCGATCGGGCTGTCCACCACGCTGGTCCACGCCGAACGGCTGAAGACGTTGTTCGGCAATGTGGAATCAAGCCCGGACGATGAGCGGGAGTTGCTGCCGGTGCCGCTGGTTGGGGAGGAAGACCATCAACTGGCGAAAGTGCCGCGCAGCATGGTGGTGAACATCATTCGCCCGCGTATCGAAGAAACCTTCGAGTATATCAAGGACCGTCTCGATCAGTCCGGACTTGGACGCGCGACCGGCAACCGCGTCGTTCTCACCGGGGGCGCCTGCCAGTTGCCTGGCGTTCGCGAAATGGCCGCTCGAATGCTCAGCCGGCAGGTGCGCCTTGGCCGGCCGGCGGCGCTGCGCGGCCTGCCGGAACTGGCCTCCGGCCCTGCTTTTTCTACCGCCGCCGGACTGCTGCTGTGGGCAGCCGGCGATGGAAGAGCCTTTCAGGACATCAGCCTGGATGGCGCACCAAGAGTCGGTCTGTTCCGCCGACTCGTCAATTTCTTGAAAGAACGTGTCTGAACTCGCCGCGAATCGAGAGGTTCGTCGTAAGAAGTAACCAGTAGCCGTCCCGTGAAACCCGGGGGAGAGAGCGAAATGACCCTGAACCTGACAATCCCGACCATGAGCCACACTGACTTTTCACCACGCATCACCGTCATAGGAGTCGGCGGCGGCGGCACCAACGCTGTCGACAACATGATCGCGGCCAACCTCCAGGGCGTGGAGTTCGTGGTTGCGAACACCGACGCCCAGCAGTTGATGCACAGTCGTGCCGATCGCCGCATCCAGCTTGGCCCGCACATCACGCAGGGCCTGGGCGCGGGTGCCAAGCCCGAGATCGGCAAGGCCGCCGCGGAGGAGGCGGCTGATGAACTGTACCGTCATCTCGACGGCGCTCACATGGTGTTCATCACCGCCGGCATGGGTGGCGGCACGGGCACCGGAGCCGCGCCGGTCATTGCCCGGATGGCACGGGAACGAAACATCCTGACCGTCGGCGTGGTTACCAAGCCATTTGGTTTCGAAGGCATGCGACGCGCTCGCGCCGCCGATCAGGGCATCGAGGAACTGCAGCAATACGTCGATACGCTGATTGTAATCCCCAATCAGAACCTGTTCCGTATGGCCAACGAGCGGACCACCTGGCGCGATGCCTTCAAGATGGCTGACCAGGTTCTGTACATGGGCGTCCGCGGCGTTACCGACCTGATGATGGTGCACGGTCTGGTCAATCTGGACTTTGCCGATATCCGCACGGTCATGGCAGAAATGGGCAAAGCCATGATGGGCACCGGAGAGGCCGAAGGTGAAAACCGCGCCATCCGTGCCGCCGAGGCCGCAATCAACAACCCGCTGCTGGAAGACACCAGTATGTCCGGCGCGCGCGGGCTGCTGATCAACATCACCGGTGGAGAAGACCTGACGCTGTTCGAAGTCGATCAGGCCGCGAACCGCATCCGCGAGGAAGTGGACGAAGAGGCCAACGTGATCTTCGGTTCGGCCGTGGACGAAACTTTAGCCGGCCGGATCAGGGTTTCGGTGGTCGCGACGGGCATCGACTCGCACAAGAATGCCGAACAGCCGCGGCCGAAGCTGGTTGCCGTCGGCGGTGGGGCGGCCCCCGCACCGCAGCCGATCATCGTTCGCAACGGTGCCCCGGTCGCCGTGGCGCCGCCGCCGTTCATGCAGGGTGCGGTGCAGTCGACGGCGTCATCGCCCTTGCGGCAGATATCACCGCTGGCAGAGGCCTCGGCCAATCCCATGATCGAAGCCCAGGCGTCGCAGCCTGTGCCGCAGCAGAGGCCGGTTCTGCAAACGCAGCAGTTGCCCGTCGCGCAACTGGCCGCAAAGGCCAGTCTGTTTGCCGAATCGCAGCAGCGCCCGACCGCCATGCCCGGCTATGTTCCGCCGCCGGGGCCTGAGCCGGCGCGGCCGAGCCTGTTCAATGCGATGACGGGCGCGCTGCGGCGGCGGGCATTGCAGCCTGCGGCGCCAGCCGCGCAACCGACGATTCGGCGAGAGCCGGAGATGGCCGAGTATCAGCCGCAAACAACGCCTGTATCGGTGCGTCAGACCTCCGCGGGCGACGAAACCGGGATCGAGATTCCGGCCTTCCTGCGGCGCCAGCACTCCTGATCTGACGATATGATCGGGTGGCATCTGTTTAGCGGTGCCACCCGAGCGCCACGCCGCGGCCTGGTGCAGGGTGACTCCAGACGTCGGACACGAAGCCGCGCAAGGCCACCGCACACGGCGCCCAGTTTTTCGGCGACCCGTTGTGAGCGGACATTCCCCGGCAAAATGTAGCTGACGAGACGGTTCCGGCGGAGCGTGGCGAACTCCCACCGGCGTACCTCGGCCGCTGCTTCGGTCGCGAGGCCACGGCCCCAGAACGGTGACGCCAGGGTGCACGCCAGTTCCGGTTCCGGCCAGTCAACCGGATGCAGGATGCCGAGGCGCCCCTGGTGCAACATCCGTCCATTTCAGCAACGAAAAGACCGTAGCCGCGCGGCGCCCATTGCCCCAGGGCTCGTTCCATCTGTTCCCATGCCGGCTCACGGCTCAGGAGGTTGCCGCCCAACCACCGGCGTACAGCCGGATCGGCGTTCATCGCGGCACAGGCGTCAGTCGCTTGCCCGGAAGCGGCGCAGGACAAGCCGCTCGGTGGTCAGCGTCGGAATGTCTATGGTCCGCTATATCCCCCCTTGGGCTCCCCCGGGCAGCCAGCATACGATGAGGTTGCCATGGCCGAAAATGTCAGCCCGCTGCCGTCCGTCGACTCGCTCCTGCGGGCCCCAGAAACCGCGGTGCTGCTGACCCGCTTCGGCCGCACCGCGGTCACTGCCGTGCTACGCGATGTCCTTGCCGCGCGGCGTGCCGCCCGCGCCTTCGGCCGCCCCGATGCAGCGGTCATCGACGAGGCGGCGGATCATCTGGCGATCAGATTCGCCCGTTCCCAGCGGCCGGTCTTCAACATGACAGGGACGGTCCTTCACACCAACCTCGGACGGTCGCCGTTGCCCCCTGAGGCGGCTGATGCGGCGGCGGAGGCGCTGCGCAGTGCCACCAACCTCGAATTCGATCTGGCGACGGGCCGGCGCGGCGAGCGTGACGACCACATCGGCGTTCTCCTGTGCAAACTAACCGGCGCGGAGGCAGCGACGGTCGTCAACAACAACGCGGCCGCGGTGATGCTGGTGCTCAACACGCTGGCTCTGGGCAAAGAAGTGCCGGTGTCGCGCGGCGAACTGATCGAGATCGGCGGCGCCTTCCGCGTGCCGGACATCATGAACCGATCGGGTGCTTTGCTGAGGGAAGTGGGTACCACCAACCGCACACACGCGCGTGACTATGTCGATGCAATCGGTCCCGCAACCGGCGCCCTCATGCGGGTGCACCAGGCGAACTATGCCATCGTCGGCTTCACCGCGATGGTCCCCACCGAAATCCTGAGTGGCATCGCGCGCGACGCCGGCATTCCGCTGATCGAGGATCTCGGCAGCGGCAGTCTGGTTGATCTCGAACGATGGGGTCTGCCGCACGAACCGACGCCGCACGAATCGTTACGTGCCGGCGCCGATATCGTTACGTTCTCGGGCGACAAGCTGCTGGGCGGTCCGCAGGCTGGTCTGATCGTCGGTCACAAACGCGTCATATCATTGATCAACCGCAATCCACTCAAGCGTGCGTTGCGGCTCGACAAGGGACGTCTCGCGGCGTTGGAGGTTGTGCTTCGGATGTATCTCGACCCGGATCGTCTGGCCCAACGCGTGCCCGCGCTGCGTCTGCTGACCCGTCCGGAGGCCGATATCCGGGCGACGGCGGAACGAATTCGCGCGGTGATCGCGTCGAGGTTGCCGGACCGCGATATCGCTACCGAGAGTTGCCGCAGTCAGATCGGGTCGGGGGCATTGCCGGTCGATTTGCTGCCGTCGGTGGCGGTGACCATTGGCGGCAAGGGCCTGGAAGACATCGCTAAATTCCTCCGGGGGCTGCCGCGTCCGGTGATCGGCCGGGTCTCGCGTGGGCATCTGATCCTGGATTGCCGGTGCGTTGAAGCGGAGGACGAAGCGGCCTTCATTGCTCAGTTGGTTTAACGCGGCGATACTACCCGATGGAGGAGAAGCGGCCCCGGTGGGCCGGCCGGACTTCAAACCCGGTTGGGGCTGCCAGGCGGTCCCGAGCAGGTTCGACTCCTGCTCTCTTCCGCGGCCCTAAGGTTGTCCGGTCGCGTTCGGGTCTGTGGCTTCGTTGCAACAGTGTGGCTGGATCGATGCCCTGCCCCCTCGCTATTGGCCGACTGGATCGCTATGGTTAGATCAGCGAAAAAGCAGGCCTGGCAGACACTTTTTTCGGACCTGTCTCGCACCGGTCGTAAAATCTGAGGAGAGCTTAAATGAACTTCCGCAATGCCTTGGTGGCGGCCACGGTACTGGCGCTGCCGCTTGCTGCGAAGGCCCAGCCGATCACCGGTCTGTATATCGGTGGTGGCGCTGGCGTGAACATCATGCACAATGAGGATGCGCAGCTTACCACGCCAGCAGCTCCGGGTGTCGCCGCTGGCGCCCAACTCAAGACACGGGTCGGTCCGGCCGTTGCGATTGATCTCGGTTATGGCCTTGGCAATGGGTTGCGCGCTGAAATCGAGGGTGACTATCGTTACAACACGTTCAGCGGCAATTCAGGCGGGGTCGGCATCGGCGGCCAGGAACAGAAATACGGCGTAATGGCCAACGTTCTGTATGATTTTGTCGGCTTGGTTCCCTTCGTCCAGCCCTATGTTGGCGTCGGCGCCGGCTACCAGTGGGCGCAGGAACGGAATCTGTATGCGAGCGCTCCCGGCTTCTTAGCGAGGGCACGGACCGACTCTGAAGGCAAATTCGCATATCAAGGCATTCTCGGTGCGGCTTTCCCGGTTCCCAATGCGCCCGGACTGGCTTTGACCGCTGATTACCGCTTCATGGGCCTAACCGGCGACCGTAACTACGGCGGGGCAGCGACCATCGCGGGGGTCGGAACGGCACCCGCGAACGTCAGGCTCAACAACAACTTCAACCACACGATCCTGGTGGGCTTCCGCTACGCTTTCGGTGCGGCGCCCGCGCCGGCTCCGGCCGCTCCGCCCGCGGGCGCGGTTCCGCCGTCTCCGGTTTCGCGCTCCTACCTTGTGTTCTTCGACTGGGACAAGGCCGACCTGACCGATCGCGCCCGTCAGATCGTCTCGGAAGCGGCGGCGAACTCGACCAAGGTTCAGTACACAAGGCTTGAGGTGAATGGCTACACCGACACCTCCGGCACCCCGAAATACAACCAGGGTCTGTCGGTGCGGCGTGCCCAGGCTGTGGCCGC
>JBEKLE010000008.1:0-48094 GCA_050010355.1 Rhodopila sp. | reverse complement strand
CGTTCAGGGCCATGTCAAATCCTCAGGCGGAGGGGGATCGGCGAGGCAGGAACTTTCGCCAGTCTGCATTGCAGGATCGCGGGCGGCAACCGGTCGGATGGGGAGGGTTGACAGGCGCGCCGGTTTATTCGGTTATTTGTCGCGGCTCGTGCTGAAGCGGGCCTGGAGGCGGACCGGCATGAATTCAGGTGCCGGGGAGAAATATCCGAATCGTTAGTGCAATGGTGAAGGCTGCGCCGGACATCACGGGACCACAGGGGTACCGCGGAGAGTGAGGTTTTCGCGACGCGTCTGATTGGCGGCTCGATCACCAGGTGGCGGCAAATGCCTCCTGGACTTTGGCCGGATCGGTGATGCCGTTGGCGATCAGAAGCTGGCAAAGCACCCTTGCCTTTTGCGGGTTCAGGTCGAGTGCCACGGCAAAACCGAACTTGTCGTCGTTGACTTCCACATTCCGGTTGACGAAGCCCGAGCCGGTTCGGGAGGCTCGGATTATGATCACACCCTGCTGAGCGGCTTTGGCCAACGCGTCGATCGCCGCCTGCGACCCGTTGCCGTCGCCGACGCCGGCGAGCACCAACCCCTTTGCGCCGCCCTTGACCGCATCGTCGATCAGGGCGGCATCCATGTTCGCATGCGCGTAGATGACATCGACGCGCGGCAGCGGCGGCGCCGACGGCAGCGTATAGGTGTGCGACGCGTTCTCACCGCGCGGCGGGGTCATGAAACGGATACTGGACGGGTCCACGAAACCCAGCGGTCCGCTGTCGGGCGAAACGAAGGTCTGCACGCTGGTTGTGTTGGCCTTCTGCACGAAACGCGCGGCCTGGATCGTATCGTTCAATACGACCATCACGCCACGCCCGGTTGCCTGCGGCGATGCAGCGACCTCGACGGCCTCATAAAGGTTGGCGGGACCGTCGGCGCTGACGGCGGTGGACGGACGCATGGAACCGACCAGGACCACCGGTTTGCTCGTGTTCAGCACGGAACTGAGGAAGAAGGCGGTCTCCTCCATGGTGTCGGTGCCGTGGGTGATGACGACGCCGTCAGCCTCGTTCTTCGCGAAGATGTCGCTGATGCGATGCGCGAGGGTGAACCAGACACCGTCGTTCATATCCTGCGAACCGATCGAGGAGATCTGTTCGGCAGAGATGCTGGCGAGCTTGTCCAGTCCGGGCACGGCGGCCACCAGGGCGGCGCCGCTGACCTTGCCGGCGTCGTAACCGATGGCGGCGCGGTTGGATGCCTGGCCGGCGATCGTTCCGCCTGTGGCGAGGACGATGATTCGGGGCAGGGCAGTTGTGGCGGCCTGCTGTTGGGCCTGGGCCCGGGATGTGTTGGGTGTGGTCAGAGATAGAAACGTGGCGAACACGAACGAGACGGCGATGCGCAGTTGAGACATTTGATTCCCTCCCGCCGCTCAGCCTTTGTCCAGGCCATCGCTGCAAGGCTCTGGTCCGGCTGACCCCATGCGCGAGCGGCTGTTTTATTCTATACGGCCCCCATTCCGCGCGTCCAGGCTCGCTGACTTTACCGCTTTCCTGACGATGAGGCCGGGCGGATTCTCGCTAGCCTAGCCCGAGCAATGCGGGCCGAGATGACCACGCCAGGCAGGGTTTCCGGATCGAGCGTGCCCGCGCGTGAGATCGAGGTGTAGTCGTCGTCGGCGGCGGTGCGGCAAACCTCTGTCTCCTGCGCCGCGATTGCGTGCCAGGAGGTTAGTTTCCATAATCTTCCGCGGTTGCCGGTGCGTCGATGGCACGGTTCCGGTCATTGTTCCGATAGCACGCCTACACGTCCAGGTTAGCAACCTTCAGTGCATTCCCGACGATGAAGTCGCGCCGCGGCTCCACGACGTCGCCCATCAGCGTGCTGAACACCTCGGCCGCGTCTTCAGAGTCGCCGACCTTCACTTGCAGCAGGGTACGGATCGACGGGTCCAGCGTGGTCTGCCAGAGCTGATCGGGGTTCATCTCGCCGAGGCCCTTGAAGCGTTGCACCGACAGCCCGCGCCGGCCATGGGCGATGATGCGGTCGTAGGCCGTGGCGGGTCCGGCGACGGTTGGTTCCTGTGCATCCAGCTTCAACCTGGCGGGCACGCTGAAACGCTGGGCGAGCGGGGTGGCGCGTTCGGCCAGCCACCTGGCCTCGGCGCTGCGCATGGCGGACGGTTCCAGCGCATATCGTTCGGCGACGCCGCGGACGGTGCGCGACAGGGTCAGGCCGTTGTCGGCACTGACGACCCAGCCCTGTTCGGTCGGTAGCGACACGGCGTTCAGGCGGGTGGCGAATTCCGGCGCGGCGGCGGTGGCCCGCGCCGCATCGGGGGTCAGAACGCCGGCGATCGCCGCCTGTTCCAGCAGTGCGAGGGGAATGACCGAGGAAAGCCGCTTCAGATTGTGCGAGGCCTCGCGCAGCAGGTTGACCTCGCGTCGCAGGTCTTCCTTCTCGTGCACGTCGCCGTTGGCGTAGGTCAGGCGGGCGTCGGCCAGAGCCTTGTCCAGCAGGAACGATTCAAGCGCGTTGTCGTCCTTCAGGTAGCGTTCGTCGTTGCCGCGCTTGGCCCGGTACAACGGAGGCTGGGCGATATACAGGTGCCCGCGCTCGATCAGTTCGCGCATCTGGCGGAAGAAGAAGGTCAGCAGCAGGGTGCGGATGTGCGATCCGTCCACGTCGGCGTCCGTCATGATGACGATGCGGTGGTAGCGCAGTTTGCCGGCGTCGAAGCCGCCCTGTTCGACTGCGCCGGGCCCGATGCCGGTGCCGAGCGCGGTGATCAGGGTGCCGATTTCCTGGCTACCGAGCATGCGGTCGAAGCGGGCGCGCTCGACGTTCAGGATCTTGCCTTTAAGGGGGAGGATCGCCTGGAACTTGCGGTCGCGGCCCTGTTTGGCGGAGCCGCCCGCGCTGTCACCCTCGACGATAAAGATCTCGCATTTGGCGGGGTCGCGTTCCTGGCAGTCGGCGAGCTTGCCGGGCAGGGTGGAGACGTCCAGCACCCCCTTGCGGCGGGTGAGTTCGCGGGCCTTGCGGGCGGCTTCGCGGGCGGCGGCGGCATCCATCACCTTCTGGATGATGCCTTTGGCCTCCTTGGGGTGGGTTTCGAACCAGTGCGAGACGGCGTCGGCGACGGCCGCCTGAACGACCGGCTGCACCTCTGACGACACCAGCTTGTCCTTGGTCTGGGAGGAGAATTTCGGGTCCGGGACCTTGACCGACAGCACGGCGGTCATGCCTTCGCGCATGTCCTCGCCGACCAGTTCGAGAGAGTCTTTCTTGCCCATGCTCTGGGCGTATTTCGTCACCACGCGGGTCAGCGCCTGGCGGAAGCCGGCGAGGTGGGATCCGCCGTCGCGCTGGGGTATGTTGTTGGTGAAGCACAGCATGGTCTCGTGGAAGCTGTCGTTCCAGGACAGCGCGAACTCGGCGCGGATGCCGAGCTGATCGTCCGCCGTCTTCAGGCTGATGGGAGGCGTGAAGACTGCGACCTTCGAGCGGTCCAGCCACTGAACGAAGGCGATCAGGCCGCCATCGTAGCGCATCACGTTTTCCACGGCGGGGGTGTGCCGCTCGTCGCGCAGGACCACCGTCATGCCGGAGTTCAGGAAGGCAAGCTCGCGCAGCCGGCGTTCAAGGAGGGCGTAGTCGTATTCGGTCTTGGTAAAGGTTCCTGGGCTGGCCTTGAAGGTGACTTCGGTGCCGCTGCCGCGGTCGGTGGGTCCCACGATTTCCAGCGGGCCGTCCGGATCGCCGTGCTGGAAGCGGATGCGATGCTCCTGCCCGAGGCGCCAGATGCGCACCTCCATCCATTCGGACAGCGCGTTCACCACCGCGGCGCCGACGCCATGCAGTCCGCCCGAGACCTTGTACGAGTTCTGGTTGAATTTACCGCCGGCGTGGAGCCGGGTCAGCACGACCTCGGCCGCGGAGATGCCTTCCTCCTGGTGGATGTCGGTCGGGATGCCGCGCCCGTCGTCGCGGACGGTGACGCTGCCGTCGCCGTTCAGCGTCAGCTCGACCAGGGAGGCGAAGCCGGCCTGGACCTCGTCCACGGCGTTGTCAATAATCTCGAACGCCATGTGGTGAAGGCCGGAACCGTCGTCGGTATCGCCGATGTACATGCCCGGGCGGCGGCGAACCGCATCAAGGCCTTTGAGCACCGAGATCGATGCGGCGTCGTACGCTTCGGGGTCAGAGTCGGACGGCGGCGCGGCGTTTTCAGACATGCCGAGGGTAGGCTCCATGGGTGGCGTTGATACTCTAGATAGATAGCATCTACCGGGGCGCCGGGACAGGGGCTGGCGCGGATTCGGGCCGAATAAAACGATCATCCGGGTGAAGACCGCCGCCGCCGGTGGCAAACGCCTCGGCTTGCTCCGCCAAGGGCAGGAAGATGTCGGAGTCGGTGCCGGTGACGACGGTTTGCGCCGGTAACGATGCCAACACGTTCCATAGCGCACGGCGCCGGTCCGCGTCCAGATGAACCGCGGGTTCGTCGAGCAGCAGGAATGGGGCGAACCCACGCGCCGAGGCGATCAGGCCCGCATGCGCGAGGATGACGCCGATCAGCAAAGCCTTTTGCTGGCCGGTGCTGGCCAGGGCGGCCGGGGTTCCGGTGGTGACGTCGGTCAGCCTCAGATCAGTGCGGTGGGCGCCCAGGGCGCTGGTGCCAGCCGCGGCGTCGCGGGCGCGGTTGGCTTCCAGGCCGGCACGCAGCCAATCCTCGACCGCGAGCGCGGGTTCGGTTTCCAGCCGCTCGGCGATCGGGCAGGCGAGGCCGATGCGGGCGGCGGGGAAGGCGCCGGCTTCGGCCTCGATCTGGGCGTTCAGACCGATGACCAGGCTCAGGCGGGCGGCGGAGGCGGCAACGGCGTGGCGGGCGATCGAGTCTTCCAGACCGGTCAGCCAGGAGCGGTCCTGGCGGCCTTCTGCCAGCAGCCGGTTGCGGCTGTGCACGCCGGTGTCGTGCGCCGCCATTTCGCGGGCGTGGCCGGGTTCCAGCGCCCACACCAGCCGATCGAGGAAGCGGCGGCGGCCTGCCAGTCCCTCCTGAAACAGCCGGTCCATCTGCGGGGTCAGCCAGACGGCTGCGATCAGGCGGGCGATGTCGGTCTGGTTACGCGGTGCGGCGCCGTCCAGACGGAAGACACGGCGGTCGGAGTCGGGTTCAGAACCGGTGCCGATGCTGGTTTCGCCGTCGTTTGTGTGAAGCCGAGCATTGACGGCCCAGCCGCCCGGACCACCCTGGCGGGGCAGGTCGGCATTGCGCGCGCTGCGCAGACCGCGGCCGGGGACCAGCAGGGACAGCGCCTCCAGCAGGTTGGTCTTGCCGCTGCCGTTCGGGCCGTACAGCACGCTGATCCGCGCCGCAGGGCGCCAGGTGAGGGCGGCGTAGCTGCGAAAGTCGGTCAGGGTCAGGCGGTTAAGACGGAGCACCCGCGTAACATGGCGTTATGCCGCGGGGTCGTGAAGATGTGTGTGCCCGACCGATCGGCCGTGAAGATCCAGCCCTTTACGTCCAGCCTCGCCGAACCTGTTCGCGAGCGGGGACCGCTGACATGTTGCGGATCGCGGCCACGGTTGATCGGCAGAACGCGTTTGACCCTGATGCCACAAGGGACCAAGGTCGACGATCAAATCGAAAGAATTCGTAACATGAAAAAAGCCATCGCTCTGAAGCATGAACCGCCGGTTCGAGACCCATCCGCGGACTCCTTCCGGGGTTTTGAGAGATTGTTCAAGGATGCGCAGGTTCAGCAGAAACAGGAGCTGACAAAAGAGGCCACGGAACACCGACAGGAACAGGTCAAGGCGATAGTCGAAGGCGAGATCAGCGACGCTGCCTGGGATGAACTGGTTGCCAAGGCGCGGGTGGCCTCAGAGCGTGGCGAGAAGCAATACCTGTTGCTGCGTTTCCCCAGCGATGTCTGCACGGATGACGCCCGCGCGATCAATAATCCTCCGAATCCTGAGTGGCCCCAGACCCTTCAAGGCGAAGCAGCCGACATCTATCAGCGCTGGCACACGGCACTGCGGCCTCACGGATTTGATCTCTTTGCCCAAGTGCTGGATTTTCCGGGTGGCAAGCCGGGCGACGTCGGCTTGTTCCTGAAATGGGGTGAGTAGCCGGGCCGCCGTGATCCTATCCCACGCCGGTCGGGGTGCGATCGTTCAGCCCGGGCAGGTCGTACCCGGCTGAGTCTGTTGCCCGCCGCCGCGCGTTCAGTGCGTGGATGGGCGATGATTGTCCGATCCCGCTGCCGGCTGTTTTCGGGACACGGGAGGCGCCGGCGTGATGCGACATGTTCACGCCGGCCCGGGGTCCTCGCCTACGAGAGATGACCGATGTCCACCTCGGCAATGCCTTTGGAAAGCTGAGAGAGGAGCACTGCTGACGGCTGATCGAAGCCCCAAGGGTTCAGAAGATGAACCGTGGCACTCGCCCCGCTGCCTGTCACGCCATCAAACATGTAGGCGTGGTCGTTCACCAGATTGTTCGGAAGGGCGCCGCTGGCCCGCGTGTCCATGACGATCATGTCGCCCGCGGAGACGAAACTGACCAACGATGCCAAGGTCAGGCTGGCGGGAGACATGAACGAGGCAGCATGTCCGGTCAGCTCCTCCATCGCGACAACGGGGCTTCCGCCGTTCCCGATCGCGGCATAACCGCCGTCCAGTGTCGCGTAGGCCTTTTCCAGCACCTGCGGCCAGATCTCTTTCTGGTTTTTCAGAACATCCTGTGTCGCGCCGTTGTTGACGGCATCGCCCGGGAAGACATTTGTAACGGTCTCGAGAACAGGCTTTAAAGCGGCGGTTGCCCAGGTCGGCAGGCTGCCGTTGCTGGCCTCATAAAGCGTCACGGTTTCGGTGCCGTTGGCGTTGACGTGGATCATGTTGGATATGAATGCCGGCTTCAGCAGAGCGATCTCGCCGATTGAGGACAGCAAGTAACAATCACCCATCTCACCCTGGTTTATATCCGCGACGTTGATCGCGCCGGTCTCCCCCGCCTCGGTCAGATACAGTACCTGAACCAGCGGCGGCGGAGGCGTCGGGACGGCCTTTGCCGCCGCCGCCGAAGCGTCCCACTGGCCCCCACCCAACTGGCTGTAATCCGACTGGTTATAGTCAGACTGGCCATCGTCTGACGCCATTTGTTCAGAATTGTCGGAGGTGTACAGATTATCGGTCAAGTCATTCAGTCCATGGATTTTTGTCACACTCATTCTCCCGTTACGAAAGCTTTCGACCGCCTCAACCCGCTCGGGTATTCATCGTACGGACGCCTTTCGTTCCCTCATAAGAGAACAAAACAGTTACGCAGAAGTTAACGAAAGTGCCTTTTTGTTCCGGGACCCAACATTTTTTTCGGACCATTTGCTGCAGTAACGCCAAATAGGCCGAAGCAACTTGTCATTGTATGCTTTCGATCAACTGGGTATGCTGCCGATCAACTGGGTATGCTTTCGATCGACTGGGTATGCTTGCCGATCAACTGGGTATGCTGCCGATCAACTGGGTATGCTTTCGATCAACTGGGTATGCTTTCGATCAACTGGGGCGCCGGCGGTGCGGCGGCCCGATGTCGAGGCCACGCTGACGAAGCTGATCCGAATGTTCGCATTGAGACGATGGGCTGATCCGCCCCGCTCGCTGTCTATTGCCAGCACGTGCAAACCATGCGGGGATCGCCGTCCGGGCTCCGACAGCGGGTGATAAAAACAATGATACGGGAGGAAGCATGACGGTCTCCCCAGTCGCCTCACGGGTGTCGCCCGGAATGCGGCGCATGCAATGGATCGCGATTGGGTTGGCCACCGCTGCGATCGCGCTGAATTATGTCGATCGCTCTACGCTGGCGATCGGCAACGTGACGATCCGGCAGGAATTCGGCATCAACGCCACGGCGATCGGCGCGCTGCAGTCCTTTTGGGCGATCACCTATGCCTGCTTCCAGATCCCCGTCGGCTTCCTGCTGGACCGGCTTGGTCCCCGCTATCTGGTCGGGCTGGCGCTGGTGGCGTGGTCCGCCGCGCAGGCGGCGGGCGGGCTGGCGGCCGGGTACACGCAACTGATGTGGGCCCGCATCGCGCTGGGGGCGACCGAGAGCCCTGCGTTTCCGGGCGCGGTCCGGGTGACCAGCGACTGGTTCCACGTCAAGGATCGCGGCAGGCCGACGGGCGTCTACAACTCCGGCGGCAGCATCGGGCCGGCGATCGCGCCGCCGCTGCTGACCGGGCTGATGCTGGCATTCGGCTGGCGCACGATGTTCGTCACCATGGGCGTGGCAGGCCTGTTCGGCGCGCTGCTGTGGTTCATGGTCTATCGCGATCCCGCCAAGACCGCGCTTGAACCTCAGGATGAAGCCTATCTGGCGGAAAACCGAGCGGCCGAGGCGCCGGTGGAACTGCGCAACTGGGTCCGGCTGTTCCGGTTCCGCTCGATGTGGGGTCTGATGCTGGGCGCATTCTGCACCGGGTACGCCGTGTGGATGTACCAGACCTGGCTGCCGGCGTATCTGGAGATGCAGCAGCATATCAGCATTGCCAAGACCGGGTTCCTGGCGATGATCCCGCTGATGTTCTCGGTGCTTGGCGCCTGGGCGGGCGGCTGGGTCACCGACCGGTTGGCCGGCGGCGGGATGGAAATCGTTGCTAGCCGGCGGCTGCCGTCGATCCTGGGGCTGCTGGCGTCCGGGGTGTTCACGGTGGTAGCGACCACCGCAGGCAACGCTGTCGAGGCGGTGATCTTTATCTCCGCGGCGATGTTCTTTCTGTCGCTGGGGATCGCCGGGAAATGGACGCTTATCACGGCGGTGGCGCCGCAGTCGTACTGCACGTCGGTTGCTAGCATTCAGAATTTCGGCGGCTACATCGGCGGGACGGTTTCCCCGATTGTGACCGGGATGGTGGTCGATCTGACCGGTTCGTTCGTCGTTGCGCTGGCGATCGGGGCAGGGATTACGATTATCGGCGCGGTGATCCTGCAGACCGTGGTTCGTTCGCCGATTTCGTCGGAAGCGCTGGAAACGGCCGGGCCTGTCCGGGCGCCGCTGGCGACGGGGGCGTGAACTGCCGAAGATGCGGCACGAGAGCACGCGCGCTGATTGGCCCGCGTGAGTTTGTTCCGGCTCCAATCGAAGGCTCAGGGCGTGAAATATCCCGGAACAGCCGACGGCGAGGATCAGCAGAGGTCCGTAATCGACGCGCTCCGGTGCGCGGAGGATGGCGGTCCGACATAGGCCTCCGCCAGGAGCCGCGCGGCCGAGTGTGCGCCCAGCGGTCTGCTCCGGGCTCGAAGCCATTGTGTTCCTCCCTCCGCGGGAGGGTTGAATTTCTAGCCGGCGCTAGCTAGAAGATATCGATGCGTTGTGCAGAAAATATATTCGCGTTCGTGAAATTCGAGGCTTCTGGGAGCTTCGTCAAGAGGGCTTCGCACACTGCAGCGGCTTATACCAGTCGGCGTTACGCTGACTGGTATGCGCGTAGGTTTGGTGTGGCGGCTGCGCGCAAATCAATGACATACCAGCGGCCCAAGATGGAAGCGAGCCACTTTTCCCCGTGAATTCCACGGCCTCCTTGTGTGGCTTGGATGTTCCCCGCGTCCTCCCGGCATGGATAAACCCCGGGGAACTGCCGCATCGCTGATTGCCCGGTGCGAAGGTCCCCGCACGTTGACAAAGCCGTTCTGCTCTGTCTCCATGCGCTCCCGCGAACGAAAGCTCGCTGCGGCGTAAATTATCCGTGCCAAGGCACGATGCGGAGGAAACCGGGAATGACAGAACCCAGGCACGACGTATGGGCCAACGACCCCAACGCCGGCACGGGACCACTGCGCGGCATTCGGATCCTCGACCTGACGACCGTGGTCATGGGCCCGTCCGCGACTCAGCTTTTGGGCGATCTTGGCGCCGACGTCGTGAAGATTGAAACCGCGACGGGCGACACGATGCGCTGGATCGGCCCCTGGCGGCACCCCGGCATGGGGCCGATGTTCCTGAACGGCAACCGCAACAAACGGAGCGTGGTGCTGGATCTGAAAACATCCAAGGGGAAAGCGGCGATCCTGGCTCTGGCGCACAAGGCGGACGTTCTTGTCTCTAACGTCCGGCCCGACGGTTTGCGCCGGCTTGGCCTGGATTATGAGAAGGTCCGGGCGGTGAACCCGAAAATCATCTATTGCGCCGCGGTCGGATACGGATCGGACGGTCCGTCCTCCGGGCAGGCGGTCTACGACGACCTGATGCAGGCGGCCTCGGGCATCGCCAGCCTGTTCGGCCAGGTCGATGGTGTGCCGCGTTACGCGCCGATCAACGTCTGCGACCGCATCGTCGGTCTTTATGTCGTCAACGCCATCACCGCTGCCCTGGTGCACCGCGCAACCTCGGGGGAGGGTCAGGCAATCGAGGTGCCGATGCTCGAAACGATGGCGCAGTTCGTGCTCGCCGACCACATCGGCGGCGCCGCTTTCGTGCCACCGGAAGGAGAAATGGGCTACCGGCGCCTGCTCTCGCGCACCCGCGGCCCTTATCCGACCCAGGACGGCTATCTCGCGATCGTTGTCTACTCCGACCGGCACTGGCGGGAATTTTCGAAGCTGATCGGCCAGCCCGACCTGATGGAGACGGACGAGCGCTTCCGCACGCAGGAGACCCGCACCCGGTTCGCCCAGGACATCGGCGCGTTTCTGGCGGCCCAGCTTCCGGCCCGCTCCAACCAGGAGTGGCTGGCAGCGCTGCGTGCGATCGACATTCCGGCCTGTCCGGTCAATTCGCTTGAGGCGCTGTTCACCGATCCGCATCTCGCAGCCGTGGGATTCTTCGAAGAAGCCGATCATCCAACCGAGGGCCGTGTCACGGTCAGCCGGTTTCCCGTGCGGTTCAGTGCCTCTCCCGCCTCAGTCCGGCGCCTGGCGCCCAATCTGGGCGAGCACAACGTGGAGGTTCTCGGCGAGGGCTGACGCCGGCTCAAGCCGCGCTCACGCGTGCCCCTCGGCAACGAACGCGGCAGCCGACCGCGACGACGGGCAGGCGAGTAGAGGTTGCGACGAAGCGGGCGCGCAACACCGCCAGGTCCGGCACGCCGCCGTCTTGCAGTTGCTCGGCCAGTGCGGTGGCAAGGAGTGCGGTGGCAAGGTCGGCTTGCGCATGAGCCAACGCCAGCACCACGGTGCGGCACGCGACGGACGCGTCACGCGCCTCGATCAGGCGCTCCAAGGCGGCGCGACAGGTCGGACCGGCCGTTGACGGTCGCGATGCACGGTCGCGATGCACGGGCGGGCCACGATACGTCGATGACCTCCCCTCCTGGCGCATAAATCCAATGTCTGAAAACCGGATTATAATCTGCCGCGTAAAGGTCCAATTCAGCGTCCATCAAAGCCGGACATCTCGCCCGACTGAGAGATGGAGAATTCCGATGAAAAGCCTGATGCTCGCCGCTTTCGCCGCCCTGAGCCTGAGCGCCGCGGTTGTTCCCGCAGCGAATGCGGCTCTCTTCCATAACAACAGCACCATCGCCGGGGATGCGGAGGCTACGCGGTCGCAGCAGACCGGCTCATATGGCGGCGAGTGATCCAATCGCCAACGGATTGCAGGAGGCCGGGTTATTCCCGGCCTTTTTGCTGCGTCCCTAATTGTCCCGGACCGCGCACAGTCTCTAGCAAGCGCGTCCCAGCGACTTGCGTGCAGGAAGTGCTCGTCGTACCGCTCGTCGCTGGTGTTGTAGGCAATGCCATGTAGGCGACGCGCGCGGCGTATCAAGATAAACCGCGGCATCGGCGGCCGGCGTGTAGCACGCGACGAAGCCTGCTCGAAAGCGGCGTCCACCAGCGTCGGATGAGAGACACCCCCACGTCGGCGGACCGCCGCCCGAAGCGCTCCTCGTTCAGCCAGCGGTCGAACATGCCGGCGCCGCGCATGGCTTTGACCTGCCCGCCGTACTCGGCGTGAACGCCGGGACCACGAGGTCGCCGCACAACCCACCAAGCCAGTTGCCGAAACCTCTCCCGGCCATGTAGGGTGCGACTGAGATTTGGGAACACAGCATGAACGATTTGTTCGGACCGGCCTCGGAAAAATCTGGATCCGAAAAGTCCTCACCAAAGCCGCCTGGCAAGCCGGTCTCCGCCCCGGCCAAGGCGGAAATGGACAAGCGTCTGCCGCTGCCCGCACGCGACGACTCGGACTACTCCGCCAAGGATATCGAGGTCCTGGAAGGTCTGGAGCCCGTTCGCAAACGCCCGGGCATGTATATCGGCGGCACCGATGAGCCCGCGCTCCACCATCTGGCGGCGGAAATTCTCGATAATTCGATGGACGAGGCCGTCGCCGGCCACGCCAGCTTCATCGAGGTCTCGCTCGACGAGGGCAACTGGCTCACGGTCCGCGACAACGGTCGCGGCATCCCGGTCGACCCCCACCCCAAATTCAAGAACCTCAGCGCGCTTGAGGTGATTCTGACCACGCTGCACTCCGGCGGCAAGTTCGGCGGCAAGGCCTACGCCACCTCGGGCGGCCTGCACGGCGTCGGCAGTTCGGTGGTCAACGCCCTGTCCGAAACGATGGAGGTCGAGGTCGCGCGCGACCGCATCCTGTGGAAGCAGTCCTATGCCCAGGGCAAGCCGCGCACCAAACTGATCAACGCCGGCCCGGTGCACAACCGCCGCGGCACCACCATCCGGTTCAAGCCCGACACGTCGATCTTCGGTGCCCTGGCGTTTGTCCCGAGCCGGCTCTACCGGCTGTGCCGTTCGAAGGCCTACCTGTTTCGTGGCGTCGAGATCCGCTGGAACTGCGCGCCGGCGCTGCTGAAAGCCAGCAAGGATGACGTCCCGGCCGAAGCGGTGCTCCACTTCCCCGGCGGCCTGCGTGACAGCCTCGCAGCCGACATCGGCGATCTGGCAAAAGTGCTGCCGCAGATCTGGGCCGGCGAGGCGGCCCTGCCAGGCGAATCCACCGGCAAGGTCGAATGGGCGGTCGTCTGGCTGGAGCAGGGCGACGGCTTCCTGCACTCCTACTGCAACACGGTGCCAACAGCCCAGGGCGGCACGCACGAGGCCGGCTTCCGCGCCGCTCTGCTAAAGGGCCTCCGCGCCTGGGGCGATCACCGAGGCAACAAGCGCGCGGCGCAGATCACCGCCGACGATGTGCTCGATCCGGTGGCCGCCAAGCTGTCCCTGTTCCTGCGCGACCCGCAGTTCCAGGGCCAGACGAAGGAGAAACTGACCAGCGCCGAAGCATCGCGGCTGGTCGAAACAGCCCTGCGCGACCGCTTCGACCATTTCCTGGCCGGCGATCCGGCCTCGGCGGACAATCTGCTGGCATTCGTGATCGAGCGGGCGGAGGACCGCATCCGCCGCAAGGAGAACAAGGACACCGCTCGGAAATCGCCCACGCGCCGCCTGCGGCTGCCCGGCAAGCTCACCGATTGCACCCGCGAAAACGCCGCCGAAACCGAAATCTTCCTGGTCGAGGGGGACTCGGCCGGTGGTTCGGCCAAACAGGCACGCAACCGCGAAACCCAGGCCGTGCTTCCCCTGCGCGGCAAGATCCTGAACGTCGCCAGCGCCTCGGCGGACAAACTGCGGCAGAACCAGGAACTGAAGGATCTGATCGAGGCATTGGGCTGCGGCGTCGGCGACCGCTTCGACCGGGCGAAGCTACGCTACGGCCGGGTCATCATCATGACCGACGCCGACGTGGACGGCGCCCATATCGCCTCGCTGCTGATGACATTCTTCTATCGCGAACTGCCGGAACTGGTGCGCCATGGCCACATCTACCTGGCTCAGCCGCCGCTGTACCGGCTGACGCAGGGGGCGAAGTCCGTGTACGCGATGGATGATGCCGACCGCGAGCAGAAGATGCGGCGGGCGTTCAAGGCCGGGACGAAAGTGGAAGTCAGCCGCTTCAAGGGGCTGGGCGAGATGCCGCCGGCGCAGTTGAAGGAAACAACAATGGATCCGGCGAAGCGGACGCTGCTGAAGGTGATGGCTATCCCGGAGATGCGCGCCGCGACCAACGATCTGGTGGAAAGCCTGATGGGACGGCGGCCGGAACTGCGTTTCGCATTCATCCAGGAGCGGGCGAAGACCGTGGAAGAGGTGGACGTCTAGAGCAACACCCGCCCGGCAAAGACGACACGTCAATCGGCTGAAGACCGAGCCGCCCCGTTCGCATTCAGCGTAATCACCTTGTGTGCCCTGTGGGATTTGCCATGTGGGGTTCGCTATGCGCTTGCTGCCGGAAAGCCGCGGCCGGAGACTGGAGGGCTGACATGACGCAAGGAATCGCCGGCGAGGCGCAACAAACGATCTGCCCGTCCGACACCTCGACCCAGCCGGCTCCGTTTGCGGACTTCGTGTCCGGACTGAGCCCGCAGTCACCGCTGCGTGCGGCGATCACGGCGGCCTATCGCCGGCCGGAGGCGGAATGTCTTCCCCCGCTGCTCGACCTGGCGACCTTGCCGGACGCGCAAGCGGCGGAAGCCAGTCGCATCGCACGCGCTCTGGTGGGCCGCCTGCGAGGCAAGCCGCGGGCCGGCGCGGTGGAAGGGCTGATCCACGAATACGCGCTGTCGTCACACGAGGGCGTCGCGCTGATGTGCCTGGCCGAGGCGCTGTTGCGCATCCCCGACACGGCGACCCGCGATGCCCTGATCCGCGACAAGATCGCCGCCGGTGACTGGCGTGCCCACGTCGGCCAAAGCCCGTCGATGTTCGTCAACGCCGCGACTTGGGGGCTTGTCGTAACCGGCAAACTCACCGCCACAACCAGCGAGACGGGCCTGGCGTCATCATTGACCCGGCTGATCATGCGGGGCGGCGAGCCGGTCATTCGCAAGGGCGTCGACCTCGCCATGCGGATGATGGGCGAGCAGTTCGTCACCGGCCAGACCATCGCCGAGGCGCTGGCCAACGCCCGCAGAATGGAGGCGCGCGGCTTCTGCTATTCGTATGACATGCTCGGTGAGGCGGCGGTGACCGCCGAGGATGCCGCCCGCTATCTTGCCGAATACGAGGCCGCGATTCACGCGATTGGCCGCGCCTCGGCCGGCCGCGGCGTGTACGAGGGACCGGGCATTTCCATCAAGCTGTCGGCCTTGCATCCTCGCTACAGCCGAACCAAGCGGGAGCGGGTGATGGGCGAGCTGCTGCCGCGCGTGCAGGGTCTCGCGCTGCTGGCGAAACGCTACGATACCGGGCTGACTATCGATGCCGAGGAAGCCGACCGGGTTGAGATCTCGCTCGATCTCCTGGAGGCCCTGGCGGTTGATCCTGCGCTGTCCGGGTGGAACGGGATCGGCTTCGTGATACAGACGTATGGCAAGCGCTGCCCGTTCGTGATCGACTGGATCGTCGACCTGGGCCGCCGGACGGGGCGCCGCATCATGGTGCGGCTCGTCAAGGGCGCCTACTGGGACACCGAGATCAAGCGGGCGCAGGTGGACGGGATGGCGGATTACCCGGTGTTCACCCGCAAGATCCATACGGACGTGTCCTATCTGGCCTGCGCGCGAAAACTGCTCGGGGCTCTTGATGCGGTGTTCCCGCAATTCGCAACGCATAACGCGCAGACGCTTGCGGCCGTCATGGCGGCGGCGGGACCGGATTTTCGTCCCGGCCACTACGAGTTCCAGTGCCTGCACGGGATGGGCGAGCCGCTGTACGAGGAGGTTGTCGGGACGGAGAAGCTGAACCGGCCCTGCCGCATCTATGCACCCGTAGGCACACACGAGACGTTGCTGGCCTATCTGGTGCGCCGCCTGCTGGAGAACGGCGCCAACTCCTCTTTCGTCAACCGCATCGCCGACGAGGCCGTGTCGATCGACGAACTGGTGGCCGATCCGGTTTCCCTGGTTCGCGAGACCAATCCGGGGTTTGCGCCACACGAGCGGATCGTACTGCCGCGCGACCTGTATGGTCCTGGGCGGGTGAATTCAGCCGGACTGGATCTGTCGAACGAGGACAGCCTTGCCACCCTCGCGGCTGCCGTGACCGAGAGCGCCGGATGTGAATGGACCGCGGCGCCGGCCGGTGATCCCGGCGAGCCGCGCCCGGTGCGGAATCCAGCCGATCGCCGGGACCTCGTCGGTTATGTGTGGGAAGCTGCTCCCGATACGATCGGCCAGGCACTGGCTGCGGCAGACGATGCGGCGGCCGGCTGGGCCGCAACGGACGCCGAACACCGCGCCGCCATTCTGCGCCGAGCCGCCGATACCATGGAGGCGCGCATGCCGGTGCTGATCGGGCTGATCGTGCGCGAGGCGGGCAAATCGCTCAGCAGTGCGGTCGCCGAGGTGCGCGAAGCGGTCGACTTCCTGCGTTACTATGCCGCGGAAGCCGAACGCACGCTGGGCGCCGGACGGCATGCGCCACTCGGGCCGGTCGCCTGCATATCGCCGTGGAATTTCCCGCTGGCCATCTTCACCGGTCAGGTCGCGGCCGCACTCGCGGCGGGCAACCCGGTGCTCGCCAAACCTGCAGAGGAAACGCCGCTGATCGCGGCCGAAGCGGTGCGCCTGCTGCACCAGGCCGGCATTCCCCCCGACGTCCTGCGGTTGCTGCCCGGCGATGGTGCGGTTGGCGCGGCCGTGGTGGCGGACCGGCGCATACAGGGCGTCATGTTCACCGGCTCCACGGCCGTCGCGCGATTGATCCAGCGACAGCTTGCCGAACGTCTGACCGCTGCCGGGCAGCCAGTTCCGCTGATCGCGGAGACGGGTGGACAGAACGCGATGGTGGTCGACTCATCCGCGCTGGCCGAACAGGTGGTGGGCGACGTGATTGCATCGGCCTTCGATTCCGCCGGCCAGCGGTGTTCGGCGCTGCGCATCCTGTGCCTGCAGGAGGACGTCGCCGACCGGATCCTGACGATGCTGCGCGGTGCGTTGCGCGAGTTGGAGATCGGCAATCCGGACCGGCTGTCGGTCGACGTGGGGCCGGTCATCTCGACCGAGGCGCGCGAGGGCATCCGTCAGCACATCGAGACCATGCGGACGCGCGGCCACACGGTCGATGCGTTGCCATTGCCGGAAGCGGCCGGGCACGGCACGTTCGTTGCCCCCACGATCATCGAGATCGGGCGCATTGCCGACGTTGAGCATGAGGTGTTCGGGCCGGTCCTGCACGTGCTGCGCTACCGGCGCGACAACCTGGATCGACTGATCGACGAGATCAACGGCTCCGGGTTTGGCCTGACCTTCGGCTTGCACACACGCATCGACGAGACGATCAGCCGCGTGCTCGGGCGGATCGAGGCTGGCAACCTTTATGTCAACCGCAACATCATCGGCGCGGTCGTTGGCGTGCAGCCGTTCGGCGGCACCGGGTTGTCGGGCACGGGACCCAAGGCGGGGGGGCCGCTTTATCTGGGACGGCTGCTGGCCGTACCGCCGCGGACGGCGCTGCACGGCGTGAAAGCAGCCGAACCCGCGGTTGTTCCGGCGCATCGTTATGTGGACTGGCTGCGTCTGCGGGGGCACGCAGCCGAAGCGGAGCGCTGTGCCGGCTACATCTCTCAGTCTGCGATCGGGGTGGCCATCGAACTGCCCGGTCCGGTCGGAGAGCGTAATGTGTACACGCTTCGTCCGCGGGGTTTGGTCGCCGCGCTGGCCAGGCGTGAGGCAAGCCTGCTGGCGCAGATCGGCGCTATTCTGGCGACCGGAAACAGTGCGGTCGTGGAGTCTGGCAACCAGGCACATCTGGCGCTGGCCGGCGCGCCGCCGGAGGTCATGGACCGGATCGTCGTCGCGGAATCAATCGACGGCGTGGCGAGGTTGCGGGGTGTGCTGTTCGAGGGCGGCGAACCGGAACTGCTTGCATTGAATCGTCGGGTTGCCGGGCGCGAGGGGCTGATCGTTCAAGTACAGTCGCTGACAGCCGGCGGGAGCCGGGGCGGCGGCGACTATGATCTGAACCGGCTGCTGGAAGAATGCTCGATCTCCACCAACACGGCGGCGGCGGGAGGGAACGCAAGTCTTATGTCGTTGTAATGGGGGCGAATTTATGGAGTAACCAGTAATGCAGCCAATCCAGGCGGAGACGATGGGGTACCCTGCACTGCCGGTGCGGACTTGAAACATACCACTGACATGTTAGTTTCCGGCCAACAAGTCAGGGGACACCCGATGATGTCGCCACGCCAGGAAGCCTTCCGAACCGCCTATCGCGCCCAGATCGCGCCCGCCTATTCCGGACTGATCCACGTCGCGCTGATCTACCTCATCGGCGGCGCCGCCCTGTGGTACGCCGCCCAGCATGTTCACGCCCCGACCCTGGCGGAAATCGCCGTCGTCCCCATCGTCGTGGTGCTGGCCAACATGTTCGAGTGGTTCCTGCACGCCAAGGTCATGCACCGCCCGATCCCTGGGCTGATGGGCATCTACAACCGCCACACCCTGGCGCATCACCAGTTCTTCACCCATGAGGCGCCGTATCACGACACAACCCGCGACTACCGGATCGTCTTCTTCCCGCCCTACGCCCTGATCGCCTTCCTTGTGATGGCCTCGGTGGGCGGCTTCCTGCTGGCCCAGTTCTGGTCCGCCAACGCCGGCTGGTTCATGGTCTGCACGGCGGCGGGCATGTACATGAACTACGAGTTCTTCCACTGGTGCTGCCACGTTCACGACGACCGCATCCTGCGCCACCTGCCGCTCATCAACACCATTCGCCGCCACCACATCGCGCACCACAACACCGCGATCATGATGAACCGCAACATGAACCTGACCTACCCGTTCTCCGACTGGCTGTTCGGCACCAGCGACCTGAACCGAGGCCTGCTCGGTCATCTGTTCAACGGCTACGACACGCGTTTCGTCCGGCGCGATCTGCCGAAAATGCGCTCGGCCAGGCGCCCGCAGGCAGCCATGGCCGGGGAATAAGACCGTGGCCGTCACCATCCGCCAATCCGAACCCCGCAAGCGCAACATCGCGTCGCTCGTCGGTGGCGTGGTGATCGCCGTGGGGTGCTTCGTGTTGTGGCTTCTGGTCGCCAGTCAGTTGACGCAGTGGCCGCCCAGCCTGCCCCTGATCGCGTCCGGCCTCGTGGTGGCACTGGCGATCGGCATCTGGATCCGGCTCGCCGACCTGTAGAGCAACATCACCCGGACTTGAACAGGCTGGCCGTCGCCTTCCGGATCCACCGACGCTGCCCCACGTCGCTTGGGCCATCGACCGGATCACCGCAAGGTCCGCGAATGCTGGGCGCGTATTGGCCGCTTAAGGGCTTGCCAGCGACTTCGCCGCCCGAACAGACCCTCTACGTCCCCGCCTCCGCCGCCCCCACCAGACCGCGCGCAAACTCGCCCGCGTCGAACGGCCGTAGATCCCCCGCCTTCTCCCCCACACCCACGGCATGAACCGGCAGACCGAACGCCTCCGCCAGCGCCACCACGATCCCGCCCCGGGCACTGCCGTCCAGCTTGGTGACCACCAGGCCAGTGACCGCAACCATCTCCTTGAATACTTTCACCTGTTGCAACGCGTTCTGTCCGGTTGTCGCGTCCAGCACCAGCAGAACCGAGTGCGGTGCGGTCGCATCCTGCTTGCGCAACACCCGGATGATCTTTGCCAGTTCATCCATCAGCGCGGCCTTGTTGTGCAGCCGGCCCGCCGTATCGATCAGCAGGACGTCCGCCACGTGCGCCTTCGCCTGCGTCAGCGCATCGAACGCCAGGCCGGCCGCGTCGGAACTCGGGCCGCCGGCGACCACGGGCGTTCCGGTCCGCTCACCCCAGATCTGCAACTGCTCGACCGCCGCGGCACGGAACGTATCGCCGGCGACCATCATCGCGCGCTTGCCTTGCTCTTTGTAGGTCTGAGCCAGTTTGCCGATCGTCGTCGTCTTGCCGGTGCCGTTGACACCCACCACCAGCACCACATGCGGCTTGTGCGTCGGATCGAGTTCCAGCGGCTGCGCCACCGGGACCAGGATCGAGGTGATTTCCTCGGCGAGCGCCTGCCTGATCTCCTCGTCGGTCACTTCCCGGCCGAAACGTGTGCGGCGAAAAGCGGCAATGACCTTGCGGGCCACCGCGGTGCCGAGGTCGGCCGAGATGAGCAGGTCCTCAAGTTCCTCCAGCGCCTCATCGTCGAGCCGCCGTTTCCCGAACACCGCCGTGATGCCGCCGGACAGTTTGCCGGTACTGCGCGACAGGCCTTCCTTCAGGCGCGAGAAGAAATCCCCCGCCGCCATCAGGCCGCCTCCGCCAGCAAGCGGTCAGCCGTACAACCGGTGACTCTCACGCGAACCAGCCGGCCAGCCGCCAGCGGCTGCGCCAGACGAACCGGCGCGAAATGTTCGGTATGGCCGGACTGTTCGGCTTCCGTCAGCAGCGAGGCGGTATGCCCGATCTGACTGGCGAAGAAACGGCTTGCCTGCACCTGACCAGCCTCCCGCAACACCGCGGCGCGTTCCCGGCGGATGGGCTTGGATACAGCAGGCATACGGGCGGCCGGCGTGCCGGGACGCTCACTGTACGGGAACACATGCAGATAGGGCAGGGCGGCTTCGCTAACGAAACGGAGTGTGTCGGCGAACATATCGTCGGTCTCGGTCGGGAAACCGGCGATCAGGTCGGCGCCGATCGCGATGCCGGGGCGCAGGTCACGCGCACGGCGCACCACCCCCATCGCCGCCGCCCGCGAGTGGCGCCGGCGCATGCGCTTCAGGATCAGGTCGCTGCCGGCCTGTAGCGACAGATGCAGATGCGGCATCAGCCGTGGCTCCTCGGCGATCAGGCGCCAGAGATCGTCATCGATGGCGGCGGGATCGATCGAAGACAGCCGCAACCGGCCCAGTTCCGGAACCGCCAGCAGCACCCGCCGGATCATCTGACCTAACGAAGGCGCTCCGGGCAGATCCGGCCCGTAGGAGGCGACATCGACCCCGGTCAGCACGACCTCCTGATATCCGGCCGCGACCAGCGTGCGCACCTGATCGGCGATCACACCGACCGGCACGGACCGGTTGGGGCCGCGGCCGAACGGAATGATGCAGAACGTGCACCGGTGGTCACAGCCCTGCTGCACCTGCACGAACGCCCGCGTCCGGCTGGCGAATTCAGTGACGAGATGCGCCGCCGTTTCACGCGCCGCCATAATGTCCGACACCGCCGATCCCGCACCTGGAAGCCAGCTTTCCGGCTTCAGCTTATCGTCGTTGCCCAGCACGCGGTGCACGTTCGGCAGCGCGGCCCAGGAGGCCGGATCAATCTGCGCCGCACAGCCGGTGACGACGATCCGCGCATTCGGACGGTCACGTGCAACCTTGCGGATCGCCTGCCGAGCCTGACGCTCCGCTTCGGCCGTCACCGCACAGGTGTTGACGATCACGGTGTCATCAGCGGTGGCGGACAGGCCCCGCATGACCTCGCTTTCGTATGCGTTCAGGCGGCATCCGAAGGTCAGGACATCGACCGTCACGGCAGCTCGATCTCGCCCCGAAATGCGGTGGCAACCGGACCGGTCATCGTAACGTGGCCGTCGTCGCGCCACGCGATGTCCAGGGCGCCGCCGTCAACGATCACCGTCGCCCGCCGGTGCGTCACACCGCGCCGGTGCGCGTTCACCAGTGTCGCACAGGCCCCTGAACCGCACGCCAGGGTCAGTCCGGCGCCACGTTCCCAGACCTTCAGCCGGATCGTCCTCGGATCGATGATCTGGGCAAACCCGATGTTGGCGCGCTGCGGGAAAATCGGATCGTGCTCCAGCCTCGGCCCACGTTCCGCGACCGGTTCGGCATCCAGGTCCGCGACAAAGAACGTCGCATGCGGATTACCCATGCTCGCAGCGGCCGGCTCGCCGGCCAGCTCGAGCCGCAGCGTGTCCATCGGCCGGCTGAGGGGGATGTCGGTCCATTGCAGCCCCGGCGCCCCCATATCGACCTCGATCAGCCCACCCGAACGCGTGGCGGGCAGATCCCCTGAAATTGTGCGGATGGTGACCTCGGCGCGTCCGCTTTCTCGCATCAGGATGTCGGCGACGCATCGCGTGGCATTGCCGCAGGCGCCGGCGGGGGAGCCATCCGGATTAAAGATTCGCATGAATGCGTCAGCGGTCCCGGCCGGCTCAATGACGATAAGCTGGTCACAGCCGATCCCGGTATGCCGGTCAGCAAGAGCGGCCGCTCGCGCCGGATCGATGCCAAGCGCGTGCATACGTTCGTCAAGGATGACGAAGTCGTTGCCGCAGCCATGCATCTTCACAAACGGGATAGTCATCACACGCATATAGGGCATGTTCGCGCCGGGCGGAACGCCCTTGGGGCCAGCAGCATTGCCAACCGCACTCATCTTGCGTCCGGCGCCACGGCGATATGTGATACTGGAGGCCCGGATCGGGCGCGGACAACGAGGCGGAATGTGGTGCGGTGCCTCAAGCGTAACCCCATTTTGGGGCGCAAGTCCGTTTTGGTGACGCTACAGGAAATCAGGCGGCTGGACAGTCGGTCAGGCGGCCGGCGACAGGCGAGGCACGCGCAGCGGTTCAAATGCCGGGGTAAAGGCCTCCTGCGCGGCGGCCTCGCGGATCATATAGCCACGGCCCCAGATGGTTCCGATGATCCCTTCGGCACCGGCCCGGGCAAGCTTCTTTCGCAGTTTGCATACGAAAACGTCAATGATCTTAACCTCGGGTTCATCCATCCCGCCGTACAGATGGTTGAGAAACGCTTCCTTGGTCAGGACCATCCCCTTGCGCAGAACCAGCAGTTCCAGGATGGCATATTCCTTGCCGGTCAGATGCACGTCCCGGCCGTCAACCGACACCTCCCGGCTGTCGAGATTCAGTTCCAGCCGTCCGAAACGCACCGTCGGCTGGCTGAAACCTTTGCTGCGGCGCACGATCGCCTGCATCCGAGCCAGCAGTTCCGCCTTGTCATACGGCTTGATGATGAAGTCGTCCGCGCCGAGGCTCAACGCCTTGACCCGAGCCTGCGGCATCGTCAGGCCGGACAGGATCAGGACCGGCGTGTCGTTGCGGGAAACCCGCATGCGCCGCACAACCTCGAACCCTTCGATGTCCGGCAGCGCAAGATCCAGCAGGACGATGTCATACTCGTAGTGCCGTAACAGTTCCAGCGCGTCTTCCCCGCTGTCGGTCTGGTCCACGACCGCACCGGCGGCTTTCAGCATCAGTGTAATCCCGCGTGCGGCTATCAAATCCTCTTCGACCAGAAGGACACGCATCCGGCTTCTCCTTAACAAAACATGAATGGGGCTATACCACTATAGCGTGTTATTGGCTAACGTTTTCTCAACGATTTGGTGTATTTTTCGCAGAATAAGCTTGGATATGGCGGAATTAAATGCGAATGTATGTAGAACATCACCATTATTTGGATGAATAAGTCTCAATGAGAGGCTGTAATCTCGCTGAACGGGTCGACGCCTGCAAAGCCCGTCTGCGTCGCATCCAAACGGCCCGGATCAGCGGCACCGTCACCAATCTGCTCGGCCTCGTCGTCGAGGTCGAAGGCCTGACCGGCCTGGCCGCCGTGGGCGACCGACTGGCCCTTCGCACCCGCCACGAAAAGCTCATCCCGGCCGAGGTCATCGGCTTTCGAAACGCCGCCTTGCAGGCCATGGCCTACGGCTCGCTGGAGGGCCTTGCCCATGGCGCGCAGGCGCTCCTGCAAGCGCCGTCGCACGGCATGCTCGATATCGCGCCGTCCTGGCTCGGCCGGGTCATCGATCCACTCGGCAACCCACTCGACCAGCAGGGCGTCCTGTTCGGCGGCTCGACACCCAAACCGACCCGCACCGCGCCCCCCGAGGCCACGTCGCGCGCCCGCCTCGGCCCACGCATCGATCTCGGCGTGCGCGCCCTCGACTGCTTCGCCACCTGCCGGCAGGGCCAGCGCCTCGGTCTGTTCGCCGGATCCGGCGTCGGCAAGTCGACGCTCCTCTCAATGCTGACCCGCGGCACCGCGTGCGACGTGGTGGTCCTCGCCCTGGTCGGCGAACGCGGGCGGGAGGTGCGCGACTTCATCGAGAACGACCTCGGACCCGCGGGGCTTGCGCGTTCTGTGGTGGTCGTCGCCACCTCGGACTCGCCGCCGCTGATGCGCCGCCAGTGCGCCTACACCGCCATGACCGTCGCCGAATATTTTCGCGACCAAGGGTTGTCTGTGCTCTTGCTGATGGACAGCGTAACGCGGTTCTGCCTCGCCCTCCGCGAAATCGGCCTATCACTGGGGGAACCGCCGGCGACGCGCGGCTATCCCCCCAGCGTGTTCGCCGAACTGCCGCGCCTGCTGGAACGCGCCGGTCCCGGCCCGGTCCAGCCTGACGGCCGCGCCGGGCAAATTACCGGTCTGTTCACCGTCCTGGTCGAAGGCGACGACCATAACGAGCCGGTATCGGACGCGGTCCGGGGCATCCTGGACGGCCATATCACGATGGACCGGAAAATCGCCGAGGCGGGACGCTATCCGGCGATCGACGTGCTGCGGTCGCTCTCCCGCGTTGCTGTCACCTGCCTCGACGAGGCGCAGACCGCCACGGTCAGACGCGCCCGAGCCATTCTGTCGCTGCACGGCGACATGGTGGACATGGTCCGGCTGGGCGCCTACCGCGCCGGAACCGATGCCGCGGTGGACGAGGCCCTGCGCCTGACCCCGGCAATCGAGGACTTTCTGCGCCAGGCCCCCGGCGACCGTTCCGGATTTCTCGAGGCGTTCGAATGCCTGAACAAGGCTCTGAGCGGCTAGTGTCCCGTTTCCGAAGCATCGCACCTATCGCGCTTGCCGGAAACGGGACACCAGCGTTTTGTTTTCAGTGGCCCGCTGATCTCCTGCGTTCACGGCAAGTGCCGCGAACTTCGGAGGCAGGACACTAGCATGGCACGTCCGCCGTTGCAGACCCTCCTGTCACTGCGGCGCATGCAGGTCGAACAGGCGCGGGCCGCCCTGGGCGCCTGCCTGAAGGCCGAAGCCGAAGTAGCCGGCACCGTCAGATCGCTGGATGAGGCAGCGCGGCGAGACCGCGAAACCGCCGCGACGTGGCAGGACGCTCACCGGTTTCTTGAGATCTCCGCGAGCCGCCTGGGGGTGTTGCGCGCGAACCGTCGAAGCGCCGCGGCCGCTTTGGCGGCTGCCGCGGCCCGTTCGGCCGAAGCACGCGGTGTCGTCACCGCTGCACAAACCGCGGCGGAGGCGGTGGAGCAACTTCTGAGCGAACGGGAAGCCGCCAGCCAGGCAGGCATGGCCACGGGAGAACAGCACCGGCTGGACGATATCACCCGAATGCGCCACACAGTCCGTCGCCGCGGGGAGCCTTACTGAGGTTTGAAAAAGAATGCCCTCTCACCTCCGCATCCAACCGGCCGGCCCTCTCAGTCTGATTAGCTCAAATGATGTCGCATCACAGGAAATTGCCACATCATGGGGGGATTTTCCGATCCCGCAGCATTACATCGAAGTCCATGAACACGATAACGATGGCTAAAGAGTCAAATCCGGCGGAGGACTGTGCTATGCATACCGTTCTCGTGGTGGAGGACGAGATGATGGTGCGGATGCCTATCGCCGAGTACCTCAGGGATTGCGGCTATAACGTTGTGGAAGCCGCGAATGCGAATGAGGCGATCGCTGCCATGGAAACTGAGGGGCCAGTCAGCGCGGTCTTCAGCGACGTTCGCATGCCCGGGACGATGGATGGAGTCGGACTGGCGGAGTGGTTCAGCTCGCATTACCCAAGCGTGCCGGTCCTGCTGACCTCGGGCTATAACGGTGGGCGGAGCATACCTGCCGCCTCGTTGCCCGGCGTCAGGTTCATCGAGAAGCCGTATTCGCAAACACAGGTTGAACAGAAAATCGCTGACCTCATCGCTGCGTAGTACCAGTCGGCGTAATCGCCGGCTGTATGCGCGCCGGCCAGTGCGATACCAGCCGGCCGTCGAGTGAAGAGGCGGCGGCTGAAATAATATCCCGTTTTAGTCTTGCGGGTCCCACCGCATACCTGCGTCTTCTCTGCATACTGTTTGAAATCGGCGATTTGCATTGCCATGATTAAACCACTTGGATCAGCTCTAACGGTGTGGCAACAAAGCATGCGATAATCGCGTGCTTTTCCTGTAACTGCCCCACACAAGAGCTTCAATGACTCCTGATTCAAGCCGGGCGCTCCGTTCGGCCACGGCGACCCGTAGCCCGATGGTGTCCGTCATAAGCGTGCTTCTGCTCGCATCGGTCGTCAGTATCGTCCTGTTCATCGCCCTCCGTTCGCCGCTCAAGGACGATATCGCTTGGCTGCTCTACGTCGCGCGCCGTTGGCTGGCCGGGCGTGAACTCTACATCGACCTGGTCGAAGTCAACCCGCCCCTGATCGTCTGGATATCAGCCATCCCGCTCGAGGTGGCAGGGTGGCTGGATGTCGGACCACAGTTCGTCGTCATGCCGGGGTTCGTCGCGGCGGTCCTGGCCTGCGCATGGTGGACCGCGAGGATTTTGCGTTCGCAAGGCGGAATTTTCGCCGATCCGCTGCCGGTCTTCGCGGCGATCGGCACCACCCTGCTGATCCTGCCCGCCGCGGATCTGGGGCAGCGCGAGCATCTGCTGGTCGCCGCTTTCCTGCCCTACCTTGCCCTCTTTGCCCGTTCTCTGGATGGCAAACCGGCGCCGGTCATCGCTTCGCTGGCGGCGGGCGCTCTCGCCGGCCTGGGGTGTGCGCTAAAGCCACGCTACGGGGCGGTGTTCGGGGTGCTGGAGTGTGCGGCTCTCACCCGCGGGCTGCGGCCCTGGCGGATCATGCCGATCGCCGCCGGGACGACCCTGATGGGCTATGCCGGCCTGGTCGCGCTGCTTTGTCCTGCCTACCTGCGGCGCGCCGTCCCGATGGCCCTGGCACTGTACGGCGCAACCGACGCGCCCTTCCTGTCCCTGCTCGCGGACAGCGCGTTGCTGCTGTGGGGACAGGCCGTCGCGATCCGCCTGCTGTGGCTGCGCCGCAACACTTTGACCCATTTCAACCTGATGCTCACGCTCGTGGTCTTCGCTTTAACGAGCACCCTGATCTGCTTCGTGGACGGCAAGAACTGGTACTATCATCGCCTGCCCGCGATCGTGATCACGGTGTTGGCGCTGCTGCTCTGGACAGCCACCGAACTGGTTCAGCGCCGGGGGCGAATCCGCTGGCCGCTGGTTGCCGCAGGTTTCGCGATCACTTTGTTCTGTGTGTCCTCCATTCAGCAGCTCAGGCCGGAAGCCGTCGAGGCCGTCGAGCCAACGCAAACGACCGTGGAACGCCTGGAGCAGATCATCCGGGCCGAACACGCCCGGACATACATCGCCTTCTCCGAATGGATTGCGCTCGGCTTTCCGGTGGTGAACGAAACCGGCGTGACCTGGGCATCGCGCTTCGATTCGATGTGGGCATTGAAGGGCGAGGGCTGGCGTGCTCAATTCGATCCGGCCGCCGACAAGGAATGGCCAGTGGCCCGCTGGGTGGCACACGATTTCATCGCCGGCTGCCCCGACATCGCGGTCGTCGATACGCGGGAGACGACGAAGTATATCAGCGTGCTGACCGCGGCGGACCCGGCCTTCGCCCGCGCATGGTCACGCTACCGGCCAATCGCCTCCTTCGATGGCCTGGTCGTCTACAAGCGTGGCAAAGCAAGCTGCTTCGACGTCTGGGTCGCCGCCCAATCGAAACCGATGATCGACGCGAGGTAATACCAATCCGCATGCCGGCGGAGGCCGATATCCGCGCCTTCGCCGCCTCCATGGCCCCCGTGACGCCGGCGCAGGTCGGTATCCAGGCTGGCAGCCGCCTCCAGCGCCGAGCGCTGCACGGCAACAGTGGCTCCGCCGCACGCCACGCGACGTCCATGCGCTCGAGGCGAGCCTGAATCTCGTCGGGGATCAGCATCAGCGGCGTGACCGCCCAAATCAAGCAGGGGCAGAACCACAGCGATCAAACGCGGCGGAACAAACCGATCAAGCAGCGGCGGAACAAGCCGGTCAAGGCTATTTGTCTTTCGGCGAGCGAGCGAATTGCATCGCGGGGGCGGAGCGGCTAAAAGCCCTGGCGGATGCGGGTGTAGTTCAATGGTAGAACGGCAGCTTCCCAAGCTGCACACGAGGGTTCGATTCCCTTCACCCGCTCCAGGATCGCCGCGTGACTGACTCGTCCGGCGTGATTGCATGGCCTGTTGCTGTTTCCGTTTCGCCAGGCAAGGTACTGGGACGGCCTGGGCTGTTGACCCAGGTCAACGACATGCGGCGTGATCGGTGCTCCGTACAGTTAGTCTCAGTCGACGTTCCGTAAATAAGGAGCCGGTCATGCTGACGCGACGTGATCTTGGTTTGGCGGGTCTTGCCCTGGGCGTCGCCGCACGAGCGCCGGACGTTCACGCGCAAACGACAAAAGTGACGACCCTGGAGGCAATGATCGACTCGCCTCAAGCCGGCCTGAAAATCTATGTCCGCAACAAGTATCCCGCCGATATGGGCCGGTTCACACCAGACCGCACGGTGGTGTTTGTCCACGGCGCGACTTATCCCGCCAGCACCGCATTTGACCTCCAACTCGGTGGGATGTCCTGGATGGACTACATCGCCAGCCGCGGCTTTGACGTCTACCTGCTCGACCTTCCCGGCTACGGCGCTTCCACACGCCCGGTGGCGATGGACCAGCCCGCGGATGCCGGCCAGCCGGTTGAGGCCACCGCCGACGCCGTGCGAGACTATGCGACTGTCGTCGACTGGGTGCTTGCGCGCCGGCATCTCAGCAAGGTCAATGTGATTGGATGGTCATGGGGGACCACCATTGCGGGCGGCTTAGCTGCCGAGCAGCCGATGAAGGTGAACCGGCTGGTTCTCTATGCGCCGGTTTGGGTATCGCAGACCGCGGCGGCCCCTGGAGCGACGCCAAAAATCGGGGCTTATCGTATCGTTACTCGCGCGGAAGCGTTAGTGCGTTGGCTCAAAGGCGTGCCAGAGAACAAGCAAGCTGAACTCATTCCACCAGGTTGGTTCGATACTTGGCAAGCGGCGACCTGGGCCACCGATCCTAAGGCGGCAGCGGCCAACCCCCCGGCCCTCCGCGCTCCTAACGGCGTTGTTCTGGATTTTCAGCGGTTCTGGAATTTGGGGAAATCAACCTTCGAGCCTTCGAAGATCGAAGCGCCGACGTTGATGATCCAAGCAGAATGGGACCAAGACACGCCGCCTGCCCGATCCCAAGGATTGTTTCCGTTGCTGAGCGGCGCACCATGGAAGGAGTATGTGCTGCTGGGCGAAGGCACACACACCGTGATGATGGAAAAGAACCGGATGCTGCTGTTCCAGGCCGTGCAGACATTTCTGGAAGCAGACGCACCGCGTTAGCCCCGACCCGCGCAATAGTGCCCATTTCAAAAATACTGCGGACAAAATCTGCTGCGCTTGCGTGTCCGTGAGCAAGGTCGGATAACATCAAATCGCGCCGGGTGATGACCGTTTTCCTATCAGTCAGCATCTTCATAGATGTTGAACGAGGAACGTCCGTGTTGCGTATTTCTTGATCTTCGGACGCTTGCCGACCCCCGAGACTCTCCGGGCAGCGGTATTGATGTCGCAGCCCCCGCAGCGCCCTCACTCGTCAGTGCTTTCCAACGCGCCTCGCCTACACAACCCTCCGCCATCGCCCATGGCCACCCTCGCTCCCTAGGAAATTGTCCTTGACAACCCATAACGAACAAAGATAGAACACCGCAACCCCAACCCAACCGAAAGCCGGGCCACATGACCGATACCAAACCCACAACCGGCCCCGCCACCACCCTCGCCGACATCATCCTCAACCTCATCGTCACCCTCCTGGCACCGATGTTCCTCACCGCCGCCAACGGCGACCTCGACTTCGCCCGCCGCGCCGCGCTGGAGACCATCAATTCATACCGCGCCCGCAACCACGCCGACCTCATCGCCGTCGCCCAGATCATCGGCTGTGGCCTCGCCGCCCTCGGGTCCCTCAGCCTGTCGATGGCTGACGACATCTCGCTCGTCATGACCCTGCGCCTGCGCGGCAACGCCAACGCCCTGATCCGCGCCGCCGAACTGCCCCGCCGTACCCTCAGGGAAGACCCGGCCCCTACCGCCGAGCAATTCGACCCCGACCCGGAATTCGACGAGGCCCAGGTGATCGCCAGCGTCAAGGCAACCCAGCAGCGCGTCGCCGCCGTCCAGCAGCCAGACCCCCAGAACCACGAACCGCCGCCGCCCGCCCCGGCCCAGCCCGTGCCCACACCTGCGCACGCACTAACCGAACAGCAATGCCACGCCATGTGGGCCGCCAGCATGGCCGAGGTCGCCGCGGAATACACCGCCGGCCTGTCCAATCTTCCGCCCAGGGAGCGGAAACACGCGTTAATTCGCGCCGCCGCGCTCAGCAGCACAGCCAACGCCCTGCTCTCGGGCGCCATCCCCCCCGCCGGCAAGACACAGCCCTACCGCTCCGCCATCGGCGGAAGCAGCGCCGCCGCATAAGCCACCGGATTGGCAATCAGCCGCCGCGCCGCCTCCAGGTCGGCCGCTCGGCCCTCCGAGGCCGGGCAAGGCGCCCGTATCTCCAGCACCTCCAGCGCCGGCACCTGTATCCGGGCCGCACGCGATCGCCGCACCGCCGCCGCCATCGGCTGGAAGCCCGTGGAAAGCGCAGCGAGTTGCCGGTTCAGCGCCTCCGGTCCCAGGCTGGTGCAGACCTGCGGCAGCACGCCCACCCCCTCGATCGGCCAGCCCAGCGGAGCAATCGTCTGACTCCAGGTCACGAACAGTTCGCCGCCGTCGGGCAGCGGGTCGATCGTCTGAACCATCCCCTTTCCCACCGTCTCACTGCCGAGCACCACCGCCCGTCCCCGGTCCGCCAGAGCCGCCGCCAGAATCTCCGCCGAACTCGCGGTGCGCCCGTCCACCAGAATGATCAGCGGCACGTTCTCCGCAAGCTCCCCTTCGGTGGAGTGCCACACATTCATCGAATCCGGATCGCGTCCCACCGTCGTCGCGACCACGCCGCCAGGCAGGAACGCATCCGCCGCCGTCACCGCCTGCCGCAGCAACCCACCCCGGTTGTCCCGCAGATCCAGCACGATTCCATCGACCCGATGCGGTTCGGCAAGCGCATCCTGCACCGACAGCGCAAGATGGGACGCCGTGCTGTTGCTGAAACTGGTGATCCGCAGCACCAGGACATCGGCAAAGCGCTGTGCGAAGACGGTTTCCGGCGGCACCAGCGCGCGCACAAGCTGGGCATCGCGCGTGCGCCCGTCCCGTCCGCGCCAGGTCAGCGTGACAACCGAACCCTCCGCGCCGGACAGCAGCGCGGTGATCGTCAGCAGATCCTGGTCCTGGGTCCGCTGCCCGTCCACAGCGGCCAGGATGTCGCCCGGCCGGACGCCGACGATCGCCGCGGGACTGTCACGGATCACAGAGCTCACCTCGATCAACGCGCCCCTCTGTCCCAGCGCAAGACCCACGCCCGCTCGGCCCGCACGCCGCGCCCGGTCCTCGCCCGCCTCCACCGGCGGCACGTAGCGCGAGTAGGGATCGAGCCGCCCGAACATCTCGTCGAAGAAGCCTTGAACGACACCCTGCTGTCCCGCCCGTCTCACCGGCATCGAAACTGGCAGGCTCGCGGCCGTCAGCGCGGCGGCAGCCTGCGCCCAGGAAGCCGGCGCCTCATCTTTCGGCGCAGGAACGTCAAGCACGATCTGATCCTGCCGAAAAAGCTGCAGCCGCGTGTCCTGCACCACGACTCGCATCGCCGGGTCCAGCACGGTCAGGCCCTGCAAACCCCACAGCGTGAGTTGTGAGACAGGCACCGGTTCCAGGATGCGCGGCGCGATGAAGGTCAAAGCATCGCTGTACACCGCGGTCAGCCGCTCAAGATCGAGGCCGCCGCCCGCCGGGGTTTCCGACTGCGCGCGTCCGATGACGATCAGCACCAGCAGGACACCAATTCGAATCACCTGCGACGGGGCCGTTTCCCCGGCTGAGATCCCGCGCCCGCATGATCAGAACTAGCGCCCTCCAGCACATGGAAGACCATGCTGCCGGTCACCGCATTGGCCTCGGACAGCAGAACCTCGACCTCCTGCGCCAGGCGATAGACTTTCCGCGAGCGGCGCCCAGTCACCGTCTGATCCCGTTCGTCGAACTGCCAGTAATCGTCCGGCAGTGTCGCAAACGGCACAATACCGGTGGCACCGGTCTCCGTAACAGTCACGAACAGGCCGAACCGAGTCACCCCGGATATGCGTGCCGCAAAACGCCCCCCGACCCGCTCGGCCATGAACGCGGCCAGATAACGGTCCACCGCCTCCCGTTCGGCTTGCTGCGCCCGTCGTTCGGTCTCGGTGATCCGGTCGGCGATGTCCGGAAAAGCCGCGACCTGATCGTCGGTAAGGCCGTCCGGACCAAGGCGGAGACCCTTGATCAGCGCACGGTGCACGAGCAGATCGGCATAGCGGCGGATCGGGCTGGTGAAATGCGCATAACGCGCCAGTGCAAGGCCGAAATGACCAATATTGTCGGGGCTGTAGGCAGCCTGAGACTGGCTGCGCAACATGACCTCACTGATCAGTTGCGCTTCCGGCGCGCCGGCGTAACGGCGCAGCACCCGGTCGAAATCGCGCGGATGCAGATGATTGCCCGGCGGCAGCGAAATGCCCAGGGTCGACAGAAATCCGCGCAGGGCCTCGAGCTTCTCATCCGATGGGGGGGCATGGACACGGTACAGACAGGGCGTGTGGAGGCGCTCCAGTTCCTCCGCCGCCGCGACATTGGCCAGCACCATGAACTCCTCGATCAACCGGTGGCTGTCCAGGCGCGGGCGGGGTGCCACACTGGTTACGTGGCCCTGGTCATCCAGCACCACCGTCCGTTCGGGCAGGTCGAGTTCGAGCGCGCCACGCTCCAGCCGCGCGGCAACCAAGGCGCGAAACGCCGCATACAAATGCACCAGTGGCAGGCCAAGATCGTCGTGCGAGTCCTCGGCCGCCTGGACCTCCTCATACGTCATGCGGGCAGCGCTACGCATCAGTCCGCGGCCGAACCGGTGGCTGATCTTGCGGCCGGCGCGGTCGATCCGCATGTCGGCGAACAGACAGCCGCGATCCTCGTTCGGACGCAGGCTGCACCAGCCGTTGGACAGCGCTTCGGGCAGCATCGGCACGACCCGGTCGGGAAAATACACGCTGTTGCCCCGGATGCCGGCCGCGTGATCCAGGGCCGAACCCGCTCGGACATAGTGCGCCACATCGGCGATGGCGACCACCAGACGAAACCCGCCGGCCTGATCCGGATCGGGTTCGGCAAACACCGCGTCATCGAAATCCCGCGCGTCGGCCCCGTCGATGGTGATCAGCGGCAGATCGCGCAGGTCAGTCCGGCTGCCCAGCCCGACACCGCGCGCGCGCCCCGCCTCTTCCACCGCGGCTTCCGGGAAGACCTGCGGAATGTCGTGGGTATGGATGGCGATCAGACTGATCGAGCGCGCATCGCCCAGTTTGCCCAGCCGCTCCAGCACCCGCGCCGGCTTCAGCCCGAGATGCAGATGCTGAGCGACCGGTTCGGCGAGCACGATTTCGTCCGCCTCCGCCCCGGCTTCCTGCCCGGCCGCAACGGTCCACTCGGCCTTGGAGCGGCGATCGGTCGGGATGATCCGGTTACCCGTGCGCCCGCGTTTGAAAACCCCGAGGATACGGCCAGGCGTTTCACCGACGCGCCGAAGCGTGCGGCCCTCATATCGGCCCGGCCCCATCGGCTGGAGCCGCACCAGGACCCGCTCCCCAGGGGCAAGCGCCGGCGCACCCTGCCGTTCGGGATGCATCAGGACCACCGGCGGCGGTCCGGCCACCGACGTGTCCCAGTCAACCGGACGGGCAAGCGCGTCGCCGTCCCGGTCGGTGCCGGTGATCTGAACAACCGCGGTATCGGGTAGTTTTCCGGCAACGCCGCGCGCGGGCGGGTAACGGGGAGGCTGACCGCCGTCCCGCGGGACAGGCTTGCCTCGATGCTTCACTCGTTTAGCCACCGTTTTGCGACCGCAACTCTGCCGCCGGCACAGTGCCACAACCTTCAGGCGGGTTCCATGACGGCTTGGCCTGAGGCCAAAGAAACAAGTCTGCAACGGCTTGGATGCCAGCCGTTCCCTACTTCGAGGGGTCGAAACGGTCAACCGGCGCCGCGGACTACCGGCCGGCGTGGCGATCCCTCCCCACCCACGCGACCGGCGGCTCCCCGGCTACCGGTGGCGGTTCACCGTATAGTCGGCGACATCGGCGAGTGCGCGGCGGATCGGACTGTCGGCAAAGATCGTCAGGGCGGCTTTCGCCTCCTGCACGAAACGCTGCGCGCTATCCAGGGTCACCCCGATGGCTCCGTGCTGGGCGATCAGGCGCATCGCGTGATCGAGGTCGGCGTCGGTCTGTTCCAGCGCCTCGATCGTCCGTTGCCAGAAGGCTTTTTCCAGGTCGTCACCGGCGACGAACGCGACCAGCACCGGCAGCGTGATCTTGCCCTCGCGGAAGTCGTCGCCGATCGTCTTGCCCAGCGTGGCCTGGTCTGCGACGTAATCCAGGGCGTCATCGACAAGCTGGAAGGCGATGCCAAGCTTCAGGCCATAGGTTGACAGGGCCAGTTCCTCGCATTCGGGCCGGTTGGCGACAACCGCGCCAATCTGGCAGGCCGCCGCGAACAGCGCTGCGGTCTTGCCCTGGATGACCTCCAGGTATCGCGCCTCGCTGGTCGACAGGTCGTTCTGCGTGATAAGCTGCAGAACCTCGCCCTCGGCAATGGTCGCCGCCGCTTTCGACAGGATCGCCAGGACCTCGAGTGATCCGTCCTCGACCATCAGCTCGAACGCGCGGGCGAACAGGAAGTCGCCGACCAGCACCGACGCCTTGTTGCCGAACACCGCGTTGGCCGAGGCCAGGCCGCGGCGAAGCTGGCTTTCATCCACCACGTCGTCATGCAGCAGCGTCGCCGTATGGATGAACTCGACACAGGCGGCGAGATCGACGTGACGGGCGCCGCCGTCACGGCCCGGATAACCGCACAGGCGTGCCGCCGCGACGGTAAGCAGCGGCCGCAGCCGCTTCCCGCCGGCCGCGACGATATGGGCGGCAAGCTGCGGGATCAGCGAGACCGGGCTGTCCATCCGAGCGACGATGACACGGTTGCAGGCTTCAAGGTCTTCCTCGACGAGGTTGACCAGGGCCGACAGTGCATCTTCACTCTTATTCTCGGTCGAACCGGGCACGAGCGCGACGCCTAGATCGACGGGACTGGCGAAGCCGCCCAACGGGTTCTCCCAACTTGCATGAGGGGTCGACCTTCATATCGGTGGCAATCAAAGAGGGTCAAGCCGCCGTACGGGCATCGGGCGGCACCATCATGCCGTCTGGGATCGCGTCGATCAACCCATGTTCCAGCGCATGAGTGAGCGAATGGACAGCATAGTCAAGCCGAAATCCGGCCGGCGGCGGTTCAGACTGCCCCGGCTTCGCGCTGTCCCCTGTTGCACGCATGCACCATCCGGCTCACGATCCGGTCATGCGGGTTGTGGTGACCTCCAATGACGTTGTCAGGCTGTCGTTTCTGACCGCCCTTCTGGCGGATGCTGGTATCGATGCCGTGCTGCTTGACAACCACACGAGCGTGCTGGAGGGCAGCGCGGGCGCGATCCCGCGCCGGCTGGTCGTCAGCGCGGACGACTACCCCCAGGCGCTGCGAATCCTGCGGGATGCGGGTGAGTGGTGAGCACGCAAAGTCATCGGCCCAGGGGTCATCTGCCCAGGGGTCATCTGCCCACGGACCACGTGCCCACGGACCACGTGCCCAGGGGTCATCTGCGGGCGGATCATCTGTCCGCGGGTGCCCTGCCGGCTGCCCGTTCGCCTGGTGGCCGTCTGCCTGGGGGCCATCTTCTTGGGGGGCGGGTGATTTACCACCAGCCAGCGACCGGGTTCCGAAGCGGGATCGAGCCCGTGTTGCTGGCGGCCTCCGTCCCGGCTCGAGCCGGCGAACATGTTCTGGAGGCCGGCACCGGCGTCGGGGCCGCCCTGCTGTGCCTCGGTGCGCGGATGCCGGGCGTGCGATCCGCCGGCGTGGAGGTTGACCCGACCGCAGCGGACCTGGCGGCGGCCAATGTCCGCGCCAATGCGCTTGCCGGCATCGAGATCATCACCGGTCGCATCGAGACCGCTGTGTTCCATCACCCGTTCGATCATGCGATTGCCAATCCGCCGTACCACCCGCCGAACGGCACCGCCTCGCCGGACGCGACCCTGGAGACCGCCAAGCGGGGCTCCCCGGCATTGATGTCCGCATGGATCAGCAGGCTTGGCGGGGTCTTGCGTCACCGCGGCACCCTGACGCTGATCGTGCCGGCTGCCATGATTCCTGCCTGTCTGGCGACCATGGCGGAAAACGGATGCCCCTGCACCGTGCTCTTTCCGCTTTGGCCCAAGGCCGGCCGGCCGGCGAAGCTGGTGCTGCTGCGCGGTGTGAAAAACGCGCGCACCCCGATGCGGCTGGCGGCCGGGCTTGTCCTGCACGCGCCGGACGGTTCGTTCACGCAAGCCGCACAGGCGATCCTGAGATCGGGTTCGGCGCTGTGTCTGGATGGGTGATGCCGCTTCAGGCAGTCCGGGCAGCCTTAAGCCCGACATCCGACCCGGCGCGGCAATGATCGCGCACGATGCCTGGTGCCGAAACCGTGCCTCGCCGCGGCTTGGGTCGGTGGCTTACATCTCGTCCGAATTGGGGTGGCGCAGATGCCATAATCGCTCGTGTGCGGCGATCAGGCTTTCCATGTTCCGGCGGCGGGTTCCATCCGGTATCAACGGACGGCGAGTCAGCATCATCTCCAGGACATGAAGAAGCTGTTCCGCGACCTCGAAGTCGGCCTGATCGCAGGCGTGGTGGAACGCGATCAGGATCTTGTCCGACAGCCGGCGGCTATACCGGGGCGCCGTGCCCCCACCGGTTTCACGACCCTGATCATCATCAGTCTGGCTCACGGCCACCCCTAACATGATGGTACCCACCATTGCAGCCTCCAACCGGTGCAACGGTGCACCCTCCCGGACAAACCCGATTCCCTGACCGACGTATCGACAGCGCAGAACGCAGAATGGATCATGCACATCGGAACACGCCGCTCGTGAAAAAGGCGTTAACTCAGCCGTGAATTTCGTCAAAAATTCCGACCGGGCGAAAATAAACGGGACCCGTGATACAAAACCCCTGCATTGTGACATGCGGCCGCCGGCGCCAGCCGGTCGCCGAACGGGCATAGGACTTATCGGCGGGAGGCGCCGATGCGATTCGCGGGATCGGGTCGACCTCGGGACTCGGGCTACAAGGCCACCCAAGCTGCCGGGGCCACGGCTGATGTCCCTGGGACGGAGGCCGGCGGATCGGCGAAGGCTTCTTCCCAGGTGCCGGCCGTGGAAGCCTTGCTATACTCGGTGGCTCGGTTTTCGAAGAAATTCGCGTGTTCGACCGCGTTCAGCATCTCGTCCAGCCAGGGCAGCGGGTTTTTCGCCACGTGGTAAAGCCCGCTCAGGCCGAGTTCGATCAGACGGCGGTCGGCGATGAAGCGGATATACTGCTTGACCTCACGCGGCGTCAGGCCCTGCACCGGGCCTTGTTCGAATGCGAGGTCGATGAACGCATCCTCGTGCGAGACGATGGTGGCGCAGGTCAGGTAGATTTCCCGCCGCAGATCCTCGGTCCAGAGATCGGGGTTCTCCTGGATGAAGGTGCGGAACAGCTTGATGATCGAAGCGCAGTGCAGGCTTTCATCGCGCACCGACCAGGTGACGATCTGTCCCATCCCTTTCATCTTGCCGAAGCGGGGAAAATTCAGCAGGATCGCGAAGGAGGCGAACAACTGCAGGCCCTCGGTGAAGGCGCCGAACGCGGCCAGGGTCTTGGCGATCTCGAACCGGGAATCGACCCGGAAGCCGTGCATGTAGTCGTACTTGTCCTTCATCTGCTTGTATTTCAGGAAGGCGGTGTACTCGATCTCGGGCATGCCTATGGTGTCGAGCAGGTGGCTGTAGGCGGCAATGTGCACCGTCTCGATGTTGGAGAAGGCGGACAGCATCATCAGCACCTCGGTGGGTTTGAACACCTGGCTGTAGTGCTTCATGTAGCAGTTGTTCACCTCGACATCCGCCTGGGTGAAGAAGCGGAATATCTGCGTCAGGAGGTTGCGTTCGCCGTCCGTCAGGTTGCGGTGCCAGTCCTTGACGTCGTCGGCGAGCGGGACCTCCTCGGGGAGCCAGTGCACGCGCTGCTGGGTCAGCCAGGCCTCATAGGCCCAGGGGTAGCGGAACGGCTTGTAGACGGGATTTTCTGTGAGCAAGTCAAAGCGGATTGGGTGTTCGTCGGCCGCGCGGGTAATCCCGTCCATATTTGTCCTGTCCCTAACTGAGAAGCCTGTGCGCCAGCGAATCGACGATGAGCACCAATCGCACCTATTGTGGGTCGATGGCCCATCCGGCGCAACAGATAGTGTCGGCAATCGATAACCGGCGCACGATACCACGGTTCGGATGGATGTGGGGCGGCAACGCGGCGTTGCCAGATGGCGGGGCCGGCCCTACCGTCCCGCACCGGGGCGGCGGACCAGGATGCCCGCCCGGATCAACGAACCACGTATGAGAGGGGATGGACGGATGAAGCTCGGTCAGGCAGTCGCTGAGATCATGAAGCGCGAGGGAATCGAGATCCTCTGCGGCTATCCGGTCAACCACCTGCTGGAATTCGCCGCGGCGGCCGATATCCGGCCGGTCATCGTCCGGCAGGAGCGGATCGGCCTGCACATGGCGGATGCGATTTCCCGCGTTACCTCGGGCAGGAAGATCGGCGCGTTCTGCATGCAGCACGGGCCGGGGACGGAAAACGCCTATGGCGGCGTGGCCCAGGCGTATTCCGAATCGGTTCCGATGTTGATCATACCGCAAGGCTATCCGCGCCGGATCGCGCATATCGACCCGAACTACAACGCCGTGAGGGAAATGCGCGGCGTGACGAAGTTTGCTGAACCGGTGGGCATCCCGGCGGAATTGTCGAACGTCATGCGCCGGGCGATGAGCAGCATTCGCAATGGGCGCAGCGGGCCGGCGATCGTCGAGATTCCGACCGATATATGGAACGAGGAGATCGGCGATCTGGATTATACGCCGGTCGGGGTCCACAAATACGGTCCTGATCCGGTGGATGTGCGCAAGGCCGCGGCGGCGATCCTGGGGGCGAAGCGGCCGATGATCTATGCCGGGACCGGCGTGCACTGGGCCGAAGCCTGGGCCGAACTCCGTGAACTGGCGGAGTTGCTGGGTGCACCGGTCACCACCAGTCTGGGCGGCAAGAGCTCGTTCCCGGAGAATCATCCGCTCTCCCTGGGGTCGGGTGGCGCCGCGCTGCCGAAGCCGGTGCATCATTTCGTGCATCAGGCCGACGTGATCATCGGCATCGGGTGCTCGTTCACCGAGACCAACTTCGGCATCAAATTCCCCAAGGGGAAGACGTTCATCCACGCGACGCTGGACCCCAACCACCTCAACAAGGACGTAGTGAGCACGATCGGACTGGTGGGTGATGCCAGGCTGACCCTGGCGGCGCTGACCGGGGAACTGCGGCAGACGATCAAGGCGAACCGCGATCCGAAGGCGGTGGTGGCGGAGATCACCTCGGTGCGGGAGGAGTGGATGGCACAGTGGCGGCCGCTGCTGAACTCGAACGAGGCGCCGCTTTCGCCGTATCGGGTGATCTGGGAGCTGATGAACACGGTCGATCCGAAGAACACGATCATCACCCATGACGCGGGCAGCCCGCGCGACCAGATCTCGCCGTTCTGGGTGTCGACGGAGCCGTTGTCATATATCGGCTGGGGCAAGACGACGCAGCTTGGCATGGGGCTGGGCCTGGCGATGGGTGCCAAGCTGGCGAAGCCGGACAAGCTTTGCATCAACCTCTGGGGCGATGCGGCGATCGGGTTCACCGGGATGGACTTCGAGACGGCGGTGCGCGAGCGGATCCCCATTCTGTCGGTGCTGCTGAATAATTTCTCCATGGCGATCGAGTTGAAGGTCATGCCGATCTCGACGGAGAAGTATCGTTCGACGGATATCTCCGGCGACTACGCGGCGATGGCGCGGGCGTTCGGGGGTTATGGCGAGAGGGTCACGCAACCGGGAGATATCAAGGCGGCGATCCAGCGCGGGATCGAGCGGACGGAGGCGGGGCAGCCGGCGCTGCTGGAGTTCATTACGGCGAAGGAGACGCGGGTTTCGAAGTTCTGAGGGCGTCGTTGAGGTTTTTGTTGTGGTGAGTTGGCCGGCCTGACCGCTTGGTTGTCATGGCCGGCGGCGACGATGGAAGCGTTGATCGTGCCTCCTTGGATAAACGTTAGCGACGAAGTAAGATTAGGCCTGTATAATGATTGTCACGACGGCACCTCCGAGACCGGGATTTACATCCGATCTGTTATGGGTCGCTAATTGGAGTTCCTAAGATGACGCCTGAAGAGCATGAGGGCGACCTGCGGCTTATCAAAGCGGGCGACATGAAGTCGATGACGATTGAAAGGGTTAAAGAACTCGCCAAAGCGGCAGACTTAGCGGCTGTCTCGATGACAGATATAGCGGGCAACCAGTGGACCCTCATTGGCGCGGGCGAGTTGGTAGGCGTGGAGCGCATGGTCTCCTCGCCAGAAAACGCTCCGGAAAACACGGAGCTCAAAACCTGGGCGGAGCGCTTCGACGCCAAGCTGGATCAACTCACCGCCCGGCAGGATGCCTTCCTGAAATACCTTGAACTTCAAACGCACCGGGCCTGAACCGTGGCGCTTCCCGGCGTGGGATCGATCCTTGGCGTCGTGCGGCGGGTCGACCGGCTGTTCGAGAATGTTGAGAAGACACAAAAGGCCATCGAAGTCCTCGAAACGCGCCTCCGGGCCGTCGAGGACCGTATGATGCATATGGAAGCCGATCAGGAACTGCAGGTGGAGCGAGCCAAGGGTGCCGCCTCCGCCGCGGCTGGATTCGCGATCAACACGCACCTTGTTACGATAGCGAGCCGCCTCGGCGCGGTCGAGGAAGCAATCAGGCGGGACGACCAGAAGCGACTGACCTAGCTTTACGACCCCGGCGGGACAGCGTTCCTCAATTCCCGAAAAAACGCCCTTATCTCGTCGGCCAGGGCCTCCGGCTGCTCCATCGCCGCGAAATGGCCGCCGCGGGGCATTACTGTCCATCGCTGGATGTTGGTGTACATCTGCTGTGCGATCGAGCGGGGCGGGGAGAGAATCTCCCTGGGGAAGGCGGCGTAACCCATGGGCACGTCAACGGTTCCGCCGCTGGGAATCGGCCATTGGCCGTGCATCCGGGCGTAGTACGGCCAGAACGACGACCCGATCGCGCCGGTGAACCAGTATAGCGAGACATTCGCAAGTAAATGATCGCGGCTGATGACGGACTCCGGGTCGCCGTCGCAGTCGGTCCAGGTGCGGAATTTCTCGCCGATCCAGGCGGCGAGGCCGGCGGGTGAGTCGGTCAGGCCGTATGCAAGCGTTTGCGGCTTGGTGCCCTGGATCCACTGGTAGCCGGTTTCTTCTTTCAGCCACTGCGCAAGCTGCTCGAAGTAGTGGCGTTCTTCCTCAGTCGGGTTTTCCGGCGGCGGGCGGTCGCGGTGAACGGTCAGCAGGTTGACGTGGATGCCGATCAGGCCGTCCGGGTAGGCGTGACCGAGCCGCGAGGCGGTGAAGGCGCCGTAGTCGCCGCCCTGGGCTGCGTAACGTTTGTAGCCGAGAACGTTCGTCATCAGCGTGGCGAAGCAGGTGGCGATGTCCTCGATGCTGAAACGTTTCTGGCCGGGCTTGAAGGACAGGCCGTAGCCGGGCAGCGAGGGGGCGATGACGGTGAATGCGTCGGCCGGATCGCCGCCGAAGCGGGCGGGATCCGTCAGGCGGGGGATGATGTCGAGGAATTCGAACACCGACCCCGGCCAGCCGTGCATAAGCAGCAGCGGAGTGGGTGAAGGGCCCTTCCCTGGCACGTACAGGAAGTGCAGGTCAACGTCCGGCATCTGAACCCTGAACTGCGGGAATTCGTTCAGCGCGGCTTCCTGGGCGCGCCAGTCGAACTGGTTTTGCCAGTAAGGCACCAGGGTTTTCATGTAACCGAGGTCGGTCCCGTAGGCCCAGGGTGCGTCGGGCGCCTGGTCGGGGAAACGGGTCAGGCCGAGACGCGTGCGGAGGTCGGCGATGGCGGTGTCGGGGATCGACAGAGTGAATGGTGCCGGCGTCGGGGCCATGGCTGCGTCCTTCTCGTTGTTCCCGCTCACGCGTGCGGCGCGATATTTCCGGCCCACGCGTGCGGCGCGATGTTCCGGTCCACGCGTGTTCCGGTCAGTGGCGGATCGCTGAAATCACCATCACGGCCGGTATCAGGCCAGCCTCGTGCTTTGCCACGTGACCATCTGCCACTGGCTGCCCTTGTTGGCATAGACATCGGTGAAGCGGACGCGGAGCGAATTTGGGGTGCCGCCGGAAATTACGCTGATCGCGGCTACGCCTGTCAGCACGACGGCGTCGCCAAGGTCCTGCGCGACCACATCGGATGGCTCGACAGATGTATAGACCGTCGAACCGGATTCCATCGCGCCGATCAGGCTCTGCTTGGTGTCGAGGCGTGCATTGGAGTGGGTGTAGATGAGGTCGTCGGACAGCAGTCTTGTCAATGCCGCGACATCCTTCTCGGCCATCGCGGTCATCCGCTGACGATCAAGGTCGATGATTTTCTGCGCGTTTCCGGCCATTTTCGGACGTCCTTCGTTGGAGTTTCCTGACGAACGGCAGATTAGCCGAAACGGCGGGGGGCTGTCGAACCGGGTGCGCCGGCCGGTCAGCGCGGTGGTGAGCGGCAGGGGCTGCCGTCGGGGCATTGTCGCCAATCGGGGAGCCTGTATCATGCTTTGCAAGCCAAAGGCGTGAGAGATATTTGCGGGAGACGTTCCATGGGCAAAATGATAGTGCCGGCCAGCATCCGGCGCAGGCAACGCACGGCGCTGATTATGCTCGTGATCGCGGGGACATTGAACTACCTCGATCGTTCCACGCTTTCGATCGCCAATCCGCTGATCCGGCAGGAGCTTGGGCTTTCGATCGCTGATATGGGCCTGCTGTTGTCGGCGTTTCTATGGGCCTATGCGTTTGCACAGTTGCCCGGCGGTGCACTGGTGGACCGGGTCGGACCGCACCGCCTGCTGGCCGCCGGCCTTGGCCTCTGGTCGATCGCGCAGGCGGCGGCCGGGTTCGTGACGTCGTTCGGGCAGTTCTCCATCGCGCGGGTGTTTCTTGGGCTGGGCGAGGCGCCGATGTTTTCCTCGGCGGTCCGGGTGGTGCGGGACTGGTACAATGTCCGGGATCGCGGGCTGCCGACAGGAACATGGAACTGCACATCGTCGCTCGGGCCGGCAATCGCGCCGCCGATCCTGACCGTCATGATGATTGGCTTTGGCTGGCGCTGGATGTTCGGGATCATGGGTGTGGTGGGTGTGGTGGTCGCCGCGGTCTGGTTCATGCTGTATCGCGACCCAAACGAAGAGCACTTCACCGACGAGGAGCGGCATTATCTGACCGACGGAGAAGAGCCTCGGACGTATGCCCCCGTGCGGCTTGCGGAGTGGCTCGGTTTGTTCCGGTTCCGAACCACATGGGGATTGGTGCTGGGGTTCTTTGGCGTGGTCTATATGGGCTGGCTGTATCTGGCCTGGCTGCCGGGATACCTGGAGATGCAGCGACATATGTCCATACCGAAGACCGGCATCGTCGCCGCCATTCCGTTCGCATTCGGTGTTGTCGGCAGCATCGGCGGCGGCTGGATCGCTGACTGGTTGATGCGGCGGGGTTTGTCACCGGTGAACAGCCGCAAAGTTCCGGTCATCGTGGGGTTGCTGGGGATGGTGTGTTTCACCGTGGTCGCGGCGGAAACACCGAGCGATTTCCTGGCGGTGGCGGCTATTGCGGCGGCGCTGATGTTCGGGGCTTCGGCGAGCGGGATGTCATGGGCGCTGGCGTCCGTCGCGGCACCGGCGAACTGCACCGCGTCACTGGGTGCCATCCAGAATTTCGGCGGCTATCTGGGGGGTGCGCTGGCGCCGACCGTGACGGGATTCATCGTGCAGGCCACTGGCAGTTTCGTACCGGCACTGCTGGTCAGCGCGGCGATTGGGCTGGTCTCGGCGCTGATGTATCTGGTGGTGATCCGTGGCGCGCCGATCACCACCGCGGAGCTGGATATGGCGGCTGGCGTCACTACGATCCGTCCGACGCTGTAGTTTGACGCGTGGGGGCTTGACCCGGCGGTGGTTCGTCTTTTGGATGCGGACATGCTCGATGATCTGAAGGCGAACAACCGTGCGTGGGCCGCGAGAAAGGTTGCGGCTGATGCCGGTTTCTTCAAACGGCTGGAGAACCAGCAGGCGCCTGAATACCTGTGGATTGGCTGTTCCGACAGCCGGGTGCCGGCGAACGAGATCGTCGATCTCGACCCGGGCGAACTGTTTGTGCACCGGAATGTCGCCAATCTGGCGCCGCCGCAGGATGCCAATTACCTGTCGGTGCTACAGTTCGCGGTCGACGTTATCAAGGTGAAGCACATTATCGTTGTCGGTCACTACGGCTGTGGTGGCATCGCCGCAGCGGTCGACGGAAAACGGCGTGGTCTGGTCGACCACTGGCTGCACCCGATCCGGGAGCTTTACAGCGAGCATCGACAGGCGCTGGAAGCAATCGCCGATCAGCGGGCTCGGCTGAACCGGTTGTGCGAACTGAACGTCATGCGGCAGGTGCGGAACGTTTCATCCGACGTGTTCGTGCAGGATGCCTGGGTTCGCGGGCAGGAACTCAAGGTGCACGGCTGGGTCTACTCGCTGGGCAACGGGTTGGTTACCGACCTGAATGTTACGGTTGACAGCTTCGGACGGGTTTAGGGCGGCGGAAGAATTGGCGGCCTTTGCCTGGCGCACGATCTGATCGAGTGCACCGAGCGTATCGCGGGCGAATTTCAGACGTGTGACGACATCCATGTCACGGGAAATCGCCAGCTTGTGATCCGGGCGGAGCCGGACCATGCCGCCTTTGGTTGAAAGCCAGCGGACCAGGCCGGCGGGGTTGGAGAAGGCGTTGCCTCGGAACGTCAGCACCATGCCTTTCGGGCCGGCTTCCAGCTTTTCGACGCCGGCCTCGCGGCAGGCGCGTTTCAGCGCAACGACGCCCAGCAGGTTCTCGACCTCTTCCGGCAGCTTGCCGAAACGATCGACCAGTTCGGCGGCCATTGCGTCGCTCTCAGCGTCGGACGCGAGGGCGCCGATCCGGCGGTACAGACCGAGGCGCACCGGTAGATCGCGGACGTAGACTTCGGGGATGAGGACGGGAAGACCGAGCGATATGTTGGGGGTCCATTCGCGCTCTTCGCCGGACCGCTTGCCCTCGCCGGCCCGGATGTCGGCAACCGCGTCCTCCAGCATCTGCTGGTAGAGTTCGATGCCGACTTCGCGGATGTGGCCGGACTGCTCGTCGCCCAGAAGGTTGCCGGCGCCGCGGATGTCGAGGTCGTGTGAGGCCAGGGTGAAGCCCGCGCCGAGGGCGTCGAGAGTCTGCATCACGGTCAGTCGTTTCTCGGCCGCGACGGACAGGCGGTGGTTGGCGGGCCAGGTCAGGTAGGCGTAGCCGCGCTGCTTGCCGCGCCCGACACGGCCGCGAAGCTGATAGAGTTGCCCCAGGCCGAACATGTCGGCGCGGTAGATGACGAGCGTATTGACGGCCGGCATGTCGAGGCCGCTTTCGACAATGTTGGTGGACAGCAGAATGTCGTATTTGCCGTCGCCGAACTCGGTCATGACGCGTTCGAGTTCGGTGGGCGCGAGGCGGCCGTGGGCCTGGATGGTGCGGGCTTCCGGCACGATTTCGCGCAGGCGGTCGGACATGCGCTGGAGGTCCTCGATGCGGGGGACGACGCAGAATACCTGGCCGCCGCGGAAGCGCTCGCGCTGCAGGGCTTCGCGGATCACGACCGAATCGAACGGCATGATGAAGGTGCGGACGGCGAGGCGGTCGACCGGCGGTGTGGCGATGACCGACATTTCCCGCACGCCGGTCAGGGCGAGTTGCAGGGTGCGCGGGATCGGCGTGGCGGTGAGGGTCAGGACGTGGACGTCGGCCTTCATGGCTTTCAGACGTTCCTTGTGGGCGACGCCGAAGTGCTGTTCCTCGTCGACGATCAGCAGGCCGAGGGCGGAGAATTCCACCGATTTTGCCAGCAGGGCGTGGGTGCCGACGACGATGTTGATTTCGCCGGAGGTGAGGCCGCGGCGAACCTCGTTGGCCTCCTTGGCGACGACCATGCGGGAAAGCTGCGCGATTTTGACCGGCAGGCCTGCGAAGCGGGCGGAGAATGTGCGGAAATGCTGGCGTGCGAGCAGTGTGGTCGGCACGACAACGGCGACCTGGGAACCGGACATGGCGGCGACGAAAGCGGCGCGCAGGGCGACCTCAGTCTTGCCGAACCCGACGTCGCCGCAGATCAGGCGATCCATCGGCTTGCCGGCGGCGAGGTCCTCAAGCACGTCAGCGATCGCGCGGGCCTGGTCTTCGGTTTCGATGAACTGGAAGCGGGCGCAGAATTCGTCCCAGGTGCCTTCGGGGGGCGCCATGGTTTCGGCGTCGCGCATTTTCCGAAGGGCTGCGATACGGATCAGTTCACCCGCCATGTCGCGGATGCGCTGCTTCATCTTGGCTTTGCGGGTCTGCCAGCCGGCGCCGCCGAGTTTGTCGAGCGACGTGCCCTGATGCTCGCTGCCGTAGCGGGAGAGGACTTCGATGTTCTCGACCGGCAGGAACAGCTTCTCGTCGCCGTCGTAGATCAGGCGCAGGCAGTCGTGCGGTGCGCCGGTGACGTGCAGGGTGGCGAGGCCGTCGTAGCGGCCGATGCCGTATTCCTGGTGGACGACGAGGTCGCCCTCGGCGATTTCGGTGGCTTCGGCGATGAACTGGTCGGCGCGCTTGCGGCGGCGGGGGGGACGGGAGATGCGTTCGCCCAGCAGGTCCTGCTCGCCGACCAGCGCGATGCGGTCGGCGACGAAGCCGCGTTCGACGCCGAGGACGACCAGCGAAACCGAGCCGGCGGGCTTGCGGCGGATGGCGGCGTAGTCGTCTTCCTGGGCAGCGTCCTTGAAGCCGTGTTCGCGCAGGAGGTTGGTCAGCCGTTCGCGGGAGCCTCGGGTCCAGGCGGCGATGACGATCCGGCGGCCCTCGGTGTTCCATCGTTCGGCCTGGCCGCGGAGCTGGTCGAAGACGTTGATGCCGGGGCCGGAGGCAGACAGTCCACCACCCGATTGGGCGAAGACCGGGCCGGGCCGGCCGCCGCCGTCGATGCCGGTCGCGCCGTCGGGCTTGCCGAAGGGGGTGAAGGCGAGCAGCGGGCCGAACGAAAGCATCTCGTCCCAGCCGTCGCGGTCGAGATACAGCATTGCGGGCGGGATCGGGCGGTAGGGTGTTTCGCCGTCGCGCGGGATGGCTTTGCGGGCCTGGGCGTGGTCGGCGATCATCTCCAGGCGGGCTTCCAGCACCTCATTGGACTGGTGGTCGAGGCTGACGGCGGTGTCGGGCAGGTAGTCGAGGAGATTTTCCATCGTCGGATGGAAGAGCGGGACCCAGTGCTCCATGCCGGGATGGCGCCGTCCGTCGGAGATCGACAGGTAGATCGGGTCCTTTGCGGCGTCCTGTCCGAACAGCTCGCGCCAGCCGGTGCGGAAACGGGCGATCGACTCCTTGCCCAGCGGCACCTCGGAAACTGGGTGCAGCGAAAGGCTGTTGCGTTTGCCGGCGGTGCGCTGGGATGATGGATCGAATACGCGGATCGACTCGATCGTGTCGCCGAACAGGTCGAGCCGGACGGGATCGGATTCGCCGGCGGGAAAGATGTCGATGATGCCGCCGCGCATCGCGTATTCACCCGGCTCCATGACCGTGCCGGCGCGGCCGTAGCCGTTGGCTTCGAGGTATTCCGCGAGTTTTTCCGGTTTGACCTGGCC
>JBEKLE010000007.1:0-69991 GCA_050010355.1 Rhodopila sp. | reverse complement strand
CGGATGTTCGTCTCGTTGGAGGGTGCCACGAAGGAATGGGCGCTGGCGCGCTACACGCCGCATCCGATCGCTGCGATGGCGTCACCGGTCAAGCTGGACCGCTTCTGGCAGCAGCCGTGGAATGCCTCGGTGATCTGGTGCCGGCAGAGCGTCAATCCGCCGGTCAGCCATCAGCGGCGGGCGGCGGAAACCTTGAAGGCGCGCTGGTATGAGTTGGACACCGGGCACTATCCGATGCTGACGGAACCGAAGGCGCTGGCGGCGCTGATCATGGCGGAATAGCGCCAGAGCGTGCAGATCAATCGAACTTGAGAAGCACGTCATTACGAATCCGCCACGCACAGTCGGGAATCGCGGGCCAAAGGCGTGGATGCCGACCGCCGTCGGCATGACGAGGAGACGTAGCCGGAGAATCGATCTCAACGCGAATTGGTATCAGGCCGTCCGGACACGCTTTATCCGGACGTCTCCGCCACCAGGCTGTGCCGGTGTCCATAGCCGAAATAGATCGCCAGGCCGATGGCGAGCCACACCAGCAGTCGCAGCCAGGTGGCGAGGGGCAGGCCGAACATCAGGAGCAGCGAAAATGCTATGCCGAGCAGGGGCAGCCATGGGACGCCGGGCGTGCGGAACGGACGGTGGGTGCCTGGCGAACTGCGGCGGAGATGCATCACCGCGAGGCAGACCAGCAGGAACGCGAACAGTGTGCCGATGCTGACCATCTCGCCCAGCAGACCGATCGGAAAGCTTGCCGCGATCGCCGCCACCACGACGCCGATCAGAGCCTGGCTGGCGAATGGCGTCCGGAACCGCGGGTGCACCTCACCGAAGAAGGCCGGCAGCAGGCGGTCCTCCGCTATCGAGAACAGGATGCGCGCCTGTCCGAAGAGCAGCACGAAGATCACCGTCGTCAGTCCCGCCAGCGCGGCGAATTTCACCAGGACGGACAGCCACCCGATGCCGGTCGCGTCGATCGCCACCGCCACCGGGTCGGCGACCCCGAGTTTCGTGTACGGCACCATGCCGGTCATCACCAGGGACATGAGGACGTAAAGGAGCGTGCAGATGACCAGCGAGCCGAGGATGCCGATCGGCATGTCCCGTTGCGGCAATTTCGCCTCCTGCGCGGCGGTGGAGACGGCGTCGAAGCCGATATAGGCGAAGAACACCACCGACGAACCGCGCAGAATGCCGCTCCAGCCGAAGCTGCCGAAGCTGCCGGTGTTTTCGGGGATGAAGGGCGTCCAGTTCGCCCGGCTGACATAGAACGCGCCGACGCCGATGACGATGACGACGACGAACAGCTTGAACGCGACCATGACGTTGTTGACCCGGGTCGATTCCTTGGTCCCGAACATCAGCAGGCCGGTGAGGATCAGGACAATCAGCACCGCCGGGAGATTGACAATGGCGGTTCCCTGAGTTCCGTCGGCGAGACTGACGGCCTCGCCGCTCGCGGCTGCCCATTGCGGCGGGATGTGGAGGCCGAGGCTGCCGAGAAGACTGACGAAGTAGCCGGACCAGCCGACGGCGACGGTGGCGGCGCCCATCCCGTATTCGAGTATCAGGTCCCAGCCGATGATCCAGGCGAACACCTCGCCGACGGTTGCATAGGCATATGTATATGCACTGCCCGAAGCCGGGATCATGGCGGCGAGTTCGGCGTAGCAGAGGCCCACGAACGCGCAGGCGATGCCTGACAGGACGAAGGAGAGGGCGATTGCCGGACCGGCATAGCTGGCGGCCGCCTTGCCGGTGAGGACGAAGATGCCGGCGCCGATGATGCAGCCGATGCCGAGGCCGACGAGTGAGAACGGGCCGAGCGTCTTGTTCAGGCCCTTGCCGTGGCCTGCGGTGCCCTCGGCGATGGCTTCGAGGGACTTGCGGCCGGTATACTGAGCAATCGACATGTGCCTGCCTCTTTGCTGCGTGAGTCCTGATTTTTGACAGTGGACTATAACATAAATGCATAACAATGCGCGGAGATGCTGGCAATCACGTGAATGCGTTCGACGACGTCTCGACCAATGGCGGACGTCGCGGCGCCAGGACGGATCACGGCGGAACTGGAAACGACCCATCGCCTTTCGGCCTCTGCCAAGTTATTGTCCGGAACATCGACCCTCAGGAGGATCCGCATGACCGAAGCCTGCATCGTTGGCTGGGCTCACTCGCCGTTCGGCAAGCTGGATGACGTCGACATCGAGGCTCTGATCGGCCGGGTCGCCGGCGCCGCGATTGCCGATGCCGGTATCGCGCCGCACGAAATCGAGGCGACGTTCCTCAGCCTGTTCAACAACGGGTTCTCGGCGCAGGATTTTCCCGGGTCACTGGTGCTGCAGCACGTGCCCGAAATGCGGTTCAAGCCGATCACGCGGTTCGAGAACGCGTGCGCTTCGGGCTCCGCCGCGGTTTACGGCGCGCGGGACTTCCTTTTGTCGCGACGCGGGCGCTTTGCCCTGGTGATCGGGGTTGAGAAGATGACGTCGACCTCCGGCAAGGACGTCGGGGACCATCTGCTGAAAGCCAGCTATCACAAGGAGGAGGCTGAGATTCCGGCTGGCTTCGCCGGGGTGTTTGGTCGCATTGCGGAGCGGTATTTTCAGCGCTACGGCGACCAGTCGGACGCGCTGGCCGCGATCGCGGCGAAGAACCACAAGAACGGCGTGGACAATCCCTTTGCGCAGATGCGCAAGGACCTCGGCTACGACTTCTGCCGCACGCTCAGCGAGAAGAACCCCTACGTGGCGCAGCCGCTGAAGCGCACGGACTGTTCGCTGGTCTCGGACGGCGCCGTTGCTCTGATCATGGCGGACGAAGACACGGCGCGCGCCATGGGCAAGGCGGTGCGCTTCAAGGCCGCTGTGCAGGTCAATGACTTCCTGCCGATCAGCAAGCGTGACATTACCGCGTTCGACGGCGCGGCCCACGCCTGGGCGCGCGCTCTGGAGGCCGCGGACATCAAGCTGACCGACCTGTCGTTCGTCGAATCGCATGACTGCTTCACGATCGCCGAGCTGCTGGAATATGAGGCGATGGGGCTGACCGCGCCGGGCCAGGGTGCGAGGGCGGTGCTGGAAGGCTGGACGGCCAAGGATGGGCGGCTGCCGATCAACCCGTCGGGCGGGCTGAAGGCGAAGGGTCACCCGATCGGCGCCACCGGGGTGTCGATGCACGCGATCACCGCCATGCAGCTTACCGGTGAGGCGCCGGGTGGCATGCAGTTGCCGAAGGCGGACATTGGCGCGGTGTTCAACATGGGCGGGGCGGCGGTTGCCAATTACGTTTCGATCCTGGAGCCATTGCGCTGATCCCGACTGCGAACTTGGCGTCGCTGCTGATCCAGACCGCTCGCCGGTTTCCCGACCGGCCGGCGATCGTCTGGCGTGATGAGGTCTGGCGCTGGCACTCGTTCCGTGACCGGGTGCAGTCGGCGGCGGGCGCGCTGGCGGCCCGCGGTGTGCGGCATGGCGACCGGGTTCTGCTGCACGCGCGCAATTCCAACGCCGTGCTGGAAACCATGTTCGCGTCATGGATGATCGGTGCGGTCTGGGTGCCGACCAATTTCCGCCTGACCCCGCCCGAGGTTGCCTATCTGGCTCGGTCGTCCGGCGCCTCGGCACATGTTTTCGATGCCGGCTTTCCGGACCATGCCGCCGCGGCGCGCGCCGAAAACCCTTCTTGCAGTCTGGAGATTTCCATCGGTGGCAGCGGTGAGGACGACTGGGAGGCGCTCGCCGCGTTTGCAACGCCGGTCACCTGGCCCGCGGATGTGGACCGCGACCATCCGGCCTGGTTCTTCTATACTTCCGGCACCACGGGGCGGCCGAAGGCGGGCGTGCTGACCCATGGGCAGATGGATTATGTCGTCTGCAACCATCTCTGCGACCTGATGCCGGCGACGACGGAACAGGACGCGTCTCTTGTTGTGGCCCCGCTGTCGCACGGTGCGGGGGTTCACGCCGTGCCGCAGGTCGCGCGCGGGTCCGCGACGATCATTCTGTCCGGCGAGCGGCTCGATTGCGAGGAAGCGTGGCGGCTGGTCGAGAAGCATCGCGTGACGAACATGTTCGCTGTGCCGACGATCCTGACGATGCTGACGCGCCATGATTCGGTGGATCGTTACGATCACAGCAGTCTGCGCCATGTCATCTACGCCGGTGCGCCGATGTACCGCGCCGATCAGGTGCATGCGCTACGCAAACTGGGCAAGGTGCTGGTGCAGTATTTCGGCATGGGCGAGGTCACCGGCAACATCACCGTGCTACCTGCTGCGCTGCACAGTGAGAATGACTGGGAAATGCCTGTCGGAAGCTGCGGTTTTCCGCGCACCGGCATGGACGTTGCGATCCTGGACGAGGCTGGCCAGCCGGTTGCCGATGGCACCACGGGCGAAATTTGCGTGCGCGGACCCGGGGTGTTCGCCGGTTATCACGACAACGTCGAGGCGATCGCGAAGGCCACCGAGCATGGCTGGTTCCACACCGGGGACCTCGGCCACATGGACGCGCGGGGGTTCGTCTATATCACCGGGCGGGCGTCGGACATGTATATCTCCGGCGGGTCAAACGTGTATCCGCGGGAGATCGAGGAAGCGCTGCTGCTGCATCCCGCCGTCGCCGAGGCCTGCGTCGTCGGCATGCCGCACGAAAGATGGGGCGAGACGGGCGTCGCCGTGCTGGTGCTGGAGCCTGGGGCAGACGCGTCGCCGGATGAGTTGCTGTCGCACCTGGGCGGCAAACTGGCGAAATACAAATGGCCTCAGGAGTTTGTCTTCTGGTCCGAGTTGCCGAAGTCTGGCTACGGTAAAGTAACGAAACGCGATGTGAAACACTTGTTGCTGAAGGACGTGTGATGGCCAATCCCGCACCCATCGATCCGGCTGGAATCACCGATTATCATGCCCATGTCTACTACGATCCCGAAAGCCGGGATCGTGCGGCGTTGTTGCGCCAGTGGGTGGAGGAAAAGTTCGCGGTCCGTATGGGACGCTGGCACGACGTGCCGGTCGGACCGCACCCGACCGCTATGTATCAGATCCAGTTCGCGCCGGATCAGTTCCCGACGCTGGCGCCGTTCCTGATGATGAACCGCATGGGACTGACGATCCTGCTGCATCCCCAGTCTGGGCGCCCGCGTGACGACCACACCCTCAACGCGACCTGGATGGGCGCGGCGTTGCCGCTGAAGACCGAGGTGCTGCGGGAGAGCGATTGAGAGGGGCGCACGCCGGCCTACGACGCCAGGCCTCAGGATCGGTACGTCGGCCTGACTTTCCCAGCGGCGTCACATGCCCCGGCATGTAGCCCTCGCTCGCGCGTGGTACCGGCCGCATAAATCTTTCATTAACCCAATCGTCCTATCATCCCATCGGATTGCACGGGACTGCGTCCGCTTATGACGCAGTCCTTGAGAAGCACCCCGGAGAGACCAGATGGCGATCTTCAGTTGGGCTGCCAACGCAAGCGGTGATTGGAACACCGGCACCCTTTGGATCCCAACATCGGTGCCCAACGCGGCCACGTCCGATGTGACGATCGACGCCGCGACGACGCTTGCCTACACGGTCACCATTGCGTCTGGCGAAACCGAGACCGTTCACAGCCTGAGCATGAACGGTACCAACAATTTCACCGGATCGTATCAGGCGCCCTACGCTGCGGCCAAACTGGAACTGGACGGAACGCTCATCTTTGCCGCCGGATCGGCCGGGGCATTTCTCGGTTCGGCGCAGACAAACGTGCATGAGCAGGCCGGCGCCAACGCTGCGATTCTAAATGCCGGCACCCTGAATGCGTTCATCCAGGCCCAGGGCACGCTGCTCCTCTCCGGCACCAACAGCGTCTACATAAGCAACGAGATTGAGGCGCTTGGCGGGACGGTGACCATCGCAGCGCCGATCGGCGACGTCACCGGCAACACCCTCATCGATGGCATATTCAACGCCACGGGTTCGGCGGCCACCATCAATCTTGGCAGCGCATCCGCGGGCCAGATCGTCAGCATTGCCACTGTGGCCGGAATATTCGGTTACACTGAACTGACATTGTCCGGCACGACCGCCGCAATAAATGAATGGAACGGTTCCACACTCGTTGCTGTCGAAACCACATTGCGGGATATTGGTGCGGGCGGCACGGTGGATGTTCTCGGCGGCCGCAACTACACCACCAGCGGTTCGGTGACGATCGACGAAGCCATCGGCGACAGCTTTTTTGGCCCCGCCATGCTCAACCTGCAGGCTGGAACGGTCTCCGTCGCCGGCGGGATCAACATCAACGGCGGTATTGTTCAAGGTTACGGAACGATCGCCGGTTCGATCTCCAACAACGGCACGGTGATCGCCCTTGGTGGCACGATCGGCGGCACCTTGGATGTGCTTGGCAGCCTGACCGGCACCGGTGCCGTGGCGTTCGATAAGAACGCCTCGACCGGCGGTGATCCAACCGAGGCAACACTCCTGCTCAACAGCGTGTCGGCCGGCCAGACGATCACCGTGAATGGCGGCGGCGACACGCTCATTCTGGCAACGCCGGCGGCGTTCGCGGGCACGATCGTTGCGGGAATGGGCGGCAGGTTCATCCTGCAAGGTCTGGCCGCCGCGAGCGCCATCCTCAACCTGGGAACCCTGGTTGTCAGGAACGCCGGCAGCCAGACGGTCGCATCGCTGCTCCTGGCTGGTTCCTATGCCGGTGACAGCTTCATCGCCAGCGGGTCTGTCGTCACCATTCTTGCGCCCCCGACGATCAGCGGCAGCGTCGCTGGACAGACAACGTCGGACCACGCAACGATCACGTCGTTTGCCGGGGTCGCCATCGGCGATACAAATTTGGCGCAGACCGAGTTCGTGAGCGTGACCTTGTCCGCGGCGGCGAACGGCACCCTGACAAATCTCGGCGGCGGCACCTACATCGCAGGCTCGGGTGTCTATACTGACAGCGGTTCTGCCTCCGCCGTCACCGCCGCCCTGGATGGGCTGGTGTTCACACCGACGCAAGGTCAGATCAATCCCGGTCTGACGATCGCCACCCGTTTCACCATCAGTGACACCGACACCGCGACAAAAAGTGCAACCGACAACACCACAACGGTCATCGCCACCGCCGGGACCAATGTGCCGACGATCAGCGGCGCATCAGCAAATCAGGTGATTTCCGATCAGGGGACAGTCAAGCCATTTGCCAATGTAACGATCGCCGATGCCAATTATGGCCAGACCGAGAATGTGAAGGTGACGCTGTCCGACGCCAACGATGGCGTCCTGAGCAGCAGCGGCGGCGCTGACCCCCACTATGACGCCGCCGACGGCATCTACAATGTCAGCGGCTCCGCCTCCGCGGTCACGTCCGTCCTGCAGGGCTTGGTGTTCACCCCGACCCCCCACGAGGCGGCCCCCGGCCAGGTGGTCACCACAACCTTCGCGATTGACGACACCGACACCGCGTCGCAATTCGCGGTAAACCGCACAACGACCGTCGTCACCACGGAAACGGCCGTCCCACCCACGATCAGCGGGGCGTCACCCGGACAGGCGATCTCGGATCAAGCAACCATCAAGCCGTTCGCGGCGATGGTGATCGCCGATGCCAACGTTGGCCAGACCGAGACCGTCACCGTGACCCCGAGTCCAGGCACTGTGGCAAACGGGACGCTGAGCGGTGCGGGCACTTACAACACGACAACGGGCGTCTTTACGATCACCGGCGCAGCCTCCGCTGTCACGGCCGTGCTGAATGCGTTGGTGTTCACACCCACCCTTCATCAGGTCGCACCCGGGCAGACGATAACGACGGGTTTCACCGTCACCGACACCGACACCGCGCTACAGTCCGCGAGCAACAGCACGACGAGCGTGATCACCACGGCCGCGACCGTTCTGCCGACGATCAGCGCCGCCGGCGGAGTCACGCCGACGATCTCGGATCTCGGGACAATCGCGCCTTTCTTCGACGTCGTGATCGCCGATGCGAATTTTGGCCAGACCGAGACCGTGACGGTGACCTTGTCGTTATCGACAAACGGCTCGCTGACCAATCTGGGCGGGGGCACTTACAAAGCGGTCAATGGCGTCTATCGCGCCGTCGGCACCACCTCTCAGGTCACCGCTGCCGTCGACGCTCTGGTGTTCAATCCCACGCCGCATCTGGTCGCGCCCGGCGGGACAATCGCGACAAACTTCACCATCCACGACATCGACACCGCGCTGCAAACCGCAACCGACACCAGCCGAACCGTCGTCACCCAGGCGAGCACGTCTCTGCCGACGATCGGCGGCACAGTGGGCGGCCAAACGATCGGCAGCCAGGGAACAATCGCCCCGTTCGCCAATGTGCTGATCGGCGATGTCAACTTCGGCCAGACCGAGACGGTGACCGTTACTCTGTCCGTGCCGGCCAACGGCACCCTGATCAATCTGGACGGCGGCACCTACAATGCTGCCAACGGGGTTTATGCGATCATCGGCTCCGCCATCGCGGTCACAAACGCACTCGATGGCCTGATATTCGCCCAATCTCAGGGGACGCAGGTCCTCACACGTTTCACCATCACCGACATCGACACCGCTGGGCAGCAAGCCGACACTGACAGCACCACAACCGTCACTGGCACTGTCACGGCCGTCGCGCCGACGATCGGCGGCACCGTCAGCGGCCAGCCTGTCTCGGATCAAGGGACAGTCCTGCCATTCGCCAACGTAGTGATCGGAGACGGCAATCCCGGTCAGACCGAGACCGTTACCATCACCCTGTCCTCTGCCGGCGGCGGCACACTCACCAACCTGGGTGGCGGCAGCTACAACAGTGGCGTCTATACCGATGTCGGGACCCCTGCAGCGGTTACGACGGCCCTGGAGGGGCTGGTCTTTACGCCGACCGCCCATCAGGTCGCGCCAGGCAACACCGTCACCACAACTTTCACCATCTCCGACACCGACTCCGCACAGCAAACCGCGACCGACAGCATGACCACCGTCATCGCGACCGCCACGGCAGTCTTGCCGACAATCAGCGGCACCGCTGGGGGTTGGACGACCACGGATGAGGCTTCGATTGCGCCGTTCGTGGGTGTCGTGATCGCCGACGCCAACGCCGGCCAGGCCGAGACCGTGACGGTCACTCTGTCGGCAGCGGCCAATGGCGCGCTGACCGACGTCGATGGCGGCACGTACAATGCATCGACCGGCGTCTATGCCGTCACCGGTTCGGCCGCCGCGGTCACGGCTACTTTGCAAGCCTTGGTGTTCGTGCCGACCCGCGCGGAGGTCGCGGGAGGCCAGACGGTCACCACCGGATTCAACCTCAGTGTAACAGACACCGCCGGCGCCAGCGCCGTTGACACCGCCACCACGGTCACAACCACTGCCGTAACAGCCACTGCCGGTGAGGTCATCCTGAGCGGTTCGTCAGCCCAGTACATCATCGCCAATGACAACGGAACTCTGTACATTCAAGACACCGTCGCAGGGCGCAACGGAACCCAGGTACTCCCGGGGATCACCGTTATGTCGTTCACGGACGGGATGGCCCTGTTCGACCCCACCGGCACAGCGGAGGATATTTCCCGCCTCTATGAGGCAGCACTGGATCGAGCCCCGGACCTCCCCGGCCTGCAGTACTGGACCGGCCTGGTCGATGACTCAAACGTCCCGTTGTCGGTCGTGGCAACGGATTTTACCATATCGCTGGAGTTCATCCAGGACTACGGCTCGCTCTCCGATACTGATTTTGTCGATCAACTCTATCAGAACGTGCTCGGCCGGCCGGCCGATGCGACCGGGTTGCAAGACTGGACCGGATTACTGGCATCGGGCGGTTCCCGCGGCACCGTGCTGCTCGGCTTTGCCGAAAGTGCCGAGTTCGAGGCCGATACGCTGTCCGGCGCAGGGGACAATTTCAACGCCGAGGCTTATCGTCTCTACGGGGCCGCGCTCAATCGCAAACCAGACCCCGCGGGTCAAGCCTACTGGGCTGCGGATCTGGCCAGCGGCGCCACGCCAACGCAAGTCGCGCAAGGTTTCGTGGGTTCGGCGGAATTCTTCCAGGACTACGGAGCACTGAGTATCAGCGATTTTGTCACCCTTCTGTATCAGAACGTATTGCATCGTGCACCCGATCCGGTCGGACGGCAGGACTGGACAAATTTCCTGGTGCAGGGCGGCAGTGAGGCGAGTGTCCTCATCGGTTTTTCCGACAGCACTGAAAACCGCCTCCTGACGGCCGGCGCCACCCACGCCAACTGGGTCTTCATCCCGACGTAGCAGTGTTCGCAGGGCGCGTACTGGAGAACCTTTCATTTCCGGATCTACCAGTCGCGCCCGGTCGCCGCGTTGACCGCCGGAACGCGCAAATGGCGCGGTTGCCCGGCTGGGCGGGCACCACCTGGGATGCCCACATCGGGTCCGTTCTGGAGTTCGTGAACGGCGTGTCGCCGCGAACCGATAAGCTGCCGCTTTCGTCGCCGATGCCCCTGTTGTCGCGCCTTCTCATTTCGTCACGGCTGCGGGGAAGGAAGCCGTCTCGTTGACATGCCAGACAGTCCGGGCGTTGCTTCCCAGCTTCGCCTCTCGCAATGACGGGCCAGGGGCAACAACGCTGGAAAGGCCTCGACAACCACTCCGCATTGAAGTCGACTCTCCGGCGACGCCTCCCCCGTCTTGCCGACGGAGATCGGCATCCACGCGTTTTCCGTGATTATCAAAGGCGTGGATGGTGCGCCTGAGCACCATGACGTTGACGGGACCGACACGAGTGGGTCGGTGTCTCCGCGGATTGGTTATCAGTCGAACGGCAGCCCGACGTAGTTTTCCGCCAGTGATAGCGCCGAGGCGTTTGAGGTTCGGACGAGATCCGGCGAAGTGGATGCGCTGTTCGAAATCGGACTCGTGTTCGTTCCGGTGAAGCATTGTGGTCATGTACCAGGAAAACCGCTCTGCCTTCCACACGCGGCGCAGGCATGTCTCGCTGTAGCGGTCCAGCAAATCCTGGCTGTTGTGGTGGTATTTCGCTTCCAGCGCGCGGGACAGCACAAGCACATCGGCCACGGCCAGGTTCAGACCTTTCGCGCCGGTCGGCGGCACGATATGGGCGGCGTCACCGGCGATGAACAGGCGGCCGTGCTGCATCGGCTCGCAGACGAACGAGCGCAGCGGGATGATGCCTTTCTGCAGGATGGGCCCCTCTGTCAGCGACCAGCCGTCATCGGTGCCGAGACGGGCGTGAAACTGCTCCCAGATCCGCGCATCGGACCAGTTGGCGATGTCGTCGTTCGGGTCGCACTGGATATAAAGACGCTGCACGTCAGGCGAGCGGGTGCTGAGCAATGCGAACCCGTCCTGCTGATTGGAATAGATCAGTTCGTCCCAGGAACGGGGAGCGCTGGTGAGGATGCCGAGCCAGCCGAAGGGATAGATTTTCTGGTATTCGGTGCGACGGGTGGCGGGGATGGCTTGCCGGCCGGGTCCGTGGAAGCCGTCGGCGCCGATGACGTAGTCGCATTCGATGGTGTCCGGCGCGCCGGTTCCGTCACGGCGGAAATCGATCGCCGGGTGATCGGTGTCGACATCGCGGATGGTCGTGCCACCGACGCCGAAGATGATTTCTCCGCCGTCTGACAACCTCCCGGCGATCAGATCCTTCAGGACCTCATGCTGCGGATAGACGACGACCCGCTTGCCGTCGGTCAGACCGCGGATATCGACGTGATGGCGATGGCGATTCCATTGCAGGGTGATACCGTCGTGGAAGTGGCCCTCCCGCAGCATCCGGTCGCCCAGGCCGAGCTCCTTCAGGAGTTCCACGACCCAGTGCTCGAGGACGCCGGCGCGGATTGTTCCCTCGACGTCCTTGCGGCTGCGGGATTCGATGTTGACGGCGGTTATCCCGAGCCGGTGCAGCAGGTGCGCCAGAAACAGGCCGGCCGGTCCGGCGCCGATAATTCCGACCTGAAATCGCAATGGATCGTCCTTTTCCAGACGCCGTGTGTTTATGTTGCGGGTGTCCTACGTATCCTGAACGGTCACGGTCTGGCAACACGGCCGTCTGGGCGGCACAGGGCGATCGGGGGAAAGGGCACCAGGTAGACGGCGAGAGCAATACCAGCCGGCCGGACTCTGCGCGTGGCGGTATCGTTTTGGTTTCGCGCGCATCCGCGTGCCCGAGCGGTCAATACTTTGGCAATGATTTGCTGCCAGTGTCGGAAGTGAAGGTTTTACGCAGATACAAAATAGGATGCACGCAGATGCACGCGGACGAAATTCGGCTGAATGAACTGTCGGGGCGCGTCATCGGCTGCGCTTTTGCCGTGCTCAATACGCTTGGAGCGGGATTCCTGGAGAAGGTTTATGAAAACGCTTTGGCGCACGAATTGCGCAAGACGGGGCTGGATGTCGTGCAGCAGCGAGGCCTTACGGTCACCTATTACCCCGGGTCACTGATACTGCGGGGTTTCGGCTCGACGAAACGTCCTGGCCAGAGTCGCAAACCCGCCGCAGTATCACCGCAGAATCGATGACGGGAGGTACTATGATGGCGTCGTTGTCGGTCAGTATTTTGTCGACCTGTTTGTCGAGCAAGCGCTGCTGGTGGAGTTGAAGACCGCGAGTGCCTGGGATGAAGGGCATCGTGCCCAGTGCGTCAACTACCTCAAGGCATCCGGCTTGCCGCTTTGCCTGCTGCTTAACTTCGGCAAGTCGCGACTAGAAATCAAGCGGGTAGCGAATGGCCTGTGATCCCGCCTTGATCTGCGTGCATTCGCGTGCAGCCATCCTTAATCTGCGCAAAAATCTGGCGGCTGCGATCCGCACTGTCCGGCGGGTTCAGCCCGCTATAACAGGGTTCGCCCGATTTGCCCCTGCCGGGCGACATGACCTGCGTCCTGGCGGGCGAAGGCCCTCCATCCACGGCTTTGCCGACACGGTTATCGTAAAGCGTGGATGCCGAACTGCCTCGGTTTGACGCGGAGCGGCGTGCAGCGCCCTTTCGCGAATGGCCACCTTGATGGGGAGGGGTGTGTCACACCCCCGACACACCCCCGGGCGAATCGGGATTGCCAGGCGTCGCCTGTGCTAAGGTTCAGCTCGCGTCGATTCTGCTTTGGCCGCGTTGGCCACCGCGTTCTCCAGATTCAGAATGCGGATGGCGTTCTGGTAGAACAGTTTTTCGATCACACCTGACCGGAGGCCCTCCATTTCCCATTCGTCGCAGCACTGGCCGGGACTCCAACCGGGGTAGTCGGAGCCGAACAATACTTTGTCCTGGAGGCGACGCTGCATGTCGTGCTTCAATGGCGCCGGGATGTATTTGGGACCCCAGCCGGAGATGTCGATCGAGACGTTGGCCTTGTGGATCGCGACGGCGATCAGTTCCTCGGTCCAGGGCCAGCCGGGGTGCGCGGCGACGATGTTCAGGCGCGGGAAATCTGCGGCGACGTCATCGATGTTGGGGATCGGGCGGGCGTGCCCGAGCTTGAAGCCGAGGCCGCCGGGCTCGCCGGCGCCGATGGCGGTGGTGCCGCAGTGGATCAGCACCGGCGCCTCAAGCGACTGGAGCAGGTCCCAGATCGGGTAGAATTGCTTGTCGTTGGGCGAGAAGCCCTGCACGGGCGGCTGGTATTTCACGCCCAGCAGGCCGAGGGTCTTGATGGCGTGTTCGATCTCCTCAAGGCCTTTTCGGCCGCGCCAGGGATCGACCATCGCCCAGCCCGGCAGGAACACATCCGGATAGTCGTGGGTCAGCGCGGCAAGCGCTTTGTTCGGGTAGACCCCGCCGGCGGCGCCGTGTTCGGCATCCCAGGCGATCGGGATCGCGAGCGCATCGTCGCGGCGATACTCATCGGCTATCTGGGAGTCGGGGCGTGCCTCGAACTTGCCTTTGAACATGCGCTGGGCGGCCGGCATGAACGGCAGGCTCGCCTGCACGTAGTCCGGGTTCATCGGATGGACGTGGACATCGATGGCGCGCAATGCGGTTTCTCCTTATTTGCTCGCGGTCATGGCGGGCAGCGCGGCGGCCCAGCTTTCTCTCGCCGCGGCGATGGTGGCACGATCGGCGATCAGGACAAGGCGTGACCGCCGCTGGCCTTCGGGCCAGGCGTCCAGTTCGACCGGCGCGTTCAGGACGTGATGGACGCCCTGGACGACGACCGGGCCGTCGACCCCGGCGATATCCAGCATGCCCTTGATCCGCAGCAGGTGTTCGGCGTGGCCGATCCTGATCCGGCGCAACCAGTCGTCGAAGGTGCGCCAGCCCAGGGGCCGATCGGCCGTCAGCGATACCGCGGCGTGGCGCCCGATGTGGCCGGGATCGACATTCTCTGCGAACAGGCCCGACCGGAGGGGTGGAGGGGCGGGGCCATCCGGGTTGAAGAAAGAAGGCGGGAACAGCGTTGCGGCGTCGATCGCGCCATTTGCCGCCACGAGGATCGGCGCGGCCGGGTTCTGGTCTCGCAAGAGCAGCCGCAGCCGGTCGACGGCGTCGGTGCCTGATGCCAACGGCCCGTGGGATTGAACCATCGGCACCGGCCTTTCATCCTCGTGGCGGGCGCCAGTTCGCCACTCATGCGTTTGATTAGTCGCAGGAAAGGCGTGGATGCCGACCTCCGTCGGCATGACGCGAAGGGGCCGACAGCGAGTCGGTGTCATCGTGGGTTGGTATAAGAGGTCGGTTTTGGTGAGCACCAGACGATCGGCGAGGGCCACTTGCTTGCGCGTCTCCGGGTGCCGTACCATCTGCGCCTCGGCGAACAGTGCATCCACTGTCGTGATGATGGTTTCCAGGCGCATGGCGCGGGACATTACCGGGTTTCGCAGAATGGCCTGGGCGATCGGCGCCGGGTCGGACAGGCCGGAGGGTTCGATGACCAGCCGTTGGAACTGTGGGATCTGACCGTCCTCGCGACGGCTGAACAGGCGCATGACCGCGTCTTCCATGTCCCCGGCCAGATTGCAGCACAGGCAGCCGTTCGCCATGACGACTGTCTTGTCGGCGCCGTGATCGATCAGGTCGCGATCGAGCGGAACGTCGCCGAATTCATTGACCGCGACGGCGGTGCCGGCCATGCGCGGATCACGCAGCAGGGCGTTGACGAGCGTGGTCTTGCCGCTGCCGAGGAAGCCGCTCAGCAGGGCGACCGGCATACGGCTTCTGTGGGCGGCCTGGGTCAGGAAGGCGAAGCGGTTCACACGTCCTCCGTCAGGAACCGGTCGACCAGGCGATCCGCCTCGGTCCGGTCCGCCCTGAGCTGGACGTTCTGCCGGTTGCGGGCGCCCGAGGTCAGGTAGAACCGCTCGTACTGTTCGTTGCGGCTTGCTAGCGCGCTGCCGGCGAAATCCCAGCCGAGGCGGAAAATCCGAGCGCGTTCGAGCGCCGTGGTATCGCCGGCACCGCGGAGGTATTTGTCGATGAGCGGGCGCAGATAGGGATCGTCAAAGGCGCCCGCCGCCGGCGTCGCCAGCACGTTGTGCGATCCGATCAGGCGGATGATCTCGTTGACCCGCGGGAACCAGTACGGCAGCGACGTCCGCAGCGCGTCCATCGGTCGGCCGTCGAGGAACCAGGCGCCGTTGCCGTGATGATAGGCCCCCTCCTCCGCCGCCCGGACGGCCGACCGGGTCAGTTCGGCGTAAGACCAAATCTCGCCGAGCATCTGCAGCGTGACGGGGTCGGAGGCGCCGATCGCCTCGGCCATGCGGCAGGCGAGACCCCAGGCAAATTCCAGCTTGGTCCATGCTCGGATCATCGTCTGGTGCATCGCGTTGGCGCGCCAGCTTGCGGACATGACGCTGTTGTAGACTTGCAGGTTGCCGTTGCAGAAAATGCGGTGCCGCGGCACCTCCACGTTGTCGAAGATGACGAAGGCGTCCTGCTCGTCGAAGCGGCCGGAGAGCGGGTGGTCGAACCGGTTATCGGGCAACGAGACACTGTCGCGGCAGATGAACTTCAGGCCCGGCGTGTCCATTCGGATGCAGAACGACAGCGCATGGCGGCGGCTGGCATCGGGCATCGGCTGGCTGGGATAGACCGCAAGCTCGTCGGAGAACGGCGCCAGGGTCGCGAGCACCCTGGCACCCCGGACCAGAATCCCGTGTTCGGTGTTTTCCACTGTGTGCAACTGGGTTTCGTCGAAACCGGAGGGCACGTGGCCCTTCGATTTGTCCGACATGGCGTGGATCAGGGTGTGCGTCAGGCTGAGGTCTTTCCGCGCCAGTTCCTTCTGGAAGGCGACGAGGTTGGCGGCGCCCTCGTCGTTGCCGTTGATGGCCCATTCGTCGCTGCGGCCGGCAAAACCCGCATAGGTGACGTTCATGTAGTCAGGGGTGCGCCCCATCAGGCCGACCGAGAACTCCGCCACGCGGCGCAGGGCCTTGTGGCGACGCAGGAGGTCTTCCTTCGAACGCGGGATCATGTGGCTGACGGCGATCGGCTCGCCGGTCTCGGGGTCCGGCATCAGGCAGTCGCCGGGGTACTGGTAATGCAGGTCGTAGACCGCCGCGATGGACTGGGCGGCGCCGCGCAGGGCGGGGTGTTGCATCGGATCCGTGATACGCTGGCCGCCGAGCCAGACCTCGCGGTCGTCGCGCAGGCCGCGCAGAAATTCCGCCCCGGTGCGTGCCGGCATCCTGATGCTCCTCCTTGGTCGACGGCGTGTCAGCTTGCCATAGCGGTTCCGGTCGAGCCTGTCTAAGTTGCACGGTTACGGGCGGATCGTGGTAAGCATCCTGGGGACTGTAATGCACACGCTGATCGACCATCACCGCGCGGAGATTGCCCTGCTTTGCGACCGCTATGGCGTGCGGCAGTTGGAGGTGTTCGGCTCCGCCGCCAGGGCGGCCGATTTCGATCCAGACCGGAGCGACGCCGATTTTCTTGTCACGTTCGCTCCGGAGGCGCGCAACGATTTTGCCGGGTTCGCCGATTTCAAGGATGCGCTGGAGGCACTTCTGGGCCGGCAAGTCGATCTGGTGGAGCGCGGGGCGGTCGAGGCAAGCCGGAATTTCATTCGTCGCCGCCGCATCCTGGCCGAGGCTGAACCGGTCTATGGTTGACGGGCCAGACCGGGATACGCCGCTTCTGTTGGACATGCTGCTGGCGGCCCGAGATGGGCGCGGCTTTGTGGCCGGGATGGACGAGGCCGAGTTCCTGGCGAGCCGTCTGCACCAGAACGCTGTGATCCGATCGCTAGAAGTGATTGGGGAGGCCGCGGGCAAAGTGTCGGCGACCACGCAGGCCGCGTACCCAGACATACCCTGGCGCCAGATCACAGGAATGCGCCACCGGCTGATCCATGGTTATGCCGACGTCCAGCTCGATCTGGTGTGGTTTGTGGTGCAGGAGCACCTCGATCCACTGATCGCATGTTTGGCGCGTCTGGTTTCGGACGATGGTGGACCGGCAGGATGAATGCCGAACGAGCCTGGGAGCTCGGCGGCGCACATGATGCCATGCACGCCTCGCAATGGCCACATAGCGCTTGAACAACTGGATTTGAGACCCTCTTGTCATGACCCTGGAAGCGAAACTGGCGGCAACGCGGGAAGCTTCGGCGAAACGCATCCCGCCTGAAGCGCAAGCGATCATGCACAGTGCGACCGAACGGCTGCGCGGCTCCGGCATCCTCGAACGGGTGATCAAACCGGGCGCGCAAGCTCCGGACTTTTCACTGAACGACCAGAACGGCCAGATGGTCGTGCTGTCGGCGCTGCTTACGGCCGGGCCGGTCGTCGTCAGCATCTTCCGAGGATTCTGGTGACCGTACTGCCGGCATGAGCTGGATGCTTTGCAAGCAGTACTGCCCCAGATCGAATCCCTCGGAGCCAGCCTGGTCGTGCTTTGCCCACAATTGCAGCAATTCACCAAGCCAGGGACCAAAGCGCAGAAGCTGGGCTTCCTGATCCTCACGGATCATGACAACCAGGTGGGCGAGGCCTACGGCCTGGCGTTTCGCCTGCCCGACGATCTGATCGAGGTCTACAAGAAGCTCGGTGTCGATCTGCCTCGTTTCAACGGTGACGAAAGCTGGCGGCTTTCGATACCGGCCAGGCTTGTCATTCGCCGCGACGGGATTGTCGCCGCGGTTGAAGCCGATCCGGACTACACGCATCGGCCGGAAGTGGAACCGACGGTCGAGGTCCTGCGAAATCTACCGAAGAGCAATCCATGATCCGCTTCGATGGCCCATCCGAGGCTGAACCCGGCGAAAGGTGCTCTCACCCGGTCGCGGCCTGAACGGTCCGGCATGATGCGCGGATTTGCTGTGCATCATGCCGGCCGCGGATAGGCGCCCTGCTCCTGTCGTCCTAAACTGGGATGCCTGCTCAGGAGCCACATTATGCGCAACATCCCCCGCCTGCTGCTCTGGACCGACACCCCGGAACCCTACATCGACGCCATTTCCGCAGCTGCTCGCGATCGGCGTTCCGCCCGGGTTGTTGCCGGCCATGCCGAACCTGCGTTGGGCCCAGGCTCTCACGGCGGGGGTCGAGGGCTGGCTCGCTTTGCCCGACCTTCCGGACGGCCTGACCCTGACCAGCGCGCGCGGCACGCACCGGGAGTCTATGCCGGAAAACATCCTCGGCGCGCTGTTCCACATCACCAAGCCTTACGCCGCGATTGCCGAGGACCAGAAGCAAAGTCTGTGGCGCAACCGCATCGCCACGCCGCTCAACGGTACGACGCTTGGCATTCTCGGCCTGGGCGCCATCGGCCAGGAACTCGCACGCCTTGGTTCGGCCCTGGGCATGCGGGTGATCGGAACCAAACGCCGTCCCACGGCGATGCCGGGGCTGGCGGAGGTCTTTCCGACCGAACGAACCGCCGAGGTTCTGGGGCAATCCGATTTCGTCGTGCTGCTGCTGCCCGCCACGCCGGAGACCGACAATTTCATCAATGCCGAGCGGCTGGGGCAGATGAAGGCGGGGGCGTGGCTGCTGAATTTCGGGCGCGGTCATCTGGTCAAGGATGATGACCTGATCTCGGCGGTGCAGGCCGGGACGATTGCCGGCGCGGTTCTGGACGTGTTCCGCCAGGAACCGCTGCCGAAGGAACACCGGTTCTGGACCACCGAGGGCATTCTCGTGCTGCCGCATATCGGCGGCCCGCACCCGCAGCGCGACAGCATCGTCGCCAAACTGTTCGTCGAGAACCTCCGACGGTTCCTGAACGGCGATCCGTTGACGGCGGTCGTGGACCGAGCCGCGGGCTACTGACTGGCGGCGACGATTGGCCCCGGCGGCGCGTTTGGCGGGGTCTGGTCAGGCGGAATGCCGGGTGACGGGATCGGGTCCTCCGGCGGACCGCCCGGAGCCTGTTCCGGCGGCGGGGCGGGCGGCGGCGTTTCGGGCGGCGTGCTGGGTGGAATCGGCATCTTTGTCCTCAGAGCGCGAAAATCAAACGAATCTGAAAAAGCAAGCCCGCGGTTAACTTTGAGGTTTTCTGGTCGAGTCCGGTTCGGGAGGGCATTCTTTTTCAAACTCTCAGCGGTGTCCGCCTTGAACGCTGGATCGAACCGCGGGATGCACCGGCGCGAACCGCTTCCCTGGCCGTGCCGGAAAGTGCAGATTGTGCGTGCAACGATTGCGAGAACATGGCCATGCCCCGCGACGCGCCCGCCCACGACTTCCTGCTGCCACGCCTGACCGCGCTGGTTAACGAAGCGGTCGCGAAAGGCATTGGGCGGGACGTTGCGGTCGCCGTCCTGATAGATCTTGTCACCTCGCCCACGTTCGATAGCGCGGCACCGGACCCCAAAGCGGATTCGGAGCCGCATCCGGATTACCAGCGGCAGCCGGACATCGTTCTTGTCCACGGCATGGTACCGGTCGGGCCACGGGCGATCGACGCACAAGATGAGGCTGATTTCGTCAGACCGTTTGGTCCGCTTACGCCTTCCTGATGACCAAGTGGCACAACGGTTGTTCCCCGGACGGACCGCGCTTTGACCGCGGGCGGCCGTCGGTCTGTGTGTCATTGCCAGCCGCCCGCGGGATCGACCCAACGGCACGGCCTATTGTCGTCATGGCGGGCGCAAAAAGGCGTGGGTGCCGACCGTCGCCGGCATGACGGGCAGGTGCCGAGAAAGAGCCGGTGTCACCGCGGGTTGGTATCAGGGCACCACATCGGCATCGGGCCGGTCAGCGCCCTCGGACAATTCCGTGTGCCACTTACCGGCCGCATCCTGGAATTCGATGCGCGTCGTGTCGCCGGGCACGCGCTGTTCTGCCGCCACCCGCCGTGCCGCGGCCAACGCCGCCGCCTTGTCGCGAAACGGCTCCGAGAACACGTCTCCCAGTCGGTACGCCCAGCCGCCGTCGTGCTGGACAACCCGGTAGTGGAGCTTCGGCATGGCTTTCCCCTTTCCACGGTTGCTCCATAAATAGCGCCTATCGCGGGCCTGTGCCATACGTGACGGGACGATCACGCGCCGCACGATCCGACCGCTCTGCCTGGAGGCATGTCATGTCCGGCTTACCCGACGAGCAGGATAATTCGGCTCAGATCGCATACTGGAACGATCGGGCGGCCGTCACCTGGACGGCATTCCAGGAGCGGCTCGACGTGTTGTTCGAGCCTCTTACCGCGCTGGCGCTGGACGCCGCGGGGCCGGCAAAGGGTGAACATGCGATCGACGTCGGGTGCGGCTGCGGCGCCACCGTGCTGGCGCTGGCGGACCGCGTCGGCCCGAGCGGTCAGGTTCTGGGCCTGGACGTTTCAAACCCCATGGCGGCGCGCGCGCGTGAGCGGATCGCCGCTTCAGGGCTGACCAACGTCCAGATCATGGTATCCGACGCCGCCACGCATGACTTCGCAGGGGCCGGGGTCGATCTGCTGTTCTCCCGCTTTGGCGTCATGTTTTTCGCGGACCCGGTTGCCGCATTCGCTAACCTGCACCGTGCGGTGCGGCCCGGTGGCCGTCTGCTTTGCGCTGCGTGGCGTCCCCGGACGCCCCTGGTCCCTTCGCGTTCGCTGACCCGGACCGGACGCGTGGTTTTCTCGCCAGTGCCGGCTGGCACGATGTGGCGCTCACCAGGCACGACGTGCCGATGCAGTTCGCCGCAGGGGGGCAGCTCGAACAGGCAACCGACTTCGCGACCCGTGTGGGCGCGCCGGCACGCATCCTGGCTGACGAAGGCCCCGAGGTGTGGGCACGCGCCCGGGAGGCGGTCGCGGAGGCGCCGAGAATCCTCGACGGCCCGACCGGCATCAACCTGACTGGTTCGATCTGGCTGATATCGGCGCGGCCGTGATTTCAGTTGGCGGTCAGATCGAGCCGGTAGCCGCCCGGCGCGGTCAGCAGCATGCGACAGTTGGCCGGATCGACCTCGATCTTCTGGCGCAGGCGGTAGATGTGCGTCTCGAGCGTATGGGTCGTTACACTGGCATTGTAGCCCCAAACCTCGTCCAGCAGCACCTGCCGCGTCACCACGCGGTTGGGGTTGCGATATAGGAACTTCAGGATATCGACTTCCTTCGCGGTCAGACGAAGGCGCTTTTTGTCAGGACCGAGCAACAGTTTTGCGGCCGGACGAAATGTGTAGCGCCCGATGGTGAAGACGGCGTCCTCGCAGATGTCGAACAGCCGGAGTTGGGCCTGCAAGCGGGCGAGGAGTTCATTCACGCGAAACGGCTTGGCGATATAGTCGTTCGCGCCGGAATTCAGGCCGCTCACGACATCGCCTTCTTCGGCGGCGCCGGTCAGCATGATGATCGGCATTGTATGCCCCTGCTTACGGATCCGGGCACAGAAATCGCGTCCATCACCATCGGGCAGATTGAGGTCGAGAATGATCGAATCGAACCGCGCCTCGGGCGCGCCGAGGTACTGGCTGGCTTCATCCAGCGAGGCGGCCTCGATCGACTGGAAAATACCGCTGGATGCGACCTGTTCGGCCAAAACATGACGCAGCGCGTCATCATCCTCAACGATTAGAATGGGTCGCAAAGCCGACATGACTGTTTCCTAGTATCAATGGGCGTATAATATCAATACCGCATTAGATATCAATCAGCAAAAAACAATCACGTGAAGTCTCTTTTTTGGCAGTCTCGGACACCGGGACCTGTGTCGACACTCTACCTGTTACGATGACCTGACAACCTCTCGGCGAAAAAAATCCTGAATCCGGTCCGCTGATTTGCGCCGCCGCGATCGGCCGGCACCACCTTTTGGCCGGTTGTCGTTCCGCCGTGGGTCTGCGCACTCGTCCATCAACTGGAGGCCATCAACTCGATACCATCGCTGGGGCGATGAAATGGATCAGTCCTTGGCGGCGGCCTCCGGCTTTCCCTTCCGCTTGGTGGAGGCCATTTCGTCCAACGCCTCCTCGGTCATGGATCGCTCCATCGAGCGCGACGCGCCTTTCAGGTCGCTGACTTTCTGCTCGCCGCGTTTAGCGGACAGGGCCGCGCCGGCGGCTTTCTGTTGAGCCTGCGATTTTGCGGGCATCTTGACCTCCTGCCAAATGATCGCAGACAACGGGAGGATCGAAGAAAAGTTTCGATGGGGTCGATCAAGTTGGGGCATCGATCAAGTTGGGCGGCTGACAAAACCGGGCGAGGCGAAAATGGCCAGCAAGCGGCACACGTATCGTGTCACCGTCCAATGGACGGGCAACCGTGGCGCCGGCACGGCCAGCCATGCCGGCTACGGCCGCGACCACACCATTTCGGCCGGCGCGAAACCGCCGATCGCCGGGTCCTCCGATCCTGCCTTTCGCGGCGATCCGGCGCGATGGAACCCGGAAGATCTCCTGCTGGGCTCGATCTCCGCCTGTCATCAGTTGTGGTATCTTAGCCTGTGCGCCGAGGCGGGCATTTCGGTCCTCAGCTATCGCGACGACGCCGAGGCCACGATGATGGAAGATCCGAACGGCGCCGGCCGTTTCGTGAGTGTCGTGCTGCATCCGAGGATCATCATTCAATCGGGAGGGGACATCGCGAAAGCAACCGATCTGCATCGGGACGCCCATGAGTTCTGCTTCATCGCCAATTCGGTGAACTTTCCGGTTGATTACGAGCCGGTCATCACCATTCGGTGAAGCTGGCCCGCATCCACAGGCAGGGCTGACGGACGTGAAACCTGGACCGCCTTGCATTCCGGCCAAGCGTCGAGCATTCTGCTTCTCGCTTACGTCAACTAGAATACTGATAGGTCAACGGCACTGGCCGAAATGACCAACGCGCACCGAGGGGGGGAAATACCAGATGCAAACAGCGCTAATCCGCCGCGTTCGACGCTCTGCGGCGCTCGGCGTCATGGCGGCGTGTGCGATGGGAGCGGCCGGCAAGGCGCACGCCTCGGGCTTCGAACTGCGCGAAGGAAGTGCTGACTGGATGGCCAATGCCTTTGCCGGCGACACTGCGAAGGCCTACGACGCCGCCACGGTCTGGTCGAACCCTGCCGGCATGGTGAGGCTGGACCAGAACGAGATCGACGGCTCCGTCAACGGCATCTTTCCCAGCATCAATTTCTCCGGTGCCAACCTTGTCGGCCCTGGTGCGACCACGCCGGGAACCACGGGCGGGAATCTGATCCAATCCGCTGCCACCGGCGGTGTTTATGCTTTATGGAGCGTCACCCCCGACTTCAAGTTGGGCCTTGGCGCCGACGCGCCCTTCGGCCAGCGCGTGAGTAACCCTGGGACCTTCGTCGGCCGCTATCAAAGCCTTGTGTCCTCCATCAGCGACGAACAGGTCACCATTTCGGGCGCTTACAAGATCAACGAGCAATGGTCGATTGGCGGCGGCCCCGTCATCGACTTCTTCAGTGCGCGCCTGACGCAGGCGCTGAACATCGGCGCCGCTTCAGCGGTTACCGGCGATCCGGACGCCGACCTGAACGGGTCCGATACCAGCGCCGGCTTCAACCTCGGGGTGCTGTACCAGGCGACACCGGACCTGCGGTTTGGGCTCGACTACCGCAGCCGCATTCAGCACAACATTTCCGGCACGCAGTCGATCTATGTGCCGCCGCTGCTCGGCCTGCTGTCCCCCGCCACGGCGGCTGTTCTCAATGCCCAGAACTCGCCCGCCGGCACCAAGATCACCCTGCCCGACAGCGTCACGGGCGGCTTCTACTGGCATCGCAACTCGCGGTTCTGGCCGATATAAGCTGGACCGACTGGTCGTTGCTCAAGGCGATCAACATCGTGCCGGCGTCGCCGTTCGCGGCGCCCTCGACCATCGTCGAGAACTGGCGCAACACCGTCGCCGTTTCTGTCGGCGCAAATTACAACCTGACACAACAACTGATGCTCCAGTGCGGTATCGGGTTCGACGAAAGCCCGGTGACGTATCAGAACCGCACGTCCCGCATCCCTGACAGCAACCGCTACCTGATCAGCATCGGCGCACAGTATCAGGTGCTGCCGAACCTGACGCTGCAGGCGGCGTACTCGCACATCTTCGACGACCTCAGGCGTTCTGGTGGGCAAGTATACCGACGCGGCCAACACGGCCAGCCTGGGTGTGAAATACCGCTTCTGAGTCCAAACAAGGGGACACAATGGACACCGTGTCGCAAAAACCGCTGGAGGCGCTGGCAGTTCCGACCCTTCTGGACCGTTCGACCGCGGCGTTTGGTAACCGGCCGGCGATGTCTTTTCAGGGGCGGCGCTGGACCTATTCCCGGCTCGCCGCGCTGGTCGATCGCGCCACCGCCGGGCTGCAGCGCCTCGGCCTCCGTCCGGGTGACAGAGTCGGCCTGTGCCTGCCAAACACGCCTTATTTCGTGATTTTCTATTACGCGGCACTGAAGGCCGGTCTGGTGGTGGTCACCTACAACCCGCTGTATGTCGCGCGCGAACTGCGCCGCCAGATCGAGGACTCGGGCACGACGACGATGGTGGTGCCCGATATCACCACGATTTACGAGAATGTCGTGGATATAAAGAAGCTGGAACGAATCATCGTGTGCCCGTTCGCGGACATGCTTCCGACAGCCAGGCGCATCGCATTTGCAATCCTGAAACGCAAAATGGTTTCTCGTCCGGTTTATGGCGCGCGCCTGATTCCGTATCGCGCGATCATGGCCCGGGGTGCGCCACCCACGCCGGTTCATATAGACCCGTCCGACGTCGCGGTGCTGCAATACACCGGCGGAACGACCGGCTGGCCGAAGGGCGCCATTCTGACGCACGCCAATGTTTCGATCAACGCGCAGCAGACCACTCACCACATGTCCAGCCTGCGGCCAGGCTACGAAAAGCTGATGTGCGTTTTGCCTTTTTATCACGTGTTCGCCATGACGGCGGTGATGAACGGCGGAATCGGTCTCGGCGGCGAACTGATCCTGCATCCCCGGTTCGAGATCGATGCCATGATGGCGTCGCTGGTTCGCGACAAGCCGACGATGATGCACGCCGTGCCGACGATCTACAGCGCGATCGCCACCGCGGCCGAGAAGAACCCTGTCAATATCTCGAGCCTGCGGCTTTGCGTCTCCGGCGCGGCCCCGCTGCCGGCGGAGATCCGCGAACGGTTCGAGAAAGTGACGGGGTGCCGGATCTACGAGGGTTATGGTCTGACCGAGACGTCCCCCGCGGTGTCGGCCAACCCGCCAGACGGGGAGGTCCGAGCGGATTCGGTCGGGACGATGATGCAGGACACGGTCGTGGAGATCCGGGCGCTGGATGATATCACTCGCATCCTGCCGCCGGGTGAGCGCGGGGAAATCTGCGTGCGGGGACCTCAGGTGATGAAGGGATATCTGAACCGCGAGGCGGAGACCCAGGCTGTCTTCATTGATGGCGCGCTGAGAACCGGCGATGCGGGCTACCTGGACGCCGATGGGTATCTGTACATCACCGACCGGATCAAGGACCTGATCATTTGCGGCGGTTTCAACGTCTATCCGCGGATGATCGAGGATGCGCTGTACGAACATCCGGCGGTGGCAGAGGCGATCGTCATTGGCATCCCCGACTCCTATCGTGGCCAGGCACCGCTCGCCTTCGTTACGCTGCGCGCCGGTGAATTCAGAACCGGTGACGAACTGCGGGATTTCCTTCGCACCCGCGTTTCCGCGATCGAACTTCCCGTGCGGGTGGAAATCCGGACCAGCCTGCCGAAGACCATGGTTGGAAAGCTGTCCCGCAAGGAACTGATCGCGGAGGCGGTTGCGCTGGATCAAAGATAACGTGCGTTGGTTGGCGTAAGTTTAACGGCCTGTATCAGAGGGCAAATGGCACGAGGGCGGCTCTACACGGTGACAGAACTGGCCAAGGAGCTTGACATGACTGCGCGCGCCATACGCTTCTACGAGGACAAAGGCCTGATCACGCCGCAGCGTGCCGGAACGACCCGCGTTTATTCCGCCCGCGACCGAGCGCGGATGATTCTTATTCTGCGCGGCAAGCGGCTCGGTTTTTCATTGAGTGCCATCAAGGAATATCTCAACCTTTACGACACCGACGTAACGCAGCACTCGCAGCTTCCGGTATTGCTTGCGGGGATCGCCAGGCGCCGCGACCAGCTTCTGGCGCAGCGTCAGGCGATCGACGACGCCCTGTCCGAACTTTCCGACATTACGGCCCAGACCGAGGCCGCCCTGAAAATACCCGCTCCGCGTGCCAAACGCGCTGCCAGCGGTTGAAACAAAGGAGAAAACATGCCCAACGCGGTGATCGCGGGCTACGCACGCTCGCCCTTTCATTTCGCCAGCAAAGGCGGCCTCGCGCGGGTGCGTCCCGATGACCTGGCGGCGCAGGTCGTTCGGGCCTTGATCAGCCGCACCGGTGTCAATCCCGAAGACATCGAGGACATTATAATGGGCTGCGCTTTTCCGGAGGGCGAGCAAGGGCTGAACGTGGCCCGCCTGGTTGGATTGCTGGCGGACCTGCCGCTTTCTGTAGGCGGTGTCACCGTCAACCGCTTCTGCGGCTCGTCGATGCAAGCCATCCATATCGCCGTCGGACAGATCGCCGCGGGCGCGGGCGACGTGTTCATTTGCGCGGGCATCGAGAGCATGAGCCGTGTGCCGATCATGGGCTACAATCCGCTGCCCAATCCTGCGCTGATGAAGTCCATGCCCGCCGCCTATATCGGCATGGGTGAAACCGCCGAGAACGTTGCCCGCAAGTGGCAGATCCCGCGCGGCGACCAGGAGACGTTCGCCGTGCGCAGCCATCAGCGTGCCGCGGCCGCTGTCGCAGCCGGCAAGCTGGCCGATGAAATCGTGCCGATCTCCGGCAAGGGGGGCACGGTCGATCGCGATGGCTGTATCCGTCCCGACACGACGCAGGAGGGGCTCGCCGCGCTCAAGCCGGCGTTCGACAAGAACGGCACCGTAACGGCTGGCACGTCGTCGCCGCTGACCGACGGCGCCGCAGCCGTGCTGGTATGCAGCGAGACCTATGCCGAGAAGCATGGTCTGCGGCCGCTCGCCCGGATCAAGTCGATCGCTATCGCGGGGTGCGCGCCGGAGGTCATGGGCATCGGCCCGGTCGCGGCTACGAAGAAGGCACTGGCCCGTGCCGGGATCGAGATCGGTGCGATCGATGTCGTGGAACTGAACGAAGCCTTCGCCAGCCAGGCGCTCGCGTGCGCCCGGGAACTGGGGATCCGCGACGAAACGCTGAACCTCGACGGTGGCGCCATAGCACTGGGTCATCCGCTGGGCGCCACCGGCGCCCGCATCACCGGCAAGGCGGCGGCATTGCTTGCCCGCACTGGCGGACGCTACGCCCTGGCGAGCCAGTGCATCGGTGGCGGTCAGGGAATCGCAACAATTATGGAGCGTGTGTGATGGTCAATCAGATTCAGAAGGTCGGCGTTATCGGTGCGGGCACGATGGGGGCGGGAATCGCCGCCCAGGTCGCCAGTGCCGGGATTCCGGTGGTGCTGCTCGATATCGTCCCGAGCGGCAACAACAACCGAAGCGCCCTGGCCGAGGAAGCGGTGGCCAAGCTGCGGAAGACTGAAGGGTTCATGCACGATGCGGCGGCCAAGCTGGTCGAGTCCGGCAACCTCGAAGACGACCTCGGCAAGCTCCGCGACTGCGACTGGATCGTCGAGGCGGTGATCGAACGCACCGACATCAAGCAGGCGCTGTATCGCAAGCTGGACGCGGTGCGCCGGCCGGGCAGCGCGATCAGTTCCAACACCTCCACCATCGCGCTGAAAGTGCTGACCGAGGGCATGAACGAGGCCTTCCGCCGTGACTTCCTGATCACCCACTTCTTCAACCCGGTCCGTTATATGCGCCTGCTGGAAATTGTCTCCGGTCCGGAGACCGCAGCGGACACCCTCGCGGCGGTCGAGCGGTTCTCCGATGTCGCGCTCGGCAAGAGCCTCGTGCGCTGCGAGGACAGCCCGGGCTTCATCGCCAACCGCCTTGGCATCTACTGGATGCAACTGGCAATGATCGAAGCCATCGACCAGGGACTAACGGTCGAGGAAGCGGACGCGATCGTCGGCCCGCCGATGGGGGTTCCCAGGACCGGCGTGTTCGGACTGATGGACCTCGTCGGCATCGATCTGGGACCGCACTTGAACGCCTCGCTGCGCGCGGCGCTGCCGAAATCCGATGCTTTTCACAGCGTCGACCGCGACGTGCCGTTGATCGGGCGTATGATCGAGCAAGGTCTGATCGGGCGAAAAGGCAAAGGCGGCTTCTACCGTCTGGATCGTTCCGAAGGCCGCCGCACCATGATGGCGATCGATCTGAACTCCGGACAGTACCGGCAAGAGCAGAAGCCCCGCCTGCCGGAAATCGAAGCCGCCGGGCGGGATTTGCGCGTGCTCCTGAAGGCGCCGGGGAAAGCCGGCACCTACGCGTTCCGGGTACTGACCCAGACCCTCGCCTATGCCGCGACCTTGATCCCCGAAGCGGCTGGCTCGATCGTCGACATCGATGCGGCGATGCGGCTGGGCTACAACTGGAGATGGGGGCCGTTTGAGCTTGCCGACAAACTGGGTTCGGCCTGGCTGGTCGAGCAGTTGACGGTTGCCGGTCTGACCGTCCCGAAACTGCTGTCGGACGCCGCGGGTAAACCCTTCTACCGAATCGATGGCGGCAAGCGCCAGTATCTCGGCATCGACGGGGCCTACCATGACATCGGCCGCGCGCCAGGCGTACTGCTGCTGGAAGACATCAAGCTGACAGCCGAGCCGGTGCTGAAGAACGGATCCGCCTCGCTGTGGGACATTGGCGACGGCGTTGCGTGCTTCGAATTCACCTCGAAGGCCAATACGCTGGACGACAAGACCATCGAGGCGCTCGGCAAGTCGATCGAGGTTGTCGGAGCGAAATTCAAGGCGCTGGTGATCTACAACGAGGGCAGCAACTTCTCGCTTGGCGCCAATCTGGGCCCCGCGCTGGTGGCCGCGAATATCGCCGCCTGGGGTGAAATCGAGACGTTGCTTGCCGCCGGCCAACAGGCCTATAAAGCCCTCAAATACGCGCCCTTCCCCGTCGTGGTTGCACCCGCGGGCATGGCGCTCGGCGGTGGTTGCGAGATCACCCTGCATGCCGACGCGGTGCAGGCGTTCGCCGAGACCTTTCTCGGGCTGGTCGAGTGTGGCGTAGGCCTGATCCCCGCCTGGGGCGGTTGCAGCGAAATGCTCGCCCGCTGGCAGGCGGAACCCAAGCTGCCGCGTGGACCGATGCCGGGCCTTGCCAAGGTGTTCGAGATCGTCAGCACGGCTCATGTCTCGAAATCGGCGCATCAGGCGATGGATGCGAAGTTCCTCCGCTCGACCGATGGCATCAGCATGAACCGGGATCGGTTGCTTGCTGATGCGAAGCAGCGGGCACTGGCGCTGGTTGACGGCTACACGCCGCCGAAGCCCCCGGAATACATCTTGCCGGGCGCGTCCGGGCGGGTGGCGCTCAATTCGGCGGCGGAGGGGTTGCATCAGCGCGGGGTCGCGACCGATCATGATCTGGTCGTTGCCGATGCGCTGGCCGAGGTGCTGAGTGGCGGCGACACCGACATCAACGATACGGTAACCGAGCAGCAGATCCTCGACCTGGAGCGCCGGGCGTTCATGCGGCTGGTACAGACGGCACCGACGCTGGCGCGGATCCAGCATACGCTGGAGACCGGCAAGCCGTTGCGCAATTAGGCTGTCACGCTCTGGATTGGTACACTCGGCATCCATGCCTTTTATTACTCGCGCGGGAAAGGCGTGGATGCCGACCGTCGTCGGCATGACGGGAAGGCATTACTCGCGCGGGAAAGGCGTGGATGGCGACCGTGGTCGGCATGACGGAAGGCGCCGACAGAGAGTTCGGTGTCATCGCGGGTTGGTGTCACGCGGCGTTGGGCCACCGAAGACACGAGGCATTCCATGCAGACCTATAAGGCCCCACTTCGTGACATGCGCTTCGTGCTGCACGAACTGCACGACAGCGCGGCCCTTAGCCGGCTTCGGGGCTTCGAGGAAATTTCACCTGACCTGATGGACAGTATCCTCGAAGAAGCTGCCAAGGTGGCCGAGGAAGTCCTGCTGCCGACCAACGCACCCGGTGACGAGGTGGGCTGCGTGCTGGAGAACGGTGTCGTTCGTACGCCCAAGGGCTACAAGGAAGCTTACGATACCTTTCGCGAGGGCGGCTGGACTGCGCTGGCATCCGATCCGAAATATGGCGGCCAGGGGCTGCCGGAAAGCCTGAACAAACTCGTCGAAGAAATGATCTGTTCGGCCAATCTCGCCTTCAGCCTTTACCCGGGCCTTACTCACGGCGCTTACCAGGCGATCGCCAGCCATGCCTCGGATGAACTGAAGGATGCCTATCTGGCGAAGATGGTGGATGGCACATGGACCGGCACGATGTGCCTGACGGAAGCCAATTCCGGATCCGATCTGGGTTTGTTGCGGACCCGTGCGGTTCCGCAGGACGACGGCAGCTACAGGATCAGCGGGTCGAAGACGTTTATCAGCGCCGGCGAGCACGACCTCACGGAGAATATCATTCACCTTGTGCTTGCCCGCCTGCCGGATGCGCCGCGTGGGAGCCGCGGGATCAGCATGTTTCTGGTCCCGAAATTTATTCCCACCGCTGACGGCCGGCCCGGCGTGCGGAATGGCGTGATCTGCACCGCGCTGGAGCACAAGATGGGCATCAAGGGGTCCGCGACCTGCCAACTGGCGTTCGAGGACGCCACCGGCTGGCTGGTGGGCGACGCGAACAAGGGCCTCGCCACGATGTTCACGATGATGAACAGCGAGCGCCTCTCGGTCGGCATCCAGGGCCTGGGTGCTGCGGAAACCAGCTACCAGAGCGCTGTCGCCTTTGCCCGCGAACGCATCCAGGGCCGCAGCCTGAGCGGTGCCAAGGCCCCCGACAAGGCAGCGGACCCGATCATCGTGCACCCCGACGTGCGCCGCATGCTTCTCACAATTCGCGCCTATACCGAGGGTTGCAGAGCGCTGGGGGGCTGGGTGGCGCGGGAGCTGGACGAGATGGATCGGTCGCACGATCCGGACGCCCGCAAGCGCGCCGCGGACTTTACGGCATTGATGACTCCGGTGGTGAAAGCGCTGTTCACCGACCTCGGCTTCGAGGCCACCAACCTCGGGCTGCAGGTGTGTGGCGGGTACGGCTACATCCGCGAACAGGGGATGGAGCAGCTTGTGCGCGATGCCCGGATCTCGATGATCTATGAGGGGACCAACGGCATCCAGGCGCTCGATCTGGTCGGTCGCAAAATTTCGCAGGACGCCGGGCGAATGCTGCGGGCGTTTTTCCATCCAGTCAGCGATTTCATTGAAGCGCACAGCGCGCACGAGCAGCTTGGCGAGATGATCAAGGGGTTCACGAAGGCGTTCGGGGCGCTGCAACTTGCCACGAGGGAGATCGCCTCGAAGGGCATGGCCGATCCGGAAGAAGCCGGCGCCGCCGCGACCGAGTATCTGCGGCTGTTCGGGCTCGTTGCACTCGGCTTCATGTGGGCACGTTCGGCGGTCATCGCGGTCGACAAGCTGGGCCGCGGCGACGGCGACGCTGCGTTCTACAAGGCGAAGCTGACGACGGCCCGCTTCTACATGGAACGGGTTCTGCCCCAGGTTGGCGGGCTGCTGGTTGCGATCAAGGCGGGCAAGGGTGCCATGATGGAGATGGACGAGGCGGCTTTCTGAGTTCAGGACTGGCTGACACCAGCCGGCATATCGAACAATCGGCAACGCCGTTTCACTTGTCATACCGACGCAGGTCGGTATCCACGCCTCTGACTACCCACAAGAAAGGCGTGGATGCCGACCTCTGTCGGCAAGACGAGACAGTATCGTCGGAAGGTCGGTTCCAACGCGGACTGGTATGACTTCAGTTCCGGTCTGGTAAATCCCAGACGACCTGGTCGTAACCCAGACCGATTGCCATTTCCTCCACCCAGTTTGTCACCGCCGCGGGATCAGTGCCGATGTGAAAATCCGGGATTTCCCGTTCATCGGGGTTTTCCGGATTGATCTCGCCGCTGTATTCCGCGCGGTAGAGCCCTGGTTCCACCTCTCGCAGTATGGCATGGAGCGTCCCGCTTCTGGGTCGTGGTGTCGCGCTCATGCGGTTAACCCCGCCGGCCCGGAAGGACGCCGCTGAGGAGCTCCTTTGCGGTGTCAACGATCATGCTCTTTTCCTCCGGGTCGCCCTTGACCATGGTGGATGCGAAGGCCTTGGCCTGCTGCAATGTGATGTGTGACGGCAGCGGCGGGACGTTCGGATCGGTCCGGACCTCCAGGACCACGGGGCGATCGGATGACAGCGCTTCATCCCAGGCGCCGGCCAGATCGTCCGGGTCATCGACGAAGATACCGCGCAGCCCGATCATTTCGGCGAAGCGGTGGTAGGGCACATCGGGAATCTGCTGGGTGGCGTTGAACTTCGGGTCACCCTCCATGACGCGCTGTTCCCATGTCACCTGATTGAGGTCCTGGTTGTTGAAGACGCAGACCACCCAGGTCCTGTCGGGCCATGCGCGCCAGTATTTCGCGACGGTAATGAGTTCCGCCATGTTGTTCATCTGCATCGCGCCATCGCCGACCAGCGCCACGACCGGCCGGTCAGGATGCGCGAACTTCGCCGCGATGGCGTAGGGAACCGCGGCCCCCATCGAGGCCAGGCCGCCGGACAGCGAGCACATCATGCCGCGCCGCACTTTGATATCGCGGGCGTACCAGTTTGCACATGATCCGGAATCGCTGGTGACAATCGCCCGTTCCGGCAGGCGCGGCGACAGTTCCCAGGTGACGCGTTGCGGATTGACCGGTTTGGCGCGGTGCATGGCTCGGGATTCGGCTTCCTTCCACCATGCGGAAACGTTCTGTTCAATCGTTTCGCGCCAGGAGCGATCGGCTTTCTCGTTCAGCAGCGGCAGCAGCGCGCGCAACGTTTCCGCACTGTCGCCGACGAGACTGACTTCCATGGGATAGCGGATGCTCAGCATATCGGGTTTGAGGTCGATCTGAACGCCGCGGGCCTGTCCCTCGCTGGGCAGAAACTCGGCATAGGGGAAGCCAGACCCAACCATCAGCAGGGTGTCGCAGCCGGTCATCAGATCCCAGCTTGGTTTGGTCCCGAGCAGCCCGATGGAGCCGGTGACCCAGGGGAGATCGTCAGGCAGCGCGGCTTTGCCCAGCAGCGCCTTTGCCACGCCCGCACCAAGCCGATCGGCGACCGCAATGACCTCGTCCGTGGCGTGCAGCGCGCCGGCACCGACCAGGATGGCGACTTTTTTGCCGGCGTTCAGCACCTCGGCGGCGCGGCGCAGATCGGTTTCATACGGAACGACCTTCGGGTCGGTGTAGCCAACGCCCGAGTGCAGTGTGCCGTGCTTGCGCGGCGGCTCGGTGTAGGGTTCGTCCTGCAGGTCGTTGGGAAAGATCAGGGCGGTGACGCGGCGCTCGCCCATTGCGATACGGACGGCGCGGTCGATCAGGTGGCGGACCTGAGGTGCTGTGCTGGCCTGCTGCACGAAGGCGCCGGCGACGTCCTTGAACATGCTGACCAGATCGACTTCCTGCTGATAGTGGCCGCCGACGGCGTTGCGCGCCTGCTGGCCGGCGATGGCGAGGACCGGCATGTGATCGAGCCGAGCGTCATACAGTCCGGTGATGAGGTGGGATGCGCCGGGGCCGGAGGTGGCGAGGCACACGCCAAGCTCGCCGGTGAACTTGGCATGGGCGGATGCCATGAATGCCGCCATTTCCTCATGGCGGACCTGGACGAACTGTATCTTGTCCTCGCCAAAACGATTGAGTGCGCCGAGCAGGCCGTTGATACCATCGCCGGGATAACCGAAAACGCGGCGCACACCCCATTGATAGAGGCGATCCCAGAAGAAATCCCCGACCGTCTGCGCCATATCCGCTCTCCCGCATCTCAAGATGCGTGAGGAACCGCCGGGACCGGCGCCGGTTCCCGGGATGGCGGCTTGTTCATGCCGCGTTCGGCAGGGGACGACACTTTCGCCGGTCCGTGAGGAGGCTCGCCGATCCGTGAGGATGGGCATCGTACTCGCCGCGGTTTCAAGCCTTGCAATGACGGGCGAAATCGGGCGTCTCGTTCATTCCCCGGCTGGCTCAGCCCGAGTCGGCCTTCGCCTTACCTCCAACCGCCCGAGGGTCTTGTCACGACAATGCCGACGCCGTTCACTTCCCAGGACCTCGGTCGCATCTTCGACGCCCGCGCCCTCACGCAAGGCCGTGGTCTGGGGCTGGCGGGTGGCGTGGAGGTGGCCCTCGGCGGCGACACGGTCACCGGCGTCGTCCAGGAAAGGGGCGTCGCCCACCAAGTTCGCTTCACCCCCGCGCTGCTTGGGCGCCGCGTGGTGTTCGATCACGCGTGCAGTTGTGGCATCCGCGGCTGCGCTCATCTGGCGGCGGCGGCGTTTGCGGCACTCGACCGGTTCCCTGCCTTGCGCAAGCCGGAGCAGCAGAGCTTCCTCGACACGCTGACCACGGCAGCGCCGGTGAAAGAGCGGCAACGGGTCGTGTTCGAACTGGCCCCCGCCGAAGCCCCGCACGCCTGCGTCGTCACCACGCTGCTGCTTGGCGAACGGACGGGTATCGGGGAGCCGACCACACCGCGCCAGATCGCCGGCGACGAACAGGCCGACCCGAAAATCCGCGATGTCGCCTACCTGCTGGGCGAGGGGAACGAACCACGCACGGGTGTGCCGGCGACGCTGGTTGTCGACGTCCTGGATGCGCTGATCGAGAGCGGGCAGGCGCGCTGGCATGCCGGGGGAAGTCGCCTCGTCAAGGGGGAGACGCGGGTGTTCACCTCCGCCTCGGCCGCGACACTGCCACCCCGATCGGGCGTCATTGTTGCCGATTCCGGACCTTGGTATGTCGATGCGTCCACCGGCGCTGTCGCCCGCATCCGCATCCAGGCGCCCGCCCCGCCGCCGCGGCCGGCGTTCGTCGCACCCGCTGGCGGCCGCGGCCCGATCGAGCCGCCCAGGCGGCGGACCGAAACGGCCACCGTCAGCGAGCAGGTGATCGTCGAACGGCCGCCGACCCCTGTGCTGCGGCTGACCCGCTTCCCCTGCCCCGACGAGTTCGGCCGGATGCAGCAGGTTGACGCGCTGCTAATCGAGTTTGACTACGACGGTGCCATCGTCCCGTTCGATGACGACCGGCAGTTCGTGCGTTGTAACGCACCGGGCGGGCCGGTGTTCGTGCGGCGCGACCGCGCGGCCGAAACCGCCGCCCTGGACGCGATTCGCCAGGACGGCATGGTGCAGATGCGGATGGCGGCTGGAAAGGCGGAAAAGGGCCGGCTGGTGTTCGTCTTCCGTGGTCGCGAGGCCGCCGAGTGCTGGCAGGGCTTCGTCGCCGAACGCGTCCCCGCACTTCAGGCGCTTGGCTGGCGCAGCCGGATCGACACGGATTTCGGTCCCCGTCTGGTCAAGTCCGTTGGCCTCTGCGACATGACGGTGACCGACGCGCCGCAGGGAGCGTTCTCGCTCGATTTCGGCATCGAGATCGATGGTGTCCGCCACCCGCTGCTGCCGATCCTGACGCGCCTGCGCGAACGTGGCGGCATCGCAGCGGCCCGGATCACCGGCGGCGAGATTGTCACCAGCCTGGACGACGGCCGGATTCTGAAGCTGCCGGCCGAACGCATCACCCGCCTGCTCGCGGTGATGGATGATCTGTTCGAGGCGGCCAGCCGCACCACGGATGATACGATGGTGCTGGAGGCCGACGCGGCGCCCAGCGTGCTTGACCTGGAGGATCTGGTTACCACGCGCTGGCATGACGGCGCGGCCATCGCCGCCCATGTCGCCCGGTTTCGCGCGGTCGCCGAGATCCCTGAGGCGCCGGTGCCCGCGGGTTTCACCGCGCATCTGCGGCCGTATCAGCAGCAGGGGGTCAACTGGCTGCAGCACCTGCGGGAGAACGGGCTTGGCGGGCTGCTGGCGGATGACATGGGCCTCGGCAAGACGGCCCAGGTCATCGCGCATATCGTGATCGAGGAAGCGCAGGGCCGGCTCGACCGGCCGGCACTCGTGGTCGTGCCGACCAGCCTGGTGCCGAACTGGACCGCCGAGATAGCCCGGTTCGCGCCGGATCTGCGTGTGGTGGTGCTGCACGGGCTGGAACGCCACGAGCGGCGGCGCGACCTGACCCGTGAGCATGTTGTGATCACCACCTACACCGTGCTGGCACGCGACATCGAGGAGATGGCGAACCTGCCCTGGCACATGGTCGTGCTGGACGAGGCGCAGGCCATCAAAAGCCCGTCCGCGAAGGCGACACATGCGGTCTGCCGGCTGGATACGCGCCATCGTTTGTGTCTGTCGGGCACGCCGATCGAGAACAATCTCGGCGAACTGTGGTCCCAGTTTGCCTTCCTGATGCCCGGGCTGCTGGGTCATCGCAAAAGCTTCACGCGCCGGTTCCGCACGCCGATCGAGAAGGACGGCGACCCGGTGCGCCGCCGCCAGCTTGCGTCTCGCATTCGTCCTTTCATTTTGCGCCGCACCAAGTCAGCGGTGGCAACCGAACTGCCGCCCAAGCATACGATCTTGCGGCGTATCACGCTGGCACCGGATCAGCGGGAGCTTTACGAGACGATCCGTACGACCATGCACGAGCGGGTGACACAGGGCATTGCCGCGCGGGGCGTGGCGCAGAGCCACGTGCTGGTGCTCGACGCGCTGCTGAAGCTGCGGCAAGTGTGCTGCGATCCCCGGCTGGTGAAGTTGCCGTCGGCGCGGCTGACCGGGTCTTCGAGCAAACTGGACGACCTGTTGGAAATGGTCTCGGAGATGATCGCGGAAGGCCGGCGTATTCTGTTGTTCTCGCAGTTCACGTCGATGCTCGATCTGATCAAGCCGGCGCTGGCGGCCGCGGGGATTGCGTTCGCCGAGTTGCGTGGCGACACCACCGATCGTGCGGAACCGGTCCGCTGCTTCGAGGCCGGGGAGGTGCCGCTGTTCCTGATCAGCCTGAAGGCGGGCGGGCGCGGGCTGAACCTGACTTCGGCCGATACCGTTATCCACTATGATCCTTGGTGGAACCCGGCGGTTGAGGACCAGGCGTCGGACCGGGCTCACCGGATCGGGCAGACGAAGTCGGTGTTTGTCTACAAGCTGATCGCGGCGGACACGGTTGAGGAGCGGATCGTGGAGTTGCAGGAGCGGAAGGCCGCGCTGGCGAGTCTGGCGCTGAGTGAGGACGGGATTGCGCTGCCGGCGATGGATGCGGAGGATATCGACTATCTGTTTGGTGTCACGCCTGGCCGGATGGCCGCGTGATTTGGGTTCACCACTGGCGCGCGCTGGCGACTTCCGCCGGGCAGGAATGGCCACCGTTCGGTGGAACTTTTCGAAATGAAACGGCGAAGGGATGCTAGAGGTCACGTTATGGAGTGGGCACCCCTTTCCAGCGTGCCGTCAGCGTGAACCGCTGCGTGTCGCTGCATGGCGGTATCTTCTGGCGGCCAATCATCTCGAGCACAAACCTGCTCAGGTCGTGCGCGAAGTCGAACCACGCTTTCGTCGGCCCCTGGTTGTTAACGGCAGCCCAGAACTGGGCCATGTCGGCCGAGAAAAACCCCTCGGTTTCAAAAGACATCGAATCGATCCTTGATGGCCCACCGTCGGCCGGGTTGAGGCGGACGCGCGCCCTATCACAACAGGCGGGGGCAGACCAAGAACATACCATGACAGCCGGAGTGCAACGAGCCTTTGCGTTCGCATGAGGTGCGACACTCCGGCATTTGGGACAAAACTTCAAGTTTTCCACCTAACCCAATCGTTATTCGCTACCTGGCGGCTGATGATTGACCGACACAATCTCATTGACGGCGGCAAGCAGTCCGGCGGGAACCGACCCCAAATCCGCATTGCCGAAGTCGCGCGTGTCTAGGAGTCGCCCTGAGGTCGCATAGAGCGACCACTCGACCCGGTTATGGACGTCAGGCGAGTGCAGAAGGAAGACCCGGTCGAAGTCGGCTGCCGCCTTGCTGGCGACCGTGACGGCGTTCATCACCAGGGCATCCTCGTTTTTCTCCACTGTGGCCACTCCTCTGAGGTGCCCCGGCGTGCCCCAAAAGTGACGGATTGTTCAATGTGGTGCTGGCACCTGCGTCAGGGCACGGTCGGCTCTCAACTTGCCGAACTCGGTTTGCAGGCAACTTGTCCGCCAGGCTGAAGTGAGCCGCGGACGCCGTATCGCGCCCTAAAAACCACTGAACGTCCGGCGGTTCGCCGGATTCGCTTCCCCCGGAAACCCTGTGATTCCGGCCGTCCCCGAACATATACTCGGCGACATAGAACCCCTCACCCAGGCTGCTGACGGAGTAGCACTCGCTGATGATCGGCAGCCGATGTTCGGCCAGCCGCCCATCCGGGCCAACGACACCGAGCGCTGTCGCCCGTTCGCCGGACATCGGGACCAGACGGTCTCCAACGGCCTCGTGGACGACAAGAACTCCGCTGGATGTTTCCACGGCCCAGCCAATTGTCGGCACGTGGTCCCAGTTGCAATCCTGGGTTTGAAGTCGCCTTTGTCCCACCCCAGCAGCCGGAACGCCCAGATTTCCCCACGCCCGCCGAATTCGTTGTGGCCGTCCACCATAACAGCATTCGGCGTCGTGACGTTCCGGGTCATCTCGGCATCCTGGAGCGCTTCGATCATGTCTATTCGATCCTGGAGCGACCCGGTTTCCGTGACCTTCCAAAGCCTGCTCATCACGCCAACACTGTGCGTGGCCTGCCCAATGAGAACCTGACGCCGGACCTGCGGCCGGAGGTGGTAGATGTCGACGCCCATCCCACAAACTTGGTCATTGATGGATGCCGAGGCGAGTCTTGATCCCGCTGTAATTGAGCTGAAGGGCCGCATCCTATCGAAGCTGTCCTGGCGGCACGGGATCAGGTTACGGTCCGCCAAAAAAAGCCCGGCACCCTAGTGCCGGGCTTAAAAGGTTGTGTTTTCTTCTACGCGAAAATATCGGCAAGCATGGCGCCGCGGGATGGTTGGCCGTCAGGCGGGCGGCATAGCGTTGGGCCAGGCTCTCGATGGGTTTGGTCTCTCAGCGAGCAGGCCGGGTTGCGCGGCCAGCAACGCCTCGATACGGGCACACAGACGCGGCCAGTCGGGCTGCGGCAGGTCGAAATGACGGCCGAGGTTGAGCAGGGTCATCTGGCGGACCTGCTTGCCGGCACGCAGCGAGGCGACGAGGCGGTGGGTGAAATAGGCCTCGCCGGTCGCCTTGTTTCGGGTTCTGGCGCGACGGATGAACATGCCCCGGAGGCTGCTCGGGGTGGCGGGATTCCGTCAATGGGCTTCCCGGAGATTATGTCACCATATGACGGGTTCTAGACTTTGACCTAGTCATTTACGGGGGATTTCCAGAGTCATTACGGAAAATGGCGTCCGGAGTGTCAAAGATGGGCTAAGCCTAAGCCGGACGACGGCGCGGCCAAGCTTGCGGCGGAGGCCGGGGGTGACCATCGAGCACATTGCGAAGACTCATATCCGCAAGGAAGCGGTCGTGCAGCGTGTCCTCGCGCAGCGCGGCGATGACCCCGGCCTGGATTCGCATCATCTCGGCGATGGAGACCTGTTGACGCCAGGTGCTCAGCTTTTCCCTGGAGATCGCCGACGGCGTTCTCGTTCTGGAAGGCGGCAACATCGTGCACGAGGACGCTCAGGGAAAAGGTCGCGGGCTATCTCGCGGTCTGAACCACAAACAAGAACAGGGGACACACACAACTGGCCCTGTCGCAATCGGCTTACGAAAACGACATGATCCATAATCGCTGGCATGGTAACGGAGCCGGAGATGTGGCTCTCCTGGCTCGGCCACCGCTTCCATTCGATGCTGGCGCTGCCGCCGCCCCGAGCCGCGCTTGCCGGTGACGCACGGCGGCGCGTTACTGCGTAACGTGGCCCAAAACGGCATTATGAAGATCTGTCAACGGATGGATCAGCGGAAGGTCGCTTCAGCGGACGCCATCCGGGAAGCGTCGTTTGGGCGTCACCTAGCGCCGGGCCTGCTGCTTCAAAGCCGCGATTTCACGAAAGAACTCGTTTCTCGGCCTGGCCGGACTGCCGACCACGACCGCCCCCTCTTCGATATCAGACATGACACCGGCCTGCGCGCCAATCCTGACTCGGGATCTAATGGTCACATGCGGGGCAATGGCGGCCTGTCCGCCCATGACCACGAAATCGCCAATTGCGACCGATCCCGCGATCCCGCATTGCGCCGCGATCGCGCAATACCGGCCAATGCGAACATTATGCGCGATCTGCACGAGGTTATCGAGGCGCGTGCCCGACCCGATCACGGTGTCTCGTAGCGCCCCTCGATCGATCGTGCTGTTGGCGCCAACCTCGACATCGTCCTCCAGGATGACACATCCCAGCTGTGGTATGGTAACGAACCCGGCCTCGGTCATATCGAAACCGAACCCCTCCTGGCCGATGCGGGCGCCGGGATAGATATAGACGCGGGCCCCGAGGATTGAGTGGGTGATGCTGGCATGCGAACCAATCCGGCAATCCGGGCCCATTACGACTCCGTCGCCGATCATCGCACCTGGACCGATCAGGCAATGCGGCCCGATTTTCGCCTGCGTGCCGATGACCGCATGGGCGCTAACCTCGACACTGTCATCCACCATCGCGCCGGGCGCGACACAGGCCGTCGGGTGGACGCCTGCCTGCACCGTCGCGGCCGGGTGGAACAAGGCCGCGACGCGCGCCCAGGCAACGATGGGGGCAGACGACACCAGGGCCACTGTCCGCTCGGGCGTCCTGTCCCGCCGGCTGGGCGGCACGATCACCGCACCGGCCTGGGTCTGTTCAAGCAGGGTGGCGTGACGGGGAGTGCCCAAGAAACTGATCTGGTCTGGACCGGCGTCCTCAAGTGACGCGAGCCCAGAGATCAAGATTTCTTCAACGGGGGCCTCGCAGCCGACGACAGCCGTGATCGTCGCCAGCGTGTGCGGTCCGGTGCGAGCGAAGAAGCGCGCATTCCCTGTGTCCTGCCCATCACCCATTAGCAGAGTTCCGTCAAAAACGCGCGATTTTCGCTACACCTCTGCACTATCCGCATTTTTACAGCGACTGAGACCTAGGGATGGCGACGCCGTGAAGGTTTTCCTGGCGATCCGGAACGGGCGACGTTGGCCTCTCCTCTATGCTGATCGCTGCCGTCAGGCCACGATCTGTTACTTGGATTAGCTCGGCATTTTTTCTACGCTGACGGCAAGCGCCTCTGTGTAGGTCAAGTCAACCTCGTCGCCGACCTCGAGCGTTTTTAGGAAATTCTGCATATCTGGGTCGTCGACATCGACGGTCCGCTCAATCTTCGCCGGCCCAATAAACGAAACCACATGATGTTTATGGTCGATGCGAGTAATTTTCACTCGGACGCGAATCATCTGCTCATGGCTGCCGCCAGGAGTTTCGCCAGGCGCCGCGCGGCTGGTACTCTGTGCGGCCTGCAGCGGGGGCGCAGATGTGCCGGGTTTAGCGAGTTCCGCCGCGAAAGCCTGTCGGTAGGTCGCGATCACTTTGTCGCCGGGTTTCAACTGCGCAAGGTTCTTCACAGCCGGTCCGGCCGTTACAGTCACCAATCCGCCTTCCGGCCCGCGAAACAGAACCTGCCGTGTTGCCTGATCAACCGACTCGACCGTGCCGCTGAGTTGGTCCTCGTCCTGAACCGTCACCGCCTGAGCGGTTGTAAGAGGCAGACTTATCCCTGTCAGCACCGCCGCCGCCAGGCTGAAGCGAACGATGTTCATTCTCATACCACACTCCTCCCGCTTCTAAAGCCGGACCTTGGCAGGATGCCGGTCGCTCGTGCCGCTCGCAGACGACCATGAGGTGTCCAACCCGGCCGCGAGGCTAGACAGTATGGGTTTGCGTGACAGCATGAGGTTTGCGTTATTGTTGGGCAGTATCTTATGGTTTTACGGGCCCAATATCGTTGAACGAGGCTAATGTCAACACGCGATGTGCTTGGTCCGACGCAAGCTCATCACGAGACGCTCCGCCACCACCGTGTTCGGGCACCGTCAACTTGTTGCTGATGGAATCGCGAAAAGTGCGACGGTTTGAGCGACGGCTGGCGCGGGCGTGATCAGGCAGCCATCGCCACGCCGGTGACCTCGGCCCATATGGTGAGTGCTTGATTGCGGGCGATACGAAACTTGACGGCGGTGTCTTGGTTGGGGCGGCGGGAGAAACGTTGGCGGTATGATCGATATCGGAATGAACCCGTTGCACCGAGTAAATCGAGAGGTTTACGCACGGTTCTGTGGGCGGCTGGAGGCAAAATCCCTCCGGCCGCACCTGGCGAACCGCCTCCATTGACCATGGATGTGATCCGCCGTCGGCCCGATCAGCGCGAGGCGCCTGAGCGGACAGTTGAAAACAACCCAGGTGTGCGGGAGGATCAGCTTAACTTTATGCGATTAGTCTTGGAGCTACGGCACGAAAAATGCGGCTGCTGTCGAACCTTCTGACGAACTTCATCCAAACAGGAACACTCCGGGTGTTCGACAGCGGCGGGACGCTGCGCAGTTTCGGGGACAAGGTGCCGGGTCCGACGGTCACGCTGCGGCTGCATGATCGTGCTCTTGAGATAAAGCTCGCCCTTAACCCCGAGCTTTATGCCGGCGAGGCTTACATGGACGGGACACTGACGTTCGAGGAGGGGTCTGACGTCGGTGGTCTCATGGGCCTGTTTTCGCTCAATCGGGCGGCCCTTTCCGGGCATGCCTCACAGCGCCTGCTTCGGCAGATCTGGCGGGCGGCGCGGCGCTGGCACCAGGCCAATCCGATCGGCGTCGCCGCCTTGCACGCGCGGCAGCATTACGATGTCGATACTGCGATCTACCGTTTGTTCCTGGACGAAGGGCTGAACTACTCCTGCGCTTTCTTCGAGGATCCAGCGCACGAAACGATCGAGCAGGCGCAGCTGAACAAGCTCCAAAGGATCGCGGCTAAACTGGACCTGCGCCCAGGCATGGCGGTCGCCGAGATCGGCTCCGGCTGGGGATCGCTCGCGATTCACCTGGCTAGGCTCGCTGGCGCGCTGGTCACGGCCATCAACGTCTCCCCCGCGCAGATCAACGTGGCGCGCGAACGCGCGCAAGCGGCCGGCGTTAGTGCACGGGTGGAGTTCGTCGAGCTTGACTATCGCAAGCTGTCCGGCCGTTTCGACCGCGTGGTCTCCGTCGGCATGATGGAGCACGTAGGCATCGGTCATTTCGCCGAATATTTCGGGAAGATCCGGGAGCTGCTGACCGATGACGGCTATGCACTCGTCCATTGCATCGGCCGCATGACGCCGCCGGGCACCACCGGGCCGTTCATCCGCAAATACGTCTTTCCCGGCGCCTACACGCCCTCGCTCTCCGAAGTCTTCGCCGCCACCGAGCGGGTCGGCCTCTGGGTTGCTGACATGGAAGTGCTACGCCGCCACTACGATTATACGCTCCAGCATTGGCGCGACCGGTTTGCCGCCAACCGCGCCCAGGCGGTCGCCATTTCCGGCGAACGGTTCTGCCGCATGTGGGAGTACTATCTCGCCGCCGTACAAGTTGGTTTCCGCAACGGTCCGAACATGGTGTTTCAGCTGCTGCTGTCCCGGCGGATCGAGTCGGTGCCGATCACGCGCGACTTCATGGTGGCCCGTGCCAAGTCGAGATGACTTCGGGCAGTTCGAGTTGAAACCCGACGTCGCGCGAACGATCCGCGACGGATTGGATGCGGCGGCAAATGGCCTGAACAGGGCCTATCGCGAGCGGGCGACGGACAAGGCGTGGTACACCGAACACACTTAGTCTCTGGTATCGATCAATGCTGCGATCAAAGAGCTGATGAAGAGACCTACTTGCAATATCCGCCGCGCAAGATTCAAGCGAGACTTACACGGGACCTATTTCGATCACGCAATATCAGTGGTGCCAGTTTGTCCGGGATCAGCTTGCCAAGGAGGGCGTCACCATGTCGCTGCCAAACGGAAACGGGCGGGATCGATTGACCCACCCGTCCGCTGCCGCTACTGCTCTTCGCTTTCGCCCGCTGTCCTGCGTCGCTTCTTCCGAAGAGATTTCGCAGGGCGGATCTTTTGTAGTGATAAACGGCCCCTGTTGAGCATGGCGCAGGGAGGTTCTCTTATTCGAGCGCTTACCCAGCCTTCCCCGAAACATCGTAAGAAAGGAGAAAGGCGGATGTTAACACGCTGCATCTTTCTTCTGACTCTTGGCGTCGGGGCATGCGCGACCCCGGCTCGCCACCCGCAGACGGTGGCCTCCGTCGATCTACGACGCTATGCAGGCGAATGGCACGAAGCTGCCCGCTATGTGAATGATTTCGAAGATGCTTGGCGCCAGCGGTGCGTAAACGTCAATGCAACCTACACCCTTCAGCCGGATGGCAAGTTCCGTATCCGTAACACCTGTAGTGACGTCTTGAAAGGGGGGCGGGAAGAGATCAGCGAGGGCTGGGGACGTGCAGCCGATGTGAGCGGATCAAAGTTGCACGTAACGTTCTTCCGGCCATTCTCTGCCGACTACTGGATCATTGGCCTCGATGAGAACTATCAGTGGGCGGTCGTCGGATCGCCAAGCCGACGTTACCTATGGATTTTGTCCCGAACGCCGACGCTTTCCGCGGAGGATTATGCCTGTGCGGAGCGTGTCGCCGCTGCCCAGGGCTTTGATACAACCAAACTTGTCAAGACTCCGCCCCAAACCTGATGCAGATCGCTATCACCCAGCACTGTTCGGTCCGGCGCCTGGGACAATGCGCTGCTGTCATCGCGCCCATCCTCTTGCCGCACCGTAAGCGCGCAGACCCCGGCGAGCCTGGGACCAATTGTAGGCACCAACCTACGCGCCAACGCCAATGGCGTGCTCGGCGTGCCTGGCTACTCCGTAGCGCCCGGCATAGGCACCAGCTCCTTTCAGATCAATCGCGCTTCAACGGGCAGTCCCGGCCTTATCCTGGGGCAGTTCGGCTCCGGCGGTACCATGTCCGATTCATTCGCGCTCTATTTTGAAGGCTATATCGGTTACGCGCGCTATGACCCGGAATTCCTGTTCAGCGAAGGACAGCAGGAACGGCGACTTCCGACGCGGTGGAACAGCCTTGCCGGCATGGCCGGCATCGGATGGGACTTCCATCTGTCGGAGCACTGGGTTCTTCGGCCCATCGTCAACGGAATGGTCGGCTACGTTGCGTCCGACGCGAACCTGTTCGGACTACACCTCAATTTCAAGACCGATACCGACCTGCGCTTCCTATCGTACGGGCACATCGACTCCGCGGGTGCCGGCGTTGGTGCTAGGCTATTATAAGCACCAGGAGGCGTATGAATTCGATATGGAACTGCGCTCCACCAGTCTCTGGCTCACAACCTGGGGCGACACCTCGCCGGCGGTCCGGGGCCAAGCGAACGCAGTCTCCGCGAGTCTGTGGACGAGGCTGCGTTGGCCCACAGGTGTCGAGGTGCTGAACCGTCCGCTCCGTTACGTTGTCGAGGCGACCCACTCGAATTTCTTCGCGGACCAAGCGCGCGCACTGGGGTTCAACTCGCTGACCAGCGTTGGTGGAGGTCTCGAAGTGGATGTCGGCGGGTTGGAGGTCGGAGCCTTCGGCGTAACAGTGCAACGTGTGCGCCTGATGGGGCGGTATTTCTTCGGGCCAGACGTTTCAGGTTTCTCTGCGGGGATCGGCGTGAGCTTCTGATCAGACCGGGAGCGGAGAGGAGAACGCCACCGTGACCGCTCCACCTTCTTCTGATGATCAAAATTCAACCTGTTTACGTACTTTCCTCAGCCGTCCTGGCATCGAGGTAACGTGAACAAGAAGTCCAGCAGGGTGCGACGATGGCTCGGAACAAGGTTCAATTTCAGAAGGGTCTCAGTGAGGCGGGGTTCGAGGCCATCTACGGCACGAAGGGAAAAATGCCGCGCCGTGGTGAGTCCGTCGCGGTGGCCGGACGGCTCCCCGTGCTGCATCGGGCGGCCTACTGCCAAGTGAAGTCGCGTGGCCTGTTTCAGTGCAGCGCCTGCCGCCGCCAGAGCTCGCCGATCGCAGGCACGATCTAACACCTCGACCCATCTGCCACTGCGCCTGTGGTCCGCGCCATGTATCACCTGACCCAGAGCAAGCAGGGCATGGCGTCGCCTCGGCGTGGACCCAGACGACGGCCTGAAAGGTCAAGCACATGCTGGCGCAGGTGATGATGGAGCGTGACGCCACGAAGCCGTTGCGTAGGCACGTCGAACTCGACGATGCCTATCTCGGCGGCGGACACTTCGGCGGCGAGCGTGGTCGCGGTGCGCCCGGCGCGGCTGTTCGATCCAGATATCCGACCGAACGGGTGTTGCAGCGCCAGCGCGGCTGGTGTTCCGAGTTCCGAGCGGCGATAGTCGTAGCAGATCTGGCAGCCGAACGGGCGCTGTCCAGTTTTTAGGGACCACCTCACCTCACTTCATACCATTTAGCTCTGCACCCTATTTCAGCTCGCAGCTTCCAAATACTGTGTATGCCTCGCCATCGCCGATAGCCGACAGACTCATGTGACCGTTCGCTCCAGCTATCGTCATTGTCCAGCTCAATTGATTCTGGACGCCGTCAAACACGAGCAGATCCTGTTCCTGTGTGACACGGTCGATGTTCGACGAAAGGAGCTCCCCATCCGGCCTCTGTGCCGTGATGACGTGCCCCTTGCGATCAACCGTGAGGAGTTGCGGTGCATTGATTGAGTCGGAAGTCTCGCGCGTGCAACCCTCCCCAGGGACGCATGAAGCCAAGTCCACGACGGCACAAATGAGCGTTGCGTCGTTGTCCGCCAGCGATGCTGCGTGCCCGCTGCCAGCAATCGCCAGAAGAACGGAGGTGACAGAAATAAATTTCATCTTTGCCTCTATCCGACTGTATAACCACGCGCCTGCATGCACGTCGCCAGCGCCCTGTTGTAGAGCGATTGCTGCTGGGAATTAGATGATTGTTGCTGCGCATATTGATCGCGGCGTCGCATCCCGCCGACGAGAGCACCTGTCGCGGCGCCTGTTCCGGCGCCCTTACCGGCATTGCCTCCGATCGCGCCTCCGACGGCGCCGATCGTCGCACCGCGTGCAGCACCCCGAAGGGGACTTGCTCCAGATGCCGAGGCCTGAGGCGGTGGTTGAGATGGATTGTAGCCGCTTTGCTGCACGGCCCAGCTGTGACAGGCATAATTGTCCTGGTCCTGCTGCGCTTGGCTCTGACCTTTGGCCGGATAGATGATCACGTTCTGCGCCTCGCATGGCAAAGCCATGACCATGGCGACAGTAGTGATTACCGCTATTTCCTTTAACTTCTCCAACGTCGTTATCTCCCGTGCTCACTTCATTCACCGCGCTGCGGTTTGATCGCCCCGAAGTCGGAGCTTGGGTCTGCTGGTCTTGAGGAACGCTTCAACCGGATGCGCTACAAATACAGCTGTGCGGTTCAATTACCAAACATGCGTTCCCCCCCGATCTGGCCACGTGCTTATGGAACTCGCTGTTCATCGTCCTCAAACTGTCCGCGACAATCCCTGTGGGACACGCGTGAGATCGGTCTGGTTCCATCTACTGACTTGTGACAGGTGTGACGCGCACAGCAAGTGCGATGCTATAGGTCATTTCAACAACATCGCCGACCTGCAATTTTTGCAGTAGCGATTGCAGCGAAGGATCCTCTATGTGAGCGACTCGCGACACACCGGCCGGACCCACGAATTGCACTGTATTGGTGGCTTTATCTATGCCGGTAATGTGAACATTGGCCCGAATGGACTTGCGGCTAAAGCCTGCGGGCCGTGCACCAGGCTTCGCTGTCAAACTTTCTGACTGGATCTCGGCCATCGATGCGTCATTGGGCGTTGTCAGACGCGCGACCAACGCTTGACGCATTCCGATCGTTACCCGGTCGCCAACTTTAATCTGAGTAAGATTCCTGACTTCCGGGCCGACCTCGACCGTCACAAGTCCGTCGGGTACTCTTAGCAGCACGCTGCGATCCTTTAGATCGACCGACTCCACGACGGCAGTCAGATTAGTAACGTGTTCAACCATTCCTTCGGGCACATCGGCACCCGCCGCCAACGCCGCACCATTGATAAGTGCGACGAGCGAAAAAGCACACAGCCGCCGCCTCATACTTTTGCCCCTCTTCGAAACTATCTGGAGCGCCCGTGCCGACATTCAGCGGACGCCTCATCGCCCATAGCGTAACCTAGATCCATGTCGTTGACCCATATCAAGGACAGGTTTGGCTTGTCTTCGCGGAGTCGCGGTTTTTCGGGTTCGATAGGACCCTTTCTGGGTTACACCGGCGCGCGGAAACCGCTGGCCGGTGGGGGCCAGGTTTCGGTTCGAAAGGTTATCGTGTGCGGGAGGTGGGGGGCCGAAGGCCCACCCGTGCGCTGGGCATGTCCTGCAGTCTGGAGGGTGAAAGTCCCCTGTGCAACCTGATGGAGGTGAAGCACGAGTGAAGCGCAAGGGTGGAACCGCAAGGGACCGTCTGAAGGAAAGTGCAGGGGGATGCCGTATTTGTCGACGGCCACCTGGATCTTGACCCTCGGATCTTCTTCCGCCGTCGATGCCGCGAGCAAACAGCTTGGTGCCGAGCGACAGGTTCGACTGTCGATGACCATAGCACTCGGTTGTGAGTTATCAGTATTGATCCAGATCAACACGCCCTCCACCCGAATGCGATAGCGTGTTTGGCAACGGGGATTCGCAACACGGGGGACGGGACACTTGATCAAATGGCCTTACCTTTTGGCCTTACCGCTAGCGCTTATACCTGTCGCGCCGCCGCTCGCGTTCGCACAGCAGATTCCGCCTGCGCAGACTCAGACCGCTGCGCCGGCGCTTAGCCAAGCTGAACTCGAAGCGCTGCTGGCGCCGATCGCACTCTACCCAGATGATTTGCTGACCCAGGTTCTGATTGCCTCGACCTATCCGCTGGAGGTGGTGATGGCGAGTCGCTGGGTCGAACAGACAGGGAACAAGAACCTGACCGGCGACGCGCTGATCAAGGCGCTCGATGAGCAGGACTGGGACCCGAGTACGAAATCGCTCGTGCCCTTCCCGAGTGTGCTGAAGACGATGAGCGAGCAACTCGAATGGACCCAAAGGTTAGGTGATGCGTTCCTGGCTCAGGAGGCGGCTGTGCTCGCCGCGGTGCAGGCGTTGCGCGCGCGCGCCAAGGCGGCCGGAGCGTTGCAGACTAACGCCCAGCAGGTCGTTGTCCAGGAAGCCTCGGCGATCGTCATCCAGCCGGCTCAGCCAACCACGGTTTATGTGCCAGCCTATAACCCGACGGTGGTTTACGGTGCGTGGCCTTATCCGTCCTATCCGCCTGTCTACTACCCGCCCCCGCCCGGATACTACGTCGGATCGGCATTGATGACCGGGCTTGCATTCGGGGCCGGAATAGCGATCACCGGCGCGCTGTGGGGATGGGGCAGACCAAACTGGGGGGGCGGCAGCGTCAACGTCAACGTCAACCGGTTTAACAGCATCAATGTCAACAGTGTTAATGCCAACCGGATCAGCAACCGGTCTCTCAGCTCCGACACGTGGCAGCATAACCCCGACCACCGCCGAGGCGTGGGCTATTCGAACCCCCAGTTAAGACAGCAATACCGACCGAATTCGGCTGGCAATTCCGCTGCCCGCAGCGCGTATCGTGGCCGTGAAACAACCGGGACTCCGGCCTTGGGCCAAGCAGGGCAACGTTCGGCACCTCCAGCTAATCTTCAAGGGAGGGGACCGACCGTGGGCGCGGCTGGCAGCGCTCAAGGCAAGCTGTCGAATGCTTCGCGGCCGAATGGACAGGGCACGCTGCCAAACACCACACGGGCGAATGCAGCTGGCGGGGGAGCCCCCGCGTTCAGGGGCGTTGGCAACGGTGCGGCTACCCGCGCTCAATCTGCACAGGGTCGCGCCAGCCGCCAAGGAATGGCCGGGGCCGGTGGCGTGGGTAGAGCCGCGGCCCATGGTGGCGGTGGTGCTGGTCGTGCGGGCGGCGGTGCCGCCAGAGGGGGACGTCGCTGATGTATGCGCGATCTTTCAGGTCCTGGCTTACCCCAATCCTGGTTGCGCTGCCGGTGCTTGCCGCGGCCCCGCCAGGCGACTCCCCGGAGCGCTTCGCGTCGCCGGACGCGGCAATCGATACGCTAGTTGCGGCCGTACGTGCCGGCAACGTGGCACAACTGCGGTTGCTTTTCGGGGAAGCTGGATTGCGCGACGTCAGCGCCGGCGACCCGGTCGCCAACGAAGCGCAGCGTCAAAAATTTGTCGCGGCCTATGACGCAAAGCACGCGATCGACGTGAAGGGCGATGCCGCGACGCTCTCGATCGGCGCGGATGACTGGCCATTCGCGATCCCGCTGAAGCACGCATCGCAGGGCTGGACCTTCGACGTAGCAGCGGGGCGGGAGGAGATCCTCGATCGTCGTATCGGCGCCAATGAGCTTTATACGCAGCAGGTCATGCTTGCCTATGTCGACGCGCAGATCGAGTACATGCAAGACCTGCACGACGGCAACAAGCTGCACGTTTACGCGGCGCGTCTACTGAGCAGCCCCGGCAAGCACGACGGACTCTACTGGCCGACCGAGGTAGACCAATCACCGAGTCCGCTCGGCCCGTTGATCGCGGAGGCCCGCGCCGCCGGCTACCACCCGGGAGAAAACGCCGAGCAGCAGCCTTTTCACGGCTATTACTTCGGGATGCTGAAGGGTCAGGGTCCACATGCCCCAGGTGGCGCCTACGACTATGTGGTGAACGGGAAGATGCTGGGCGGTTTCGGCCTCGTTGCATGGCCCGCACACTGGGGCAGCACTGGGGTGAAGACGTTCGTCGTCAACCAGGACGGTGAGATCTACGAGAAGGATCTCGGGCCGACGACGCCAGCGATCGCAAAGGGCATGACCCGGTTCGACCCCGACACGACATGGCAGAAGGTTGGCGCACCGGCGCCGATTGCGGGCGAGGCGGACGATGACCCGGGAGGCGGCTGAACGATCTGGCCAGACCGGATCGGCTCATCCGAGCGGCGCTAGCGGGTTCGGTTGGTGAACGGCTCAGGAACCATCGATAATGACAGAACTATTCGACCTGACCGCGGGCAACCTTTGCGAAACCACGGCGGGCGCCGATCAGATCCGAGATCGTTCGCCACGAGCCGTGTCGACCCAACTGACGACTGAAACGCGAAAGTGGAGGAGAGAAACATGGGCTGTGGAACGTTAGGTGCCGGCATCGGTATGCTACTGTTGGCGACAGCTTTACCGACCGTGGCTGGCGCCGCAGTCAGTGAGGACAACTTCCAACTTCGTTCGGCTGGTGACATTGTCGCGCTGTGTTCGGCCGAACCAGGCGATCCGCTGATGACTGCTGCGGCGAATTTCTGCCAGGGCTTCGCGGTTGGCGTTTATCAGACACTGGATGAGGAGCAGGATGGCCTGCGGTCGAAGCTGTTCTGTATGACCGACCCACGGCCAACGCGCACCGGGGCAATCGCCGGGTTCGTCGCATGGATCAAGCAGAAGCCGAGCGTCCAAACACTTGCGCCGGCCGATGCGATTCTTTCGTACCTAGTCGATACCTACCCTTGCCGGAAGTTGCGCTGAACTGAAGGCGCGAATGGAGAATATAATGAAATCAATCAAAGCGGCCGTACTCGGTTGTCTCTTGCTTGCTGGCTGCACAGGCATGTCCGATACTCAGCAGCGAGCACTTACCGGCACGGCAGGCGGTGCCGCAGCTGGGGCTGCGCTGGGCGCCATCGGCGGGAATGCCGGGCTCGGCGCCGTCGCTGGTGCGGGAGCAGGTTTGGTCGGCGGGTTGATTTACGACTCGGTGAAGAAGAATCAGCAGGCCTCGTATCAACAAGGTTACGCGGCCGGTCAGAAAAAGAGCACCTCGCAATGAGCCAGTGGATGCTTCGGCATCCCGATCGTCAACCATCGTCAGCTCTTCCGTGGATGCTACTGCAAACCGAGCAGGAAGATCATCGCGCTGCTCTACTCTATGGTTTTACTGGTCGCCGGGGAAGATTTGGCCCCACAACAGGCGGACCAGACCCGACGCGCACGAAGTTGTGACTGATCCCGATGACCTGCGCTGCGGTCACGCGTCTTCAGGCTTTGCGGTGTCGTGGCTTCGAGGGTCACTCCGCTACAGGCGGAGCGCTTGACGCAGCCGCGGGCTCGTCGCCCGGTGCATCCAAGGGGGGCTACGTTGACATCGGCCTTGGCTATCAGTGGGCCCATCTTGGGTGCAGCATATTCCGTCGGTGCGCCGGGCGTGACCAACAAAATATTCGCAGGGCCGGGCTCATGCATGGCCACTACTTTTGTAGCGCTGCGATCAAAGCCAATCACAGGATGGAGCAACAGGATGGATGCTGCACCGGCTATTCTCGCAGCCGATTTCGATTAGCTACAAAGTTCGGCCTGCCATTTCTGCATAGGCCTGTCCGGGTTTTGTTGGCTAGACGTCACAGCGATACAAATCGGAGCAGCAACGCTCTGTTCAAACGGAAGGAAATACGATGAGACCCAGAATGTTCAGGATGACGGTCGCCTCAGTCGCCTTATCGGCGGCCGCGTTACTCCATCCAGCTTTGGCACAGTCAGGGTCGGCCGGGCTATACGCGTTTCATACGGGGGCCGTTGTTGGTGGCTGCCCCGGGCTGGATTGGCACATTACCCTCGGATCGGATAACAGCTTGACCGGCTTTGTCGCGTGGGATCAAGGGCAACATATAGCCCATCTCTCCGGGTCACTCAATAAAGATAGAGACTTTGAGATGGACGCCACGGAGGTTGGTGGGACGGGCAAGAAAGCTGTCGTCAAGGGGAAAGCTGCCGGTAGCGTTATTAATGTCGTCATTACGGGTTCCGGGACGGCCTGCGATGGGGTTAACCTTGCCATTCCGCGCGTCGTGGGCGGACTGGGCGGAGGCGGCGGCTAAAACTGCCATACGGGGCCGAACCCTCGGCACATCCAGTGCCTTGGCTAAGCCCCAGGACAACTACTGGCAACGCAACGTGAGCTGATCGTACGACTTGTGAGCATTTCAGCCGAAACTGAATAGCCTGACATGCGCTGCGTCCGTGCCCTGAGTAACGGCGAAACAGGCCGGGATGGTGTGGAGCGCGTCGCGGCCTGGCAATCGCAGCTTTGATCGACATCAATGTGAGGTTGGGGTCGTCCGGGTATCGTCGTTTCAGCACTACTGACGGCAACGTTGGCCGTTTGCATTACCGATCCTGGCAGCGTGGAAGGAAACGACGTGGTCGTCACGACCCGGTACTGCCGAGCAGGGGGAGCGCCTGACACATGAGCGGCCACATCGACGCGGTTCGGCCACGCGAACCGCCGATCGGCTCTCCGCCGGGCTTCCATCTACTGGCGAAACCGAGCGGATCCACTTGCAACATCGATTGCACCTATTGTTTTTTTCTGTCCAAAGAGGCGCTGTATCCCAACGACAAGCACCGAATGTCGGATGCGACGCTTGAGGCGTATATCAGTCAATTGCTCGAGTCGCACCGTACGCCGCAGGTAACCGTGGCGTGGCAGGGCGGCGAGCCGACGCTCATGAAGCTTGAATTCTTCAGGCGCGCTGTCGAACTCGTTGAACAATACCGCCGGCCTGGTCAGAACGTACAACATACCTTTCAGACCAACGGTATCCTTATCGATGATGACTGGTGCGTCTTCTTCAAGGAACACAATTTCCTGGTCGGTTTGAGCGTTGATGGGCCGCGGGAACTCCACGACGCCTATCGGGTCGATCGCCGCGGACAGGGGACGTTCGACCTCGTCATGCGAGGTTGGCGGCACCTGCGCCAGTATGGCGTAGAATTCAATATCCTATGCACGGTGAACGCCGCTAATGAGCAACACGGCAGCACCGTCTACCGCTTTTTCCGCGACGAACTTGGTGCAAAATGGGTGCAGTTCATCCCGATCGTCGAGCGTGCGACCCAGGAGACCCTGGAAATCGCCAACCAGGGCTGGAGCGAGCGGCCCGGCCAAAAGCGTCTACTCTATATGCAAGCCGGCAACCTCGTCACCGAACGTTCGGTCGGTAGTGAGCAATACGGCCGCTTCCTCGTGGACATCTTCGAGGAGTGGGTCCGCCACGACGTGGGCCGGGTGTACGTTCAGCTCTTCGATGTAACGCTGGAGGCGTTGTTCGACCGGCATCTTCTGTGCATTCACGCGCCCACCTGCGGCTACGGTCCCGCGCTGGAGGCCAACGGCGATCTTTACTCTTGCGATCATTTCGTCGAGCCACGCTTTCTCCTGGGCAATATCCACCAAACGCATATGCAGACCCTGGTGGCCTCGCCCGAGCAGCGCAAATTTGGCCAGGACAAGCGCGATACGCTGACCACCCAGTGCCAAAACTGCAAAGTCAGGCCACTCTGCAATGGCGGCTGTCCAAAGGACCGGTTCGCGTTGTCGCGCGACGGTGAGCCCGGCCAAAACTACCTTTGTTCCGGCCTGGAACTATTTTTCACACACACAAGGCCGGCCATGCAGACGATGGGTCAGCTGCTTAGGCTGGGTCGCCCGCCCTCCGATGTGATGGCCTTGGTCGCCACCGAGGATGCGAGGCGCGGCCCGTACAAGCCTTGTCCGTGCGGAAGTGGCCGAAAGTTCCGATTCTGCCACGGAGATAGAGCGTCGCCGTCACCCTTCAGCCGGGTGAACCCAGTATCGGCGGCACCACAGCAAGAACAAAGCCTACGGGCCGAACGTCCCGTCCAGGCATCGTTTCCAGGTGCGCCCGGAAGAATTGCGTGACGAGATGCCGCCTCATTTCGTCAAGGGCCACCGTCCTGGCGAATAGTTGAAAACGAGAGGAAAAATTCATGGCAACGAAGCAACCCAATATTCTGATCCTGTGGGGGGATGACATCGGCTGGTGGAACATCAGCTACAACAGCCGCGGGCAAATGGGTTACCGTACACCCAACATCGACCGCGTTGCCAATGAGGGCGTGGCCTTCACGGACTACTACGCTCAACAAAGCTGCACGGCTGGCCGCGCTGCTTTCATCACCGGCCAGAACCCGATCCGCACCGGTCTGACGAAGGTCGGCGTGCCGGGTGCGGATCTCGGCTTGTCGGCAGAGGACCCGACGATCGCGGAACTGCTGAAGCCGTTGGGGTACGCAACTGGCCAGTTCGGCAAGAACCATCTCGGCGACAAGGACGAATTCCTGCCGACCATGCACGGGTTCGACGAGTTCTTCGGCAATCTCTATCACCTGAACGCCGAAGAGGAACCGGAAGACCCTGACTATCCCAAGATGCCGGAATTCAAGAAGCGCTTCGGTCCCCGCGGCGTGCTGCATTGCTGGGCGGACGGCAAGGGTGGCCAGAAGATCGAGGACACCGGCCCGCTCACCAAGAAGCGCATGGAAACCATTGACGATGAGGTGACCGAGCAGGCGCTGAGTTTCATCGATAAGCAGCACAAGGCGGATAAGCCGTTCTTCCTCTGGTACAACACCACGGCCATGCATTTCCGGACCCATCCGGCCGAGAAGCACAAAGGAAAGAGCGGCCAGGGCGACTACAACGACGTGATGGTCGCGCATGACGAGCATATCGGCGAGATGCTGAACAAGCTTGACGAACTGGGCATCGCCGACGACACGATCGTCATGTACTCCACGGATAACGGCCCGCACTACAACAGTTGGCCGGACGCCGGGATCACCCCGTTCCGGGCCGAGAAGAACACCAACTGGGAAGGCGGCTGGCGCGTGCCGGCGTTCGTGCGCTGGCCCGGGAAGTTCAAGGCCGGCACGGTGCTCAACGGCATCGTCACCCACCAGGACTGGATGGCGACGTTCCTCGCCGCCGCGGGAGAGCCCGAGATCAAGGACAAACTGCTCAAAGGCCATAAGATTGGCGACAAGACCTACAAGGTCCATGTCGATGGCTTCAATCTGCTGCCGTATCTGACCGGCGAAGTGAAGGAGAGCCCGCGCGAGAGTTTCATCTATATCAGCGATGATGGGGAAGTGCTGGCGATCCGGATGAGGGACTGGAAGATGGTGTTGGCGGAGCAGCGGGCAACGCGGATGCAATGCTGGGCGGAGCCGTTCGTGAAACTACGCGTCCCGAAGATCTTCAATTTGCGTCGCGATCCGTTCGAGCGAGCCGACGACAATTCGAATACCTACTGGGATTGGGTAATCACCCACGTCTACCTGATCTACGCGATGCAGGCGGTTGTCGCGGAGCAGATTCCCGGGTTCGTGGCGTTCCCGCCGCGCCAGAAGGCGGCTTCGTTCAATCTGGACGCAGTGATGGAGAGTCTACAGAACGCCAGCGGTGGCGCGAGCCACTAGCCGACGGCCTTTCATCGATTGAGGGGGTGAAAGGGCGAGTGGGTACCCCGCGGGCAGACTACGGCCCGCGGGGTACAGGCGCAACACGCGCTTCCGCAGCAGACGCCACCCTCGCCGCGCAGCCTCGCTGCTCACATCCCAGGGGCCGTAAGCAGCGCGTTGGTGAGCGGCGAAGTCATCGGAATATCGAAAGTGCACGTCGATGAAAGCATCGGAAGGAAGCACGGCCGCAGTGGCGACGAAGATCGCCGCCCCCAGGCCAGGCGAAACACCCTCTCGTCGCGAATTTCTGGCCAGTGCGACGGCGGTTGGAGCGGCGATCCTGACCGGTACACGCCCCGCGGCAGCGGAGGAGAATGAGATGAAGAAGACCTTCACGATCCTGCACACGAACGATATGCACTCAGCGTTCATCGGCATGGGTCCGTCTTCGGACTACACGCCGTACACCCTCAACGACGACACCACCCGAGGCGGATACGAGCGTCTCGCCTCCGTGATCGCGACGAGGAAACAGGCGCGCGCGGGTCGGGGTCCCGTGCTGGTGCTTGACGCGGGCGATTACAGCATGGGGACCGCTTTCGGCGCCGCCAGCCGCGAGACCGGCGGCGAACTGCAGATCATGTCCCTGATGGGCTACGATGCCGTCACTCTTGGCAATCACGATTTCGACCTTGGGCCGGAAGGTCTGGGCCAGTCGATCGATGTGGCCGCCAAGGCCGGCCGCATTCCGGCGGTGCTTGCCGCAAACTCCAGTTTCGCGGGGACAGACGCAACGCTGACGACGCTACAGCGGCTCGCCCAGGACAAGGTGATTCGCCGATACCGGGTGATCGAGCGCGGCGGCATCCGCTTCGGCCTCTTCGGAGTGCTCGGCAAAGAGGCCATGATCTACACCACGGGCGCAGGCGCGGTTTCGTTCACCGACGCCATCGAGACTGCCAAGGAAATGGTGGCGATCCTTCGCGAGACGGAGAACGTGGACGTCGTCATCGCTCTCAGCCACGGCGGCGTGCAGAAAGGCAAGGACGGACGCTTCACCGAAGGCGACGACGTGCACCTGGCCAAGGCCGTGCCGGGCATCGACGTGGTGATCGGCGGCCACAGCCACACCGAACTGGAAGAGGCGATCATCGTCAACGGCCGGACGCCCGTGGTGCAGACCGGATTGGAAGGACGCAATCTCGGCGAACTGGTGATCACCCTGGACGGCGACAGGCTGACGGTCGAGTTCTACCGGCTTCATCCGATCGACGACACCATTGCCGGCGATCACGCCATCGGTGATGCGATTGAGACGTTCAAGAAGTCGGTCACAGCGGCCGTGTTCGCGTCCCGCGGTTACAGCGTCGATCAACCCCTTGCGGTGGTGCCAAGAGACCTGCCCAACACGTTCACCGACATCGCCGCCGGCACGCCGCTCGCCAATCTCGTCACCGACGCCTTCAGGAAGGCGACAGAAGCGGACATCGGCTTCAGCGCCAATGGGATGATCCGTGCCGGCTTGACGCGAGGCAAGACGGGCGTGCAGACGGTCTACGACGTGTTCACCGTGGCGCCGCTTGGCGCCGGTGTGGTGGACATGACGGCCGGCAGCGCGCTGGTGACCGCCTACCTCACCGGCGAGGAACTCAAGCATGTGCTTGAGTTTCTGCTCATCGACAGCCCCGCCCACCCCGGCGAGTACTTCCCTCGCGCCTCGGGCATGAGGTTCCGTTACGACAAGTCGCGCCCAATGTTCGACGTGGTGACGGAAATCGAACTGGGGGACCTGGATCGCGGCTATCAGGTGATCGACACCTCGGGGAAGGACGAACGGCTGTACAGCCTTACGTGCCCGCTATATCTCGGCATCGTCCTCGTGGCCATCCCGAAATACACCAAGGGCAAACTGACGCTTCTACCCAAGAACAAAGCAGGGCAGCCGTTCGGGTCGAGGGTCGAGGCGCTCGACGACCCGCGCATCGACACCCCCGACCTGCTGCCGCCGCCGGGCACCACGGACAAGCGCAGCGTCGCCATGGGGACGGGGAAGGACGCTGTCCATGAGATCAAGGAATGGCAGGCGATCATGGATCACTTGCGCAGTCTGCCGGTGTCACACCCGGGCGGATTACCTACGATTCCGCTCGATGAACGGGCCATGGAAGCCCGCGCTATTAGGGCAGGGCTAACTGAGTTGATGACCAAAAGAACGGAACAACGGGTTTCGTCCGACCACAACACGCTTCGACAATCGACCAACCGATTTGACCGCCGTCGCGAGGCCGCGGGCGTGGCAACCAACCCGAACCAAAATTCGGCCAAGTTGTCGCGAAATGAACGAAGGTCGTTAGCAAAATGATTGTCAGGCTAAGGTCAAGCGCGATCCTGCTCGCACCATTGCTTTTCGCGGCGGGAACGGCAGCCCATGCCCAGTCAGCGGCAGCGAGCGCACCGCCGGCGCCCAGTAGCCTGGAGGCCGTGGAGGCGGAGAGCGAGACCGATCTTGCCAAGCAATTGCAAAACCCGATCGGCGACCTCTACAGTGTCCCATTTCAGAGCAACACCAACTTCAACACCGGCCCGCATAAGGGCACGCAGGAAATCCTCAACATCCAGCCGGTCCTGCCAATCCATATCAGCCAGGATTGGAACATCATCACGCGAACGATCCTGCCTCTGATCTGGCAGCCGTCGCTGCAGCCGGCGCAAACCGTGCCATTCGGCACCGGGCCGACCTCGTTTTCGGCGTTCCTCTCGCCGAGCCAGCCGAGCAATGGTTGGCTGTGGGGTATTGGACCGATCGTCCAGGTACCCACGAGCAGCGACAGCACTCTTGGCTCCAATGTCTGGGGAGCAGGTCCGACCGGTCTCGTAGTCTACATGAAGGGACCGTGGGTCGCAGGCGTGCTTGTCAACAATGTTTGGTCGTTCGGCGGCACCCCGGGACCGAGTGGTACGAAATACAGCATGTTCCTGGCTCAGCCGTTCGCAAACTACAATTTCGGCGGGGGCTGGTATGTCGGCACGTCCCCGGTCATCACCGCCAAATGGCCCGCCTCTGGCGACAAGGCATGGACCTTGCCGCTGGGCGGTCAGGTCGGTCGAGTCATAAAGATCGCGGGAAAATTGCCTGTGAATCTCAGTATTGGTTCGTACTACAACGCGCTACGCCCGCAATTCGGCTCGACCTGGCAGCTCAGGACACAAATCACCTTTATCTTCTGAGGATGTTCCGATCAACAGGGCGAAGAATGAGCGCGCCGAGCGTCCAACGAGAGGGAGAAACACGTTGTCCAGAAGATCGAGGAACGCCAGCAATCATGGTTCACATGACCAGATTTCCGTGGCGCCACGCATGAGACGCAGTTGATATGATAACCGAAGCCCCATCCAAGACCAAAGTCTTCCTGGCCCAACTGGTCGTCGTTCTCGCGATCGCACTTATTATAAGTGGCGTCGCTTGGTATGACTTGTCGGCTGAGTCCCGTCAGCGGCTCTGGCAGAACATTATTGATCGCCCAGGCGGCCCAATGAAATTCCGCTTCATTCTCCAGCCCGTCATGGCGACGATTGCGGCACTGCATGACGGCATGACCGACGCGCGGATCGGGCGGTCCCCTTATCTCTGGACCATTCTGACCAACAGGGCGCACCGTGCCGGCCGCCTGCGCGAAGGACTGATCTCGACAGCCCGGGTCATTCTCCTGGGACTGGCCATGGACACGATCTATCAGATCATCGTGTTCAAGGCGTTCTATCCGGTCGAGACGGTGATTGTCGCGTTCCTGCTTGCCTTCGTTCCGTACCTGCTGCTGCGCGGACCGATCGCGCGCGTTGCGCACTGGTGGCGCGATCGTGCTTCGGCGGGTGGATCCGGATAAAGCGTCGTGCGTGCTCTTGCCGAGACGATGCCGGGATGGACCCACGGGGGCGCCCGACCGTCCGGCGATTTGATCACGCAGTGAGAGTGAGTGAGATGCAAGAGATGGGAGAAAACAATAGAATAGAGGATTTCTCGTTGCTCGGGGGGCCGCTCCATAGGCTGGGCATCCGCGTTGGCCTGGTCCGGAACGGAACGAACACCGTACCACTTGGATTGGCGCTAGGTGCCTTCCTTTGGACCGTGCTGCTGGCATCGGCGGTGATCGAGGGACTTACCCCTCGTCTTTTTTCTGTGTCAGTCATCGCCGGGCATATCCGCCTGCTTGTAGTCATCCCGCTGTTCTTCATGTGCGAAGCGTGGGTCGATCCAATGATGACGGGATTCGTCAGTGGGCTGGGCCGGAAGGAAATCGTTACTAAACCGGCTTTGCCGGCCCTGGCGGCGGAAATCGCACACGCCACCCGGTGGAAGGATTCCTGGTTTGCGGAGGTGCTGTGCCTGTTGGCTGGAATTTTGATGTCATTGGCTGCCCCGTCGCTCCAGTTGGCCGGAGCGACGGCCGCCCATGACCCATTTCGTGTCGGAACTGACCTAACAATGGCGGGTCTGTGGTACTGGATTGTCTGCCTGACACTGTTTCGGTTCCTGCTGCTTCGCTGGCTCTGGCGACTTTGCCACTGGACGTACTTTCTCTGGCGGATCACCAAACTGGAGCTTCATCTGGTGCCGACCCATCCTGATGGCGCTGCCGGCCTCGGATCTCTGGAACATGTGCATACCTGTTTTATTCCGTTGATACTGGCAATTTCGGCGCTTCAATCGGCCTCCTTCGCAGAGGAAATATCTTTGGGCACCATGACGTTCGAGGCGATTTACCCCTCGCTCGTGCTAACTCTTTCGGTCGATGCGGTGCTGTTCGCCGGGCCGCTTTTTCTTTTCAGCCCCAGGCTCTGGGCAGCCAAGATCAAGGGCCTGGGCGATTATGGGACTCTCGCCTCACGCTATGTGGACAGCTTCGACATAAAATGGCTCCGCACGGCCGATCCTGGAGAGCCACTGTTGGGCACGCCAGATTTGCAGTCCCTGGCCGACCTGTCCAACAGCGTCAACGTCGTGCGAAATATGCGATTAGCTCCGGTCAGCGGGAAATTGTGGGCCCAATTGCTGATCGCCGCGCTGCTGCCAATGCTACCGCTGTTGCTGATTAAATACCCCCTTGCAGCGTTGGCCGAGAAGTTCGTCACCAGGCTGTCCGGCATGTAACCTCCGCTCCGAGCAGCATTCGACATCTCAATCCGCTGAAGGTTCGAACAGACATTCTTATGGAAAACGTTCACGACCGCCGCTGTGTCATGCGCGATTCCCCGGCTTATCCGCTTCGAACATTGGAGTGCAATCCGATGAGCCAATCGCCGCGACCCACTTCAGAAGGCAAACCGTGGCAACGGGCAATCTCGTACTGTGTTGACCTCATCCTGGGGGAACAGGGAACGTGGAGCCGCGCAGACCCTAATTACCTGAGCATGGAGCGCACTCGGCTGGCGTACGAACGTACGATGATGGCCTGGCTCCGGACCGGGGTATCGCTGATCTCGTTCGGGTTCTCCATTTACAAGTTCTTCCAGATCCGGGAGATCGGACTCAAGGGCGCATTCCAGGAGGGGGTCATCGGTTCACGGGGCTTTGGGGCTACGATGATCCTTATCGGGCTCAGCGTGGTCGGTATCGCTGGCGCGCAGCATGTTCGGGATCTGCGAAGCCTGAGGGCGGCGGGCATCGAGGCACCACCCTCATTGGCCGTGGTCGTGGGAGGCTTTGTAGCGCTCCTCGGACTCATGGGGCTGATTGCCGTGACGTTTAAGGAATGACAACGCCGTCGAATGAAGGGGTTCTATGGAATATTGGTTCGATATCATAACACGAATCGCAATCGCCGTCATTGAATCAATGGCGCTGGTGGTCATAACCTTTGGGTCGTGCGAGGCATTCGTTCGCGGGCTCCGGGCGATGCTATCTCCGTTGGCTCCGGACCAGCCGTTTCGTGGTATTTGGGCGCGTTACGCGCGCTGGCTGGTTGCCGGCCTGACGTTTCAGCTAGCAGCGGACATCATCGAAACCGCGATCGCTCCAGGTTGGACGGATATCGAACGGTTGGCCGCAATCGCGGTTATCCGGACGTTTCTAAACTTCTTCCTCGAGCGCGATTTGGCCGGAGCGGACGAAGGAACGTGAGTCGTTTTTTGCCACATGTTAGCGCCGCAGACCCGGTGTGGGTGTCTGCAGTGCCTAGCGATCAAGGGCCCGATGCTCGCGGTGAATTTCTCGTTCTAGTAGACGAGTTTACACCTGAAGGGGGACCCCGCGACGCTGGCACGTGCGACCTGGGGATGACCAAAGTACAAGCCCCCGGTTGGACTTCGATCAGCGTGAAGCGCTGGGTTCCTCCTCCGAGGCATAAGCTGGATAACTCGTCCTCTAGGTAGGCAAGGCTAAGCCGATGTTATGTAGATCCCGAGAACCTGGCAACTCGGCTTTGCCATCCTCACGCCGAATCGCCACCAGGCTGATTGGTCTCGCGCTCTTGCTGTGGGTCACGCGAGCAAGCGCACAGTCGGCTGCCGACGAGACCAACGAGGAGTACGAAAAGGAATCGGAAAATCCAGTGACACGATTCTACACGCTGCCGCTTCGATACAAAGCGTCGTTTGAGGACGGCTACTACGACGCCACAACAAACACTTTGGAACTTAGCAATGCCGTGGTCCCGATCTCGCTGAACGACGACTGGTTCCTCATCGCCCGAAGCAAGGAGGCCTTTATTACACAGGCGCCGAAGAAGCCAGGCGATTCCTGGGAAGACGGTCTCAACAATTTGCAAACGACGCTGTTCCTGTCGCCGGCCTGGGGTGACAAGTTCTTCTGGGGGGCTGGGCCGGTGATTTCTTTCCCGACGGCAACCAACGCCGCAACGGGTCAGAACAGGTGGGGCTTGGGTCCCTCCGTCGCGTTCACGTGGCAGGGCAGCATCCCGTGGACCTTCGGGTTCGTTACGAACAATGTTTGGAGTTTAAGCGAACCTCCCGATGGGAGCAACAGGAGTAATAGCCTGATGCTTAACCCAATTGTCGCCTACCGTTTTGGAGACGGTTGGTCCGTGAGCTCCTCCCCCAACATCACGGCCAACTGGGCGTCGACAAACGACAAACGCTGGACTGTGCCCGTCGGAGGCGGGATCGGCAAGGCATTCAAAATCGGCACACAGGCGATGACGATCAAAGCAGAAGGGTACTACAACATCGTGCGGCCGGGAGACAACGGGTCCGTCTGGGCCGCTCAACTTACCTTGACGCTCCTGTTTGGGAGGTAGGCGTATACGGTGGGAGGCTGCCGTTTCGGTCACATGCCAGGGCAGCAATTCTCGGACGCTTTTGTTCTGCTTACCGATTGCCGAAACTGCATAGCGCTTTCAGAGCCAGGAACACAAGGTTTGACGCCAACAGTTGTCGGCAGTCTGGTTTCCTGGTAGGTTAAGCCTTGGACCAACTGCTCACTTTCGACGATCATGTTTGTCCGGCATAGGGGATTCCGAACTGTGACAAATCTCATCAAGCAAAGCCTCATCGCTGGATCGTTGCTATCAATCATGGGCCTCGCGGGTTGCGTCTCCCAGAGCAAATACGACGATCTTCAGGCGCAAAACCAACAGCTACAGCAGCAGATCGCCGCGGACAAGACGCAGATCAGCCGGCTGCAGGGGGCCATCAAGTATACCGTCAACAGCGATCTGCTGTTCCCCTCGGGTGGCTGGCAGATCAGTGACCAGGGGAAGCAAATCGTCGCCAAAATGGCGGCGAAACTTGCGCCGACGCAGCAGAACAAGATCGTGGTGAACGGCTACACCGATAACGCCGCGGTGGGTCCGGCGTTGCAGCGGCAGGGCATAACCTCTAACGAGATGCTGTCGCAAAAACGTGCGGAAAACGTCATGGAGTATTTGATTTCACAAGGCCTAAATCCGAGTCTCGTCGAGGCGCACGGGTTTGGCGAGGCCCAGCCAGTCGCGCCGAACGATACGTCGAAAGGCCGAGCAGCAAACCGGCGAGTGGAACTGACCCTGGCCAGCTAGTACCGCTATCACTGGAGCGCGAGGCAATGGCACCGGGGTGTGTTGTTCGATCTCCGAACGTCAGGGCCCAATCAACCGCCTCTTTGCCGCATTCCGATGGACAAAGGATCCTGGCAAGATTAAGCAGCCACAAAAGCAGGGCGCCAGGGTGTTAGGTTCTATTCACTGGCTCGCCCGAAGCCCCCAGCGTCAAAGCTTCCGCGCAAGGACGAGAAGGCGCTGGCGGCGGGCGCCTGATCAGCCGGCGATAGGTCCGTCTGCGCCCGCACGGCGATGGCGGTCCGCCTCCGGCGATCGGCGAGTGGGAGAGCGGTGCAACTTGACCCACGTCAAGGTAGATCCACCACTCCTCGCGCTGGTATTAAAGGACGTTGCTCCGGCGACCGCATTGCCGGGCCTCGTGGTATCATCCAGGCGAAGCGAAGCGACGTGCCGGCGGCACATCGTGTATCCGGGAAGATAGTGAATCCGCCGATGGGTATTCAAAATTCCACACCACTGTCACTTAATGCAGCAGGCACAGAGGTCCCATTTACAATGTGGCGTCAGGCTCCGGACGAGCATCCGGCGAAGAACTCAACGAACCTGGCGGCAGCCCGCACACGCATGGCAGCGGACCGAACGTTGATGGCTTGGATCCGCACCGCTCTTTCCATGCTGAGTTTTGGCTTTACCATCTACAAAGTTCTCCAGGCGTTTGAGCAAGCTGGAGGAGTCTTGCCCGGCAGGAATATCAATACACCGCGGGCGGTGGGTTTGTTTCTGACCGGGGCGGGGACGGTGGCAATGCTCATGGGCACGACCCAATATGTATTTGAGATCAGAGAACTTCGTCTGCACGGACACTTTCCGATCACGCGACCGCCCTTAATTATGGCCGTCTTTATGTCCATAAGCGGCGTCGTATTGTTCGTGAGCATCATCACCAAACTATTTTGAGTCGGTGAATGCACCTTTTGAGGTTCGACAATGCAATACTCACACTGGCTGCAGACTCATCTGTGATTGACGCTGAGCTTGGCGGCCGCCCGATACAATCCCTCATCATCAGGAGATACCCATGAGCCTCACGCGACGTGGCCTGGCGGCCAGCCTGGTCACCTTGGTGCCGATAGCCGCCGCTTTTGGCGCCACGCCGAAGAGCGATCCGCAGGCCGACGAGGCCGCCGCGGCCGCGCTGCGAAAGCTAATCGCCGGCAACCCGGCTGCGCGGCAGTTGAACGAGAAGGCACTCGGCGTGCTGGTGTTCCCAAAGATTGTGAAGGTCGGCTTCTTGCTTGGCGGCGCCTACGGGGAGGGCGTGCTACTGCAGGGCGGCAATACAGTCGGCTATTACCGCTCGTCGGCCGCGTCCTATGGCCTGCAGGCCGGTGCGCAGTGGTTCGGCTATGCGCTGTTTTTCATGAACGCCGGAGCGTTGAAATACCTCGATGACTCGAGTGGCTTTGAAATTGGCCTCGGGCCCAGCGTGGTCGTTGTCGACCAGGGTATGGCGAAGAAGTTCAGCTCGACGACGCTGTCCCAGGACGTTTACGCCTTCATTTTTAATCAAAAAGGTCTGATGGCCGGCCTCGGCATCGAGGGATCGAAGATCACCAAAATCTAATGAGCATGCCGCGATACGCCGGCCAAGATGCATGGGAGCAAACTTAGGATTGCAGTCTCGGCGTAGGCTCCTCGGCATTGCCGTCGGTGGCGGAACCGTAGCCCTGATGTCCGGATGCGCCAGACCGGTGCGCGGTCCGGCCGTGCCGATGGAGCGGACGACGCAGGCCAGCGTGTTGGGCGTTCCAAACGAACGCTTCTTCCCGCTCTACGGAACCGAGCCACTCGAAGCTGAGTTCCAGGCGGCCGAGCGACGCCAACGCGAAACGCTCGGGCTCGCACCAGACGCACCGCTGCCCGCGGTGCAGTTTCTGGCCGTGTCGGGCGGCGGCGAGAATGGCGCTTTCGGCGCGGGCATCTTGTGTGGATGGACGGAGCAGGGCACGCGCCCAGAATTCGAGCTGGTGACCGGCGTCAGTACCGGCGCGCTAACCGCGCCCTTCGCGTATCTCGGATCCAGCTACGACCCGCAGCTGCGTTCAGTCTATACCGAGCTTACACCAACACATGTGCTCCTGCAGCGTTACTTCACTGCGGCCCTATTCGACGACGCGATGGCCGATAACTCCCCGCTGTATGAGACCATCTCCCGGTATCTGACCAAGGATATGCTAGCAGCCGTCGCGAAGGTCTATGGAGACGGGCGACTGCTTCTGATCGCCTCAACGGACCTCGATTCCCAGCAACCCGTGATTTGGAACGTTGGTGCCATCGCCGCGAGCGGGCATCCGCGCGCGCTGGACACCATCCGCCGCCTTCTGCTCGCTTCTGCCGCCATCCCCGCGGCGTTCCCGCCGACGATGTTCGACGTCACCCTGGACGGTATGGCATATCAGGAGATGCATGTGGACGGGGGCGCCTTTGCGCAAGCGTTTCTCTATCCCGCCGCGGTGACCCGGGAGCGTCGACAACGCATGAAGCGCGGCCAGCATGTCGTTCCGGGGGTCGCCTATGTCATCCGCAACGGCCGGCTTGATCCCGAATGGGCGGTTACGGAGCGCCGCACGCTCGGCATCGCCGCGCGCGCGATCGCCACCATGATCGCCGCCAGCGGCTACAACGACGTCATGCAAATGTACAACACTACCCTGCATGACGGCATCGACTTCAACTTGGCCTATATCGGATCGGACTTTACCATAAAGTTGACGCAGCCATTCGACCCAGCCTTCATGCATGCGCTATTCGACTACGGCTACCAGCGCGCCCGTGATGGCTACGAGTGGGCGAAAGAGCCGCCACACTAACCAAAAACGAAGCCCGTCGCGGCACGACCGGTCGAAAATGGCGCCGCGCAAGGGACCTTGGGGCTTGGGTTTTTGATCGAAACGACTGGCTGGCGTCGGCTGATCCATGACCGGGCGTTCGCCTTTCGGTAATGAGCGGTGTTGCTTAACGTGGATTTCATGATGAAGGGGCTCTCGTGAGGAATTGGCGCCGATGGTTCGAACCGCGACGAGCAAACTTGGCGACGGGGTTGATGGCGCTGTGTCTGGTGCTTGCCGCCTGCGGCACACCGATCACCGTCGAACGTGTCGACGCCCGCACAGTCCAGAGCGAACTCACCAGCAATGCCTTGACCACGGGTCGGCTCAGCGAATCAACGCAGACCGTGCTCCGCCGACTGGACCTCTTTGATGTCTATGCCCAAGACCCATCGGCTGCCATACGGGCGCTCAACGTGATCGTGTCCGCCAATGCCAGCGACAGGGATTTGCTGTTCGCGCTAGCCGAGATGACCTTTCTGCGAGGCGAGGCGTCCAACGATCATTCTTATTTCCTAGCGACCGTCGTCTATTCTTATGCATTCCTGTTTCCCGCTTCCCCCGCGGATCGCCCCAACCCGTTCGACCCGCGGCTGCGCACGGCCGCCGACCTCTACAACCGAGCGTTGACCCGCGGCTTGGCCGCGGGGGATGGCGAGCATGTTGACCTGCGCGCTGGCGATTACCCTCTGCCGTCTGGCGTGTTGTCGGTCAGATTCGACCAAGATGAGCTGAAATGGGCGGGATACGAGCTGACACGTTTCGTTCCGGCTGCCGAGTTGCATATCGAAGGACTGCAGAACCGATATCGTGACGCTGGTCTCGGAGCCCCACTCGCCGCAGATCTGAATGTGATCGGAGACCCGCGCGGCTTCCAAGTCGCCCGGCGGCTCAAGGTTCCAACCACCGCACTTCTACAGGTGGACATCTCCCCGGCTGCCATAGCCACCGGGCGGTTCACTGGTACTCTCACGCTGTATCCCGGCGACGAGAATCGCATGGTGGAGATCAGCGGCCAGCAGGTGCCGTTGGAGAACGAACCCAGCGCGGCTTTTGCCTATGCACTGAGCAATCCGACGATCTGGAAGACAGAGGTGTCAGGGTTTTTCCGAGGGGATCTGTTCGAGACTCTCCCGACTCAACTGGTCGCGCTGGAACCTTATCGTCCCGGCCGGATACCGGTCGTGCTAATCCATGGCACTGCGTCCAGCGCGGGGCGATGGGCCGACCTTATCAACGACCTTCAGAACGATCCGGCTATCCGAGACCGCTTCCAGTTCTGGTTGTTCACCTACAATACCGGCAATCCGATACCGCTATCGGCTCTTCAGCTGCGCACCGCCCTTACAGCCGCGGTCAGCAAGCTGGATCCGGATCGGCGCGATCCGGCCCTGCACGCCATGGTGCTGGTCGGTCACAGCCAAGGCGGTCTGCTGGCGAAGATGTTGGTAATCAATTCCGGCTCGCGACTGTTCGATGCATTCAGCGCCAAGCCGCTTGACGCCCTGGTCCTGAAAGACGAGAGCCGGGATATGATCCGCAAGGCCCTGTTCGTCACGCCGATACCCGATGTGACGCGGGTCATTTTTGTTGCCACACCGCAGCGTGGAAGCTTTGTAGCGGCTGCGTCGCTGGCTCAGTTGATCGGAAGGCTGGTGACGCTGCCACTCAATGTAACCAGGCTGGCGGCAGAAACGCTGGTCGGGAACAGCGATGCCTTGAAGCTCGACACGAAGAATATTCGCCTTGGCAGCGTCTATGGAATGACGCCGGGCAGCCCTTTCGTCACGACGATCGCCTCGATCCCGATTGCGCCGACCGTCACGGCTCATTCAATCATCGCCGTTCAGGGCGATGGTCCGGCTGAGACCGGCGATGATGGGGTGGTAAAATACAGCAGTGCACATATTGACGAAGCGGCGTCCGAGTTGGTCATCCGCTCCGGCCATTCCGTGCAGTCCAACCCCAGGGCGGTGGCCGAGATACGCCGCATACTTCTGCTGCAGTGGCAATCAGCCTGCACACAAGGATGTTCGCCGGGCGGCACAGGGGCCGCGGCGGCGAACGGAACTGCCACTACGACTCCGATCCGGCGTCAGGCACCGGCTCCGCGTTCGGGTTCATAGGCGCTTATCGCCTGGCTCTTGACACTTTGTGCATCAAAAAATTAAGCATGCTCGCTTAGTTTGACAAAATCACACTTCCGGCTCGCTGGCTGCACATTCCGACTTGACTCGGGAATCGAGTGTCGAATCACTGGGTCTCCACCGAATCGAGCGAGTGGGAAGGCGAAATGACAGA